>JBHLKC010000286.1:0-4502 GCA_048887065.1 Candidatus Hodarchaeota archaeon
TATTTTAGATGGAGAGTTCAATTGAGGAAACACATTCGTGTAATAATATCGACCGCACGACACAACCTAATTGCCTTCTATCGTTTATTTTCTCTAAATAGTTTTGCACTCCGGTTTTTTCTTCCTTTTATGACCATGGCTACAGCTTGGATTCTTTATCGTGTTGTATTTGGGTCTGAGAACCTCAAAGCGTCATTTGGAGTTTATTCATCATTGGATTACTTAACTTTTGTAATAATTGGACAGGCTATTTTTGTATATATGTATGCAACTGTTTTCCAAGTGGGCCGTGTATTTTACTGGGAAAGAATGGGGGGGACGATAGAATCTCTATTCTTGAGTCCTGTATCACGTCGTGCTTATATGTTAGGACATGTTTGTTATGCTATGCTTAATGCGACATTGGATTTTATAATAATCTTTATAGCAGGTATTTTCATTTTTGAGGTACGTATAACCTATCTAAACCCGATTCTTCTCTTCATTGGAATCGGAATGACGGTTGTTTCTTTATTTGGCGTGGGTTTAGTTGTAAACGCAATAACGTTAAGTTTAAGAGATAGAACTAATACTGCTAACATTTTAACTTTAATTTTCTTCATATTTTCTGGAGCCATTGTACCTATTGAGATGCTACCAGAATGGGGAAAACTAATTGGCCAGATTCTTCCCCTTACATATTCACTAAAAATCATTCGGGGTACTATTGTACCAGATGTTACCATTTTTGATTTTACAGAAGAAGTACTTATTTTAATCTTTATATCATTACTCTTACTTGTTATTGGCTTCATATTTTTAATAAGAATAGAACGATCATTAAAACAGAAAGGTGAATTAACTGTTTTTTAAATTTATACGTAATTTTTGTGCATATTCTTGTCGAAACCTGAAACCAAGCGACTTTTCAGTTACTAAGAATAGAAAAGAGGTATAATTTTCTAATAGAGACTTTAAACTAAGAATCGACCCATCTTTGCATGGCAAAGGATTATGACGAAATCTCTAAGTAGATTCTTTCCTCTGGTTCTTTCCAGAATTTAACTTTACCGAAGAATTTAAAGAGAAGTAGAAAAATCTTATTGAGGCCTTTATTCAATTTCTCATCAAGAGCTTGTCTTGCTAAACTCACTTCTTCGTCTTTGGAGAGAATTCTAACGGTCACATCCATTTCTTCTCCAAGGAATTTCCCACGGATAGTACAGGGGGCAATTTTCGCATTTGGATTTTGTCGAATCCGTTTCACTTTCCAAGATTCCTTTCGTGTATTTACGTATAGTCTGCCATCTTTCTCTGCAAATTCCACAGGAGTTGCTACTCCTTTCCCACTCTTATAGAATGTCGTTAAACTAATGTATCTATGTTTCTCCAGATAATTAAAAGGATTTTCAGACATTTTGTCCACCAAAAATTTAGTATTAGATCGAAAAATCACGTTAACCGAATATGAGAAAGAATAATAAGTTAAATTATTCTTTTTTCATAATTTTAATTATAAATTACGAGTTAACTAATTATAAATGAAACATTTATTGATTTCAAGGCGCATAGCTTAAGATCTTATCATGATAATATGGAATCAAGGGAAAAAAAATGGTTACTAAAACTGAATCGATAGAATCTACATTTCCCAAACGTATTATCAGACCATTCAAAGTTTTTCTAAAAACTGAACAGTTGAGTGGATTAATTCTAATATTCTGCACATTATTTGCCTTAATCGTTACAAATTTTTTGTTGTTTGAAGACTATAATTCTTTTTGGGCAACAGAGATGACGATTAAATTTGGTGATATTGGCCTTAGTAAAAAAGTGGCTTTATGGATTAATGATGGATTAATGGCAATCTTTTTCTTCGTCATTGGATTAGAGATTAAGCGCGAAATCATCATAGGGGAATTAAACTCTTTAAGAAAAGCATCATTACCGATAATAGCAGCATTAGGGGGAATGATATTTCCTGCCGCAATTTATATCTTGTTTAACCTAAATTCTCCTGAGAGTATTTCAGGATGGGGAATCCCTATGGCTACGGACATTGCTTTCACATTAGGAATCCTAGCCTTAATGGGAAAAAGAGCTCCATTTCCTTTAAAGGTATTTATTACTGGATTAGCAATTATTGATGACATTGGAGCAGTATTAGTTATCGCATTATTTTACAGTTCAAATATTAATTGGTCAATTCTTGCAGTGGCTTTTGTTATTTTTCTCCTTCTTTTACTATTTAATAAACTTGATATACACAATCCCCTATTTTATCTTTTATTTGGGATTTTGTTTTGGTTTGTTATCCTCCAATCAGGAATTCATGCAACAGTAGCAGGTGTATTACTCGCATTTACAGTTCCTGCACGAAATAAAATAAATGCCGATAGTTTTATACTAGAGAGTCAGCTTATTATTGAGGAATTTCAAAAATCGGGGAAATGTGGTTCCGGCGTTCTATTAAATCAAAAGCAACAGAATGCAATCAAAGCACTTGAAACAGCTTGTCAAAATGTTGAAGCTCCTCTCCAAAGATTTGAGCGCATTTTACATTATTGGGTTGCATTTTTAATTATCCCCATTTTCATTTTAGCAAACGCTGGTGTTTTATTAGAAGATATACCACTTTCTATTCATCCAATTGAATTAGGAATATTCTTTGGATTAGTTGTAGGAAAACCAGTTGGAATAAGTATTGCGACTTGGTTTGCAGTAAAGTCAGGAATCACCTCGTTACCTTCAGGATTGACTTGGACTCATATTATTGGTGTCTCGATGCTCGCAGGAATTGGATTTACGATGGCATTATTCATAGGAAATCTAGCAATAAGTGATACTACACTCTTATCAATGCTAAAATTTTCGATATTAATTGCATCTTTTGTGGCTGCTATTCTTGGTGTTGCTATTTTAAGTCTTACTAAGCCTGTTGAAGTAGATATAGAAGAGTTTGAATGCTGAAGAAGCCAAAAAGCGTCAGAATTTTGAGAAGATTCTTTATTTCTTCACATTGCTCTTGTTACATTTTTCCTTAAATATAGGTTATACTCTTTGCATAAATCCTGACTATATAGATTGAAGAAAATTAAGAGAGGGAATACTTCGGTAAGTCTCAACTTTTTGCAAATCCACCATGATGAAATTCAATACTATAGCTAAGACCCCTCTTTTTACAATAATTTCTAATCTCTGTCTCCATTATATCCCAATAGGTTCTATCTTTGCGAATTTCTTGGTATTTAGGCAATAAAATTGGGTAATTTTCTTTAATGATTTTCATAATTTTAGGAATATTATGTGGTCTGAAGTTTAAATTCTCAAACATATAATTGTGAGTATATTTTATTGATTCTTCAATAATTGCTATAAAATTAGTAATCTCTGGAAAAAATGGGGAAATAAAAGTATATGTTTGTACCCCAGCTTCTGAGATGGTTCTTAGAGCTTCTAACCGATCTGAAGGTTTCGATGCTCTACGCTCAATTTTTCTCGCAAAAGCTGTATCTAATGTGCTTATTGAAATTCCAACTTCGATATTGTTGAATTTCTTAAACAGATCAATATCTCTAACCACCAATTTGGATTTCGTGAGAATAGAGATTAGTGCGTTGGTCCCAACAAGTCTCTCCAAAATCTTACGAGTATTCTGATATTTTTTTTCAAGTGGTAAATAAGGATCAGTTACAGAACTCAGTAAGATCCTCTTTCCTTGATATTTCTTGGGCTTAATCTTATCAGCATCAAACTCCTTTATATCTAAAAATTCTCCCCATCTATCCCCTTTATGGCCAGTAAATCTAATCATGAATTCAGCGTAACAATAAATACACCCATGTTGGCATCCGATATAAGGATTAATGACATAATCAACCGAGGGAATATTACTTTTGGTTATAATGCTTTTAGCTGGCCGAAAATTAATCTTCATTGTTCTTCATTTTCCACCAAATCGTGTTAGTTTTTAAATTATTGATTCAAGGTAATACAGCTAATTAAAAGGATTCTTTTCATATAATTTTAACGATATCTTGTAATGCACATTCGTTTAAAAAAAGAATTCTTCATTTAGTATTTAAAGAGTAAATTCTTTGTAAAGACATCAAATAAATCAGATATAGGCTATAAAATAGTCTAAATAACAAATGTTTTTTAATGTGAACATTTTTATAATCGTCTACCAATAAAGATAATCAATTATATAAGTTTCATCAGAGTATATTTCAGAGCTGATTGTAATAGTATTCCTCCTCAATAACATCATTCTTTAAATTAAGCAAGGAGATATGAAGTATGGGTGAAAAAATCAATTTTACTATTGAACTCAACAATTTGACCAAATATTATGGATCACATCGTGGAATCGAGGATTTAACTCTGAATATGAAGAGTGGAATTATCTTCGGATTTCTAGGACCAAATGGCGCTGGAAAAACAACTACAATCCGATGTTTACTAGGTATTTTGCGCCCAACTCGTGGATCTATTAAGCTATTTGGTCGTGAAATTAATGATTG
>JBHLKC010000287.1:0-4495 GCA_048887065.1 Candidatus Hodarchaeota archaeon
AATGATTCAATAAGTCTTTCATCCCAGCTTATTGAACATGAGCCAATTGAAATTTACTCTAATAACGAGTTTATAGCAATGGCAAATGTAGAGGGGTGGCCTGGAGATGGAAGTCAATCTTCTCCGATTATTATTAATGGATTAAGCATCATTGGTACTCCATTCATATCTTGTATAGGGATATGGGAAACGGATTTACATTTTCAGATAAGTAATTGTCATCTAAGTGAAGGCCTAGTTGGAATTCATCTAAGTAATACATCTTATGGTTATATTATAAATAACACAATTTCAAATGCTAATGGAGGAAATAATGGAAGAGGAGGTATTCATTTATCGAGTGGATCAAATAATAACATTATATTAAACAATTCAATTTATAATGTAGAATTTCCATACGATATTATAGGGAGTAATAACTCGATTATCTTAAGCACCCTGTTTAATAATATTAATGCTATCTGGGTAAATGGATCTGATAATATCATAGCAAACAACTCTATCCAAGATGCTGATGGGGGACCTGGAATTTGGATAAGGGGTTCATCAAATACTAGAATTTCTAACAATTTCCTTTATAATAATCATCAAGGGATTGTTGTTGAGAATAGTGATGATAATTTTATTACTTATAATAGTATCATTGACTCAGGATATGGTGTTTCCCTGATTTTGCACTCAGATAACAATTTAGTCTCTCTAAATTCATTCTATCGGAATGCACAAGGAAGTATCTCCCAAGCATATGATAATGGAAAAAATAATATCTTTACACAAAATTTCTGGAATGACTGGGTATATCCAGATATGGATGAAGATGGATTTGTTGATTCTCCTTACATGATTGATGGTCCTGTTAACAATTCAGATCCCTTTCCATTAATTTCTATTGATCAGATAAACAATCTCCATACTCTTTCGATTCCAATTATAGAAGAGCCTACAGAAGGAAGTCAATTAAATAAAACTACTATCATTCATTGGAGACACTCAATTGATTCAAAAGGCCATTCTGTTGTGTATAATCTTTCTTACTCTTTAGATGAAGGAAAAAAGTGGATTATTATTGTTTCCGCTCTATCCGCAAATTCTTACACCTGGGATACATCAATTCTTCCTTCAAATTCGCAAGTTTTAATCCAAGTCATTGCTTCATGTTCTGATGGATATTTGTCATCTAATTCTGTCAAAGTTGTCACCGAAAAAGGATCTTTAATTGACACCAACTTTATCCTGTTCTTTATTGCTATATTAGGTGGATTGATAGTCACTGGTGGTTTATATTATTATGTATATAATTCACAAATATTTCGCCAAAAAAGCTTCGTAGATTATTTTCAAAGCGAAAAAATCGAATTTCTTAAACCGATTTATCATAAACTGATTATAGGTCTAGAAAACATAACAACAGCGATTATATCTGAAACTATGGAATCTTCTCTGTTAGAGGAGCCAACAACGCCTACAAGTTTAGCTAAATGGTTTCCAATTGATTATCGATCAGAATTAAGATCGGAATTAAAGGGAAGAACAGTCCTGACATTGATAGAAATAGCATTCCTCTATGCGGAGGAGGCTAATCTGACTATCTTAGCCCAGAATCTAAATATCCCTCCAAGCACTCTTTCGAATGAATTAAGAAAGCTCGTAAAACTAAATTACCTTGATTTTTATGTTTCGCCTCAGGTCCTTCATGATGGAAGATCTCGACACTATATTATTACACCAAAAGGAATTTCATTTTTAAAGATTTTAAAAAGTGCCTTAGAACTTTCAATAAAACGAATCAAAGAAAAAGAACAATCTATTGCTTTATAGACATTCAATATTTCTCTAATTTTATGAAAAATTTGTATTCATAAAGCAGGCACATATTAATTAAATAAACAAATTGATTTCAATAAGATTGGGTTCGGTTCAAAATGAAATTTATTGATACAAGAATTTAAAAATTTCTCAAAATCACTCCCGTTCAAGTATCTCCGCTTTGGAATGTTGTAAAATAAGTCTTAATCTTAATTTTACAGAACCTATAGGAGGTAAAACCAATGAATGCTTACAAGTACGTATCAAAGTTCTGGAAAGAACGAAACCCTGAATTTCGTAAGTTACGAATTTCCAGATTGATTGAATGGCGACGGGAGCCTAGCATAATTCGCATTAAAAATCCTACAAGGATTGATCGGGCCCGCGCTCTCGGTTATCGGCGTAAAAAGGGTTTTATATTAGCTAGAGTTCGTGTTCCTAGGGGTGGCCGTCGAAAATCCCGTCCAACTAGTGGTAGAAGATCAAAAAGAATGGGTGTAAGACGTATTACTCCCAAGAAATCCAGACAATGGATAGCTGAAGAAAGATGTTCACATCGTTTTCCCAATTTGGAAGTGTTAAATAGCTACCCTGTATTAGAAAATGGGTTACATCGGTGGTTTGAAGTAATATTAGTTGATCCTTTTGCTCCCGACATAATTTCTGATCCAAAAATCAACTGGATTTGCGCAAAAAGCAGCCGTGGACGTGTATTTCGAGGAAAAACTTCTGTAGGCCAAAAAGCCCGTGGTTTGAGACGACGTGGAAAAGGTACGGAGCACATTCGTCCTTCGTATGATCGTTAATCCTAACTAAAAATTAAGGAAGAAAAGGGGGAGTTCTTTATACTTTATTTTTCTTACACAAAAACCTGCTGTAGATTTTTGTATTCCATAATGACCTATTAAAATGACATTTAAGTCCTTGAATGTAATAGAATAGGAAGCAATTGTAAGTAAGAATGAAAGAGCTTTATAATCTTATTAATCTGGAAAAATAATTCGGTATGAAAGTGAGGAAAATGCCGCGTGAATTCATTGATTCTATCAATCCAGAATCAGAATTGCAATTATCCGCTTGTCTTCATACTGCTAATCAATTAGGTTTTTCTGAAATATGGATAAGTAATCTAACAAAAGCTGAGAGAGTAATAATAAACAATCCTCCCTTTATCACTCTAATAAAATCACATATACGTTTAGATATAGGCCTAGTTCATGAATCACGTGAAGAAATGATTTCTATTCTTCGACATAAAAGACGATTATTTCCTATTATCGCTATAACTTGCATTGATCCAGAAATCGCTGCTTGGGCAGCCCAAGATAATCGTGTTGATATCTTGAAGTTTCCAATCTTTCAACTCGGCCATTTAATGACACGCTCTATTGCTAAACTTATGTTAAAATTTCATAAATTTCTAGAAATCCCACTTTCCGAGTTCTACTCTCTTCCAGAGCGCCATCAAATCCCAGCGTTAAGACAGATTCGTTCAGCGCTTGAGATTGCAACTCTCAAAAAAGTTCCAGTTCTTTTTACCTCGGGAAGTAGTAGAGCTGATCAAATGCGTTCACCACGAGATTTAGCTGCGTTAGTACAAATCTTATTGGCAAACTCGGAGTTATCACTTGATTCTCTAAGTAAAATTCCTCGACGCTTGATACAAAAGAATCTTTTCAAAATTAGCTCAAATTATATTGCACCTGGAGTATTTAAAAGCCCACCCAAACCCAAAATCAAGGAGGAAGAAGAATAACCAATGGATGAGCGAGTTCGATATATTAATATTAGAATTATCAGCCCTCTTCATATCCAAGAGAAAGAAGCTTGGTTTATTGTGTCATCTGAGGTTAGACGTTTGTTTGGAGCGACTGGAGCTGCAGATGTGGGCCTATTTCTCTCATATTATGATGAGGAAAATCAGGGAGCTATTTATAGAGCTTCACACAGGTTCATTGACCGGGTTCGAACCGTATTATGCTTTATTCACGCACGACAAAATACTCCACTATTTTTATTTTCTGAAAATGTAAGTGGTACATTAAAAAAAGCAAAAACACTATTAAAAGAATCAAAAAATATCAAAAGATATCAGTATCTGAAAGAATTACTCTATCAAAATAAAGATACTTCCGTGGGAAACAACCAGAAAAAAATGCTTCAATGATGATACGATTAGAACTGATGACTATGCTGACACCGTCCCAGTCTGAGAAGTAGTACAAACCTTTTTTCTGATTGGAAAGAAAATAGAAACCTTTATCGCTATATTAAAGTCGGGTATTGAGCATTAAATAATATAAAACTGGTTTTAATCATTAAAATGAGACTCTTAGTAGGAATCACTATTTATTTTTTGTTATAAGTTGTGTATTAGGAAATAAGACTCATCTACCTAGTGCAGTGTACATATATCCGATAATCAAAGCTGAAACTCCAATAAAATATAATGCAAACCATTCATTGAATATTAACCAACTTGATACAATAAAAATGAGTAGAATGCCGATAATCTCAAGCACACCAGTTCGTCCACCTGTATATTCACGAATAACTGCATAAACCACCAAACTAGAGAAGAAACCTACTCCCCACACGACTAGGTGGAATAGAGTGAGAATAGGGGTGAATGTACCTCCAAATAGTGGGATTTCAGTGTAAAGGAAAAATAAAAAGGAATTTTGTAATT
>JBHLKC010000288.1:0-4495 GCA_048887065.1 Candidatus Hodarchaeota archaeon
AAAGATCCTCACAGTCACTGCACATAAAGCAGACAACACAACAGTTGAGTTTGAAGTTATAACACGACTTGATTCAGAGATAGAGATTGATTACTATTTACATGGTGGAATTCTTCCCTATCTAGTATCAGAGCTTTTAAAGTAAAGAAGCTACAATTTCTCTTTCTCTGATAACCTCGAATTACTACTTGTTAAAAACCCCAAGCCCCTTTCCCTAACATTCGCTTAATCTCAAAAATCTGTCCACTATGGGCGATACCGTGATTAACTGCTAAAACAAATCCTTTCCCTCGGTTTTTATTCTGCCAATTTGGAGGAAAGCCAGTTGTATCGAACATTTCGTCTAACCAATCATCATCCTTTGTAGAAATAACGCTTACAATAGCACTATTCAATTCTTTAAATTTTAAAAATAACTCTTCTAAGTTATATTTCTTTGGAAAATTCCCAGTACTTCCAAATCCAAAATCATCATTTAAGTCTTCAAATAAAATGGGATTTTCGCAAACCCGATGACTTGCCATAATATCATGAAGGCATATAATATGCCCCACTAGCCATCCAATGGCAGGAGATTCTGTATTTGGCCTCCAGTGCGAATCCTCTTCTGTGATATCTTGGCAAGCAAAACGAGTTTGATTCTCAACAGCATAGCAAAGAGTTTTTATGAGATTTAATGTCTTCATGATTTATTTTCCTATTTTTCAATATTAAATGAGAAAAGATAAATGTTACATGAATAAAAGACGTCATCTCAAAATCTTTTTGGTTAAAAATTCCCTCAAAAATCAAATTCGTGAATTTATTTTTAAAAAGAAGAGTTAAAAATCCTCTAGATTTCAAGAAAATTTAACATTGGGAAGCCAATATATATAGAATAATCTGTTTTCAGATTTTTCTCATTATCTGGTGATTAAGTTATGGGTTTTTGTGAAAAATGTGGCAGAAATATTGAAGATGGCAAGGTTTTTTGTGATGAATGTCTTGGTAGTACGAGAACAAGTACATTACGCCAAACTAAGCCTAAAGAGACTGACATTGTAGCAGATCATGAAGTTTTTTCTTTCAAAGGAAAACGTTCTTCAAAAATGTATAAGTTAACACGGGCCTTACCTCTAATTATTGGCGTTATAGTGGTTCTTTTTGGTGTCATTGTAATATTTTCTGATTCACTTAACCTAGAAATTCCAACCTCTGTTTTACCGATTGTACCAGTTATTATCGGATTAATTGTAATTATTCTAATCTTTCAACGAACAAAACAAGATTATTCTCTCCCCATAGGTTTAATTATCCTTATATGTACACTTGGGGGCGTTTTACTTGTCCCTGAGAGCTTTGAATACTACGATCTCATTTTTCCTTCAGGATGTGCCTTAGTTGGTTTATTCCTAGTATTTTATATGATTCGTAAT
Source organism: Candidatus Hodarchaeota archaeon (assembly GCA_048887065.1). Taxonomy (GTDB): domain Archaea; phylum Asgardarchaeota; class Heimdallarchaeia; order Hodarchaeales; family Hodarchaeaceae; genus Hodarchaeum. The sequence continues at coordinate 1,416 of JBHLKC010000288.1, forward strand.
TCAAAGCGTCATTATATACTGTATTTCGAACTAGCAATCGTGATTTTAGCTCTAGCAGGAGCTGTTGTACTACCCGACTTTGTAACACTTATAATCGCTATCAGTTTGGTACTAATTGGAATTTTAACATTTATTAAGGGATTCTAAAAAGAATTAGATAAGATTTCGAGTCTAAGACCTTAGATAATGTGTTCTTCCTGTAGCCATTCAACAGTTTGTTCGATGGTTTCTTTTGCGGATGCTTTTGGTTCAAAACCTAGTTCTAAACGGATTTTTGAATCATCAAATAAACGATCTTTAGCAAATTTTATTACTCTATACCGATTTAAAGTAGATCGTTTTCTTCTAATCTTCCCCATTATTTCACTAATCAAACCTGCACTGAAAGCCAAGATATAAGGATAATTTCTAGGAGGATCACTAATTCCCATCTTTTGTGAAACTTGGTCATAGAGCTCTTTCACCGTAATTTCAAAAGATTTAACATTATAAATTTGACCATTTGCCTTCTCTGGTTGCTTTATGATAAGAATGATTGCTTGTGCTAAATCTGGAGCAGCGACCCAAGTTTGACGCGCTTGACCATGTCGGATCATGGGAAACTTGCCATTCTTGATTGCTTGGCAAATCCTCGCCATGTGGGTTAAGTCTCTAATTCCCATGACATTAGGAGGACGAATAATTGTTGCACGAATTAATTCTTTCCCCATTGCCTCCTTAACACTCTTTTCAGCAACTAGCTTCGATTTATGATAATTTCCATATGGTCCATACGAATAATCCTCATGGATATAGACACCCTCAACTCTGGGATATACTCCTGTCGAAGATACATATATTAAGCAGTTCACTGATTTGTTTTGAACCATAGCATCAATTATATTTTGTGTACCCTGAGCATTGACCTCCATTAACAGTGAAGTAGGAGCCCAATCGTCAGCAAGAGCAGCAGAATGAATTATTACTCCAGGATCAAAACTAGAAATTGATTCATCTAAGAAAGCGCTATTAGTAATATTCCCTTTAAAAATATTAATATCAGATCTAATAGAAGCATCGACTTTTTGCACATCTCGCACTAATAGTCCTAAATCAGAGACAGGATAATTTTTTACTAATGCATCCACGATGTGGCTTCCGACAAACCCTGTACCGCCAGTTACAAAAATTCGCAATTAGAGTCTCCTCAAAGTTATTCTAATTTGCCATATGAAATAAATATCGTTCAGAGGGTACCTTTTAACATTCCTTACGAAGGAGCTACAAATATCTTTTGTGGTGTATTAAAACGGTAAATTCAACGAATAAAATCCTAATTAGTTGTAGTCCCTTCATCACTTTTATAGCAAGTATCATACTAATTGGTCTTCTAACTCAGGATTACTCCAGCCCCCTTGATTCAGAATGGAATACAAGACGATTTGTTATAGGTATGTTCATGTTCGCAGCACTTACAATTATACCTAATCTTCTTCACTTGAAATTTTTTTTTATGGATAGAACCCCTTATGTGCGTATAAACCTGAATCATCACTCCCATGATTTATTATCTACCCATGAGTTTGAATTCAGAGCACATTCAATCTGTTCTGGCTGTTTTGGTAGCTTTTTAGGAATAATATTTGCGCTTACTATTTTTTTACTATATTTCGTTAACTCTACGCTGTTTTTTCAAAGCAAATATATGGAGAAGTATCTGCTTATTGGTCTAATCTTGATTCTAATATCATACAGCCGGTACTTCATCGTTTTAAAACCAAAATTCCGACTAATTCAACATTCCTCCTTATTTCCAGGCATAGCTTTTGTTATTGTCGGAAGTGATTTACTATTTAAGTCAGCGTTTTCGATGATGATACTTTTACCTAGTTGGTTATTCTTTCTCTTTGGACGAGTTTATTTGGGTAAATTAGACCATAAGAAATTTAATTCCCAACCAATGAGTATTCCTTCAGACAATAATAGTATTGATTATAATTCCGAGGGAACTCTGATATAATTTACCCACTTTGTTTTACGTATAGAAAATATTCATATTCATTTTGAAAAAATGGTGGAAATAATGCAGGAGTCACTAGAACATATAATTGGTAATATATATTTAGTTCAGGGAATTAATAATGGAAGATTTCCTTTCTCTCACTCCATCCTTATTATAGATACATCAGACGAAGCAGTTCTTATTGATACGGGATGTGGAATAGAAACTCTAGAGAAAATTAAGGAAAAGTTTCATATTTATCAAATTATAAATTCACACACTCATCCAGATCACTCAGCAGGTAATTGGGTCTTCAAAGATACATCAGAGAGAATTCAAGTCCCTATTGAAGGTTTCACAACAAGTGGAAATCTTATGGCCTTATCTGATAGGTTTACTAAACCTGGAACTCTCGCGAAATACTGGAGAGGATTCGTAAGTGGAGAACGCATGAATTTTCGAGATTGTAAACCGACCCATAGTTACGATTCTAGTACTCAATTCGAAATTGGAGACACGCTATTATTACCAATCTATACTCCTGGACATTCTATCGATCATTATTGTTTCTATGAACCAAATCGTCAGATCCTTTTTTCCTTTGACTATGACCTTGATACTTCATTTGGTCCATGGTATGGCCATCGTGAATCAAGTATACCCGATTTTAGAAAGTCTGTGAAAAGAATCATGGATTTGAAAATGAGAGCTCTAGTTTCATCTCATCGTGGGTTAATTACTGAGCAGATCTATACACAGCTAAAAGAATATTATAAGATATTTAGTGAAAGAACAGACCGTATACGTAGTCTATTGGAAGCAGGTATTGTCAAGATAGATCAACTTGTAGAAAAGGCTCCAATCTACAGAGAATTTCCTTATGCTGAATCATTACTCAAATATTGGGAAGGAGAAATGATCAAAAAGCATATAGTTGAATTACAAGAAATGGGGGAGTATACCAACATCAAAATCTAAAATATTTGAACCTAATGCCTCATTCTGCGCGTTTAACAGTCAATTAAGATGAATTTGATTATATTCCACGAGCGACTACATTTGCTTTTCGACGAATCATGAGGTTACCTAGCCAAACTAA
>JBHLKC010000289.1:0-4485 GCA_048887065.1 Candidatus Hodarchaeota archaeon
ATGAGATTACATAAATATAAAAATTACCAATTCCGAGATAACGCTCTCCCTCAATTCCAAAGCCTGCAGTTAGCTGGCCAGCGTAATAATCCCAAAAGAATATACTGAATATCAAAACAATTTGTAATGCAGCGCTAAAGACGAATATCCACTTTAATATATGCCGGATTATAGTTCTTTTTTCTTGAATACAATTTTGAGAGGTAGTTAATCTATGAAAATAATAACCCAGTTTTCCTTCAATCATTGTGAAATTCTCTCCATTCTTACTTTAATCAGGTAAAAAAAAACAAGGGAAAATTTATTCCTTATTGTGAATATCCTGTTTTTTGTATAGTCTGTTGACTTGGTGACAACCACCATTGAGAGCACAGATATTATGGATGACTATTTCACCATTTCTATTCTTTTTTCGACCGAATTTCCAACAAAAATAGCATTGAAGTTTACCAAAACTCAATAATTTTTGTTTATTTCCAACACGTACTTCCTCACATAGCTTTAATGCTATTTCTCGTGATATTTCATTTTCTATATGCATTTTTTTAATCCTCGTGTATTTGTTTGATATTTTCTTTAATTAAATCTCAATTTTGCTAATAATAAAAGATTATCTACGAGTTAGGATGCAAAAATGGACATGAAATCGCACTTCGATATCAGAAAAGTGCATTATAAGGTTCACAAATCAGAAAAAGATTCATTAGCAATTTGTCATGAAAAACGATAACAAGAAATTAATAGGCTCTAGGTGTTTAAAATCGATACAAAAGATCTAGAAATAATAAAGATCATGAATGAAAACTCGAGAATACCTCTGAGCGCTATTGCTACAAAATTAAAACTATCATTAAATGCAGTGAAGAATCGTATCATTGCTATGGAAGAGGAGGGAGTAATAAGAGGTTATACGTGTGATTTAATTCCAGGAATCTTAGGGGAGGAGACAGCTTTAGCAAAAATCACAATTAGCAAGGAAGTTGAAAGCATAAAAGCGTTAGCAGATGTTATAGGCTCCCATGAACTTGTGTTTTTAGTAGGTGTAGGATTAGGAAACCAGATAGTTGTTGTATTTACCTATAGGTCAAGTTCAGATGTGATGAACCTTGAATCCTATATTAAAACTCTTACATTTGTAAATACAGTGGAAATTTTCCTTTTACTTGGACCTCCTCGCCAAAAACTTCCCCAAATTGCTCCTGTAGATTATATGCTCATCTCTAAACTTCGTCAGAATGGGAGAATGTCATTCCATGAACTCGCAAAAAAGACTCAAATTTCAACTCGAACACTCAAAAAACGGATTGATAAGTTAATTAGAGAAAGAATAATAACTTTTCCCCTAATATTATCTCCTGGATCATCTGAAGACCTGATTAATTTTACTATATTCTGTATGCTCAAACCAAACGCAAATAAAATCGAATTTTTTCAGAAGACAATGAATAAATTTCCTAATACTTGGGTTGGGTGGATTGTAGTTGATAAACCCATGATAATAGTCATCTTTTTTGCTGATAGTTTAAAGAATATTCGCAAAACCGAGGAATCACTAAAACAAGATCCTTTAATTGTATCTACCGAGACTATAACAGGAGGAGAAGGTTTCTACTATCCTGATTGGCGAACAACCCATGTGGATGAACTAGGAAAAGAATATCTAGGGAAAAATTGAGGGATTTATGGAAACCAAGTATATAGTAAGCTTTACTTCATTTATAGGCATGAACGATCACTGTTCCATTTTTCCAAATTTCTTCGGAGGACGAAGAGTATCCTGCTTGAGAAAGAAGATTTTTCACCTCTTCAACTGACCAAATATCTCTTGAAAATTTAGAACCTCCTAGTGATGAGTGAAAAGTGATCATCGTCCTAAGGAATGGTCGTTGGTAGGTGGAATGAGCTAATTGATCACTTTCATCATCGATATTGGCGATAATCACAAAACGACCTCCAGAATTTAGAGTTTTTCTTATTTTCTTGAAAAAAGACGTATCAAATTCTCCCGCATCACATTGTATAACCATATCAAACCCATCAGGAAGCTTATCTTTGATATAATCGCACACTTGGTAAGAAATTCTATCTGCTATTCCTATTCTTTTAGCAATTTGTCTACCACTCTTGCAAACATTCTCTAAATCAATTACAACTGCAGTTAGACCAGGATACTGTTTTAGTAACTCTAAAGAGACAACTCCAGACCCACCTCCTATGTCCATTATCCTTGTGACTCCTGTCATGTCTAAGGTCTGAGCTAACTCTTCGGCAAAGGATCGATGTAGTTCGTAGAGAACCTTAGTAAATCGATCAGCATATTCTGGATTGGTTTTAATCCGAACTAGCCAGTTTGACCTTTTTAATCCTTGAGCCTTCCAGATAGATTGTGGGTGGTGGATGAATGAAGATAAATTATTCATTGCTGGAAACCGTTTTTGTGCTTCTTGGGCTAGAAAAGCCCAAACTTCCTTACTATATTTTGTTAATATCGTTTCATGTGCTAAAGAAGAAGGAATATAAGTCACGTTGTTTCTTTCTAAGAGATTCAACTCAACTAATAATTCACACAATGAATGAATGCGATGAGAGGGTATATTATATAACTGGGAAAGCTCAGAAACCTCCAAAGGTTCGACAGCAAGTTCCCAGAATAGTCCCAATTCGAGAGCTGTACCTAAAGCGACTGAAGAAATATATAAGTTGAGAAATGTTCGGATATCATCAGAGGTTTTCAGTTTCATTTATTCCACCATTTGATTGAATGAGTTTAATGATAATTTGATCTATGGGATTGACTCACAGTCCTTTTCTCCTTGAAGCTTAAAAATAATCCTACCTAGCTCGCATTGTGTATTCTCGGATGAAAAAAAAGATTGAAGCAAGAACAATTGAATTAATCGAAAAAATAAACATAAGTATTATACAAAAAAATATTCGTTTAATTCAAATTATTGTACAAAAAAGGAGTAAAAACAATGGCAATAGATATTTTTGATCCTGCTATTTTGGGTAGTTACGCAAGCAGTCTTTTCGCTGTTCTCTTTGGACTATATAACTTTTATAAGGCTAGAGAGTCAGCTAAATTAAAATTATCCCCAATAGTCGAAATAGGTATTATGCAATTACAAGAAAAATTCTATTTTTATATTCCAATGCTTTTAAACAATGTAGGCTCACAACCAGGGTATCTAGAATGGATAGACTTACATTTTGAAGATGTAGAAACAGGAGAGCACTTTCCATTTTATATTACAAAGAATGTTGAGGGAAGAAAAATCAACGAGATAAAAAGCATTTTACCTTTATTTCCAATCCTAATCCCAGGCCATGGTACCACGTCTGTAGTTTTCGAATTTAAACAGGGAAAAAAAAAGAATATACTTGTTGATCGAGATTATCATGGAATATTCACGTTTCATTATAATGATGATAAGAAATTAAATCAGCAAATCTCATTTGAATTCAAATCGAGTTATTTCAGTGCAACATCTTCGAATATCCAATGGAATTCTCTCAAACAGCGCGTTGCAGATCCATCAGATTATCCAATAGTCACATTATTTGGGAAGGATCTGAGCTCTTAAGGAATTAAAGAATGAATTAAAATTTGAGTGATAGAAAATGGAAATGAAAGAAAATACTACAATGAAGGATGCTTTATCCACCCTGCTTAATAAGAAAGTGGAAATGATACTCAAATCTGGCAGGAAATTTAATGGGAAAATTCAGACAGTAGGACAACATTGTATGGTACTGAACCAACTGGGTAGTCGTTCATTTTTCGATGTAATAATTCAGATAGAGGACATTGCTGCTGTTGAGGTACAGGTTCGTACTAATTAGGACTAAATCATAATTCTAGGTAAGATGGAGCGTTCGTAGCTCCTTCTTGTTATTTGAGGAGCGTATTCTGAAGTAAATTGTTTCGTAATGAACCTCGTTTCCCAACTAAAAAGAAGCGTTATTCTATTCACGTTTAGGAAGCGTTTCCAACTCTTTGTTTCTTGAAGATATTAGGAAAGATAGGTTGGGGGAAAAATTTTCTTAATATCTTCCCAATACTAGTTAGTGCTTCCGTAAGATTTAACCCTGATTGAGCTGAAGTAAAGAAATGAGGAATTTCAATAAGTTGTGTCTGTTGTTTAAGTTCTGAAATAATCTTTATTATTTCATGCTCATTAACTTGAATTTTTTCTTTTAGGTCACTTTTATTTCCTAAAATAATGAGCGGAATCTCATACCCCACATTAGAGAGTATTTCTTCTCTCCATCTTTGAATATTAAGTAAAGATTGTGGTCTTGTTCGATCATACACTAAAATTGCTGCATGTGACCCTCGATAGAATGTTGAGCGAACAAATTCAAATCTTTGTTGTCCTGCGAGATCCCAAAATTGAAATTTTGTATTTTGCCCTTCAATCACTTGATTATATGTCGTAATCTGACATCCTATGGTCACCTTATAGTTGATTTGAAATCCTTGAC
>JBHLKC010000290.1:0-4478 GCA_048887065.1 Candidatus Hodarchaeota archaeon
ATTGGTGGAATCACTCAAAAACTCGTCAAATCTGGTGATTCTATCAGAGAAGAACAATGTTTACAGATGACGATCTCCCTTGACCATGATATTATTGATGGGGGTCCTGCTGCTCGTTTTTCAGCTTATCTAGTTGATTTAATTGAAAATGCTAGTGGTTTAACTGAATTGATCGCAAAAGAATCATAAGTCATAGCACATCCGTTATGTAGGAAAACGATAAAATAATACTTAATTGGCTTATGAAAAACTATTCCTAGATCAATTATTTTTAGGAATATTTTCGTTGGATAAACGACAGTAAAGAAAAATAATCGTTAAATCAACGTCGTTGATATGTCTGGAGGAATCTGGTTAATAATACTCCAGTCATTGCTTGACGATACTCTTTAATTGATCTAACGTCATCAATAGGAATACATTCAGACTGAATCAATGGGCTAGCTTCATTGATTAAATCAACATTAATAACCTTGTTAGAAAGAAACGCTTCTGTTTTCCTTCCACGAACTACAGTAGGTGAGACTGCTCCCAGAGCGATTCTAATATCATGGATGACCGATTCAGCAATTGACATTTCCACACCTACTGAAACAACATTACAACTCAAAGCCTGTCGTTGACGGAGTGTAAGATAGTCACCTATATAATTGGGAAGCTTAGGTACTACAATGCCAGTAACTATACCTTGTGGGGGAATTACTACTTCTCCTGGTCCAACGATGAACTCTTCTATTGGAACCAAACGGTTTTCCTCTTTGGTTTGAATCCGTATTGTAGTATTTCTTGCGTAAAGAATTGGTAATGAGTCTGCAGCTGGGGAAGCATGAACCATATTTCCCACTACAGTTCCTCTGTTTCTAATTTGAGGAGATCCAATATATGATACAGCTTTAGCTAACGCTGGTACATAAGTCTGAATAATTTTGTTTTGGATTAAATCTGTATGAGTTATAAGAGGACCTATTTCAACGGTTTCGGATGTTTCTCGAATAAAATTAAGTTCCTGAATCTTATTTAAATTAAGTAAGGAAGGTTTTTCTCCCCAATCTACGCGATCATTCCGAATACTAACAAGTACATCAGTTCCTCCAGCCAACGGATGTAACACCTCTCCATACTCTGCTTTTAGATCCAGAGCCTCGGCTAGAGTGGTTGGTGATAGGATATTAAAATCGTACACTCTTATCACTCCTCAACATTCCGTACTTTGATGAGTTCAGCAGCAATTGAAACTGCGATTTCTTCAGGAGTTTGGCTCCCAATAGGAACCCCTATAGGTGCATGAACTTTTTCTAATTGAGATATACAAACACCTTGAGCCTTTAAACGACTAAATATCTCTTTAACTTTTCTTTTACTCCCAATCATTCCAAGATACTTCAATTGTAGGATATTACGACTCTTTTTTGTTAAAAGATACCTCAAAATGTTTTCATCTAATTCGTGACTATATGTTACGATTATAACGTAAGATTCGGATTCAAACTCAATCGTATCAAGATATTGTGGTAATGGACCAGATAATAATTCTACTCCTTTAATGTTCTTAAAACTTTCATGAATATATTCCTCTCTATCATCAATGATTACTATCCAAAAACCTAACATTATCAATATTGGTACAAGCTTTTGACTAATATGTCCTCCACCCAAAATATATACTTTAGTGATGTTTCCGAGAATATCGTAAAAAAGTGACATATTTCCACCACAAAGCATACCTGTAGAATCTTTACCTTCTTCCTTTAACTCGTAGTGTTTCAACAAAGGTTTCTGTTCTTTAATCTGAATTTTAGCCTGTTGAAGAGCAAGATTTTCAATTGTTCCTCCTCCAATGGTACCCCAGAGTCTTCTACCCTCATTAGAAACTAGCATTTTTGCACCTACTTTCTGAGGTGCAGAACCCTGAACTTCGATCACTGTGACAAGTACTAAAGGATTTCCTTTGTCTGACTGCTCCTTTAATATCTTAATGAATTCTTTCATGTTTTAACCCTTAAATATCCAAACTATATCCCTATTTTATCTTAAACTTGTCTGAACTTCTTTTATAGCATCAAATATCTTCGTATAACCTGTACATCGACATAAAACTCCACTCAATCCATCTCGAATCTCTAGTTCTGATGCTTGTGGACTAGTTTTTAATAGTGCTGTAGCTGTCACAATCATTCCAGGCGTACAAGCTCCACACTGAGTTGCACCATTTTTAATAAATGCCTCCTGAAGCTTAACCACTATTGAATCCATTGACTCTATTGTTGTTACTTCACTATTATCTGGTAGTTGCGCTACAAGTATCAAACACGAATTTACAACTCTACCATTTAGAATAACACTGCACGCCCCACATTCACCTTGGTCACAACCTTTCTTCGTTCCTTTAAGTCCCAAATCGTCTCGTAAGAAATCTAGAAGCCTTTCATCTGATGAAATATCTTTTTGATAAGAAATCCCATTAACTGTAATATTAATTCTCATAAATCCTCCTCCTCTTTCTTCTTCTGGATGGCTACCCAGACTCTTTCTGGAGTCGCAGGTATTTCATTCAATCTCACCCCTATCGCATTGTGGATAGCATTTGTAACTGCAGGAGCAATCCCCATCAAAGGTTGCTCGCCTATTCCTTTAGCACCGTACGGCCCCTCTTTCCAAGGATCTTCCACAATAATCGAATGAATTTTCGGAGTATCTTCTGTTGTTGGTATTAGGTAGGTACCCAAATTATTTGACATCACCTGTCCTTCAGGAGTAAAGACAATCTGTTCATATCGGCCATAACCCACTCCTTGTAGTGATCCTCCTTCAATCTGACCTTCTAAGGTTTGTGGGTTGATTGCTTTTCCAACATCGTGGGCTGCCCAAATGTTTTTAACATAAACTGTTCCTGTTTGTACGTCGACCTCTACTTCTACAATGTTGGTGCACCAAGCATACGTTACATATGCCTTTCCCTGACCTATTTCATTATTATAATCCGTTGTTGGTGCTACATCCCAACCAGTCATTGAGACTTGTCCTCTTTTCTGATAGATATATTCAATTGCCTCTTCTACAGAAATTTGTTGCGAACCTGATTTAGTTATTACTATATTATTCTGAATTTCCAATTCTTCAGGAATGGAGTTAAGATATGGGGCTATCACCTCAAACATTAATTGCTTAATCTTGGCACAGGCATTTTGCAATGCACGTCCCGAGAATGTTGTTGATCTACTAGCGACGGTCGGACCCGAATCTGGAACACGATCAGTTGACACGGGAGTCATTCGAATTTTATCATATGAAATTCCTAGTTCTTCAGCTACAATTTGAGAAAGGACTGTTATCATACCTTGACCAATTTCTGTTGTCCCTACAGCAAAAATAACACTACCATCGGGTTCTAATTGAATATAAGCTCCAGTACGTGACATTTGTTTCCCAGCGCTCCCCAATCCAAGGCCATAGAAAATTGTGCTAACTCCTAGACCAGTCCAAAGATAATTTCCTTTCTGAGCTTCAGCTATTACCTCCTTAAAATCGGGTGATGGCCTCCATTTATTAACCCAGTCGCTTTCCTCTTTTGCACGCCTTAAGGTCTCCATCATCCCGACAGAATGATCTAGTTCTTGACCAAAAGTAGTAATATCTCCAGCTTGTAACAAATTTTTCTTACGAAATTCAATAGGATCAAGTTTTAATTTTATGGCTAAACGATCCATCTGTTCTTCGCATGCGAAAAGAACTTGTGGACTACCAAATCCTCGGAAGGCACCAAATGGAACAAGATTGGTTGTAATTGCATAAGCTTGGACATTAACGTTATCACACCTATATGGTCCAACTGCATGCAGAGCACCTCTGTAGAGTACAGCTGGGGCTAATGTTGCAAACGCTCCTGTGTTTAAGTAATGTTCAACTTTAACAGCAGTTAATACTCCTTCTTTAGTAGCCCCTGATTTTATTCGGATTATTGCAGGGTGACGTTTGCTTGTAGTTTCAATATCCTCTTCTCGTGATAAAAGAAATTTAACTGGTTTTCTAGTCAGATAAGCGCCTAATGCAGCTAGTGCAGCAATTTGGTTTGGTTGATCCTCTTTTCCTCCAAATGCACCTCCCGTGGTACTTTGGACTATTGTTACTTTACTCCAAGGATAATTTAATACCTCAGCAACACAATTCTGAACATAAAAAGGACATTGCATTGACCCGTATACTGTCATCTCTTCGTGACCAAGCGGTACAGCAATACATCCTTGAGGTTCGATATATGCATGTTCTTGAGCAGGAGTTCGATATTCTCCTTCTACTATAACGTCTGCAGCTTTGAACCCTTTCTCAATATCTCCATTCTTTTGTTGCCAATACGAGCAAACGTTATTACTTCCATAAATATGGATATTTGGATGATCTTTTGCTTCAACTGGATCATAAACAGCTGGAAGCTCTTCATACTTGACATGAATTGCCGACTTAGCGGCTTTTGCTTCCCT
>JBHLKC010000291.1:0-4468 GCA_048887065.1 Candidatus Hodarchaeota archaeon
GCAATTAATGATAGTTGGAAGCGATTACTAGGCCCCAGTATGCAGCGTGAACTTCGTCGAACTCTACTAGAGCTTGCTGAAAATCATTCTATCCAGCTTTTCAGTGAGAATCTCAAACACCTTTTACTTACTCCACCAGTTCGAGAACGAATCTTAGGTATTGATCCTGCATATCGGACTGGGTGTAAATATGCAGCTATTGATGAAACAGGTGTTATCCTCTCAACAGGGACAATTTATCCTCATAAACCACAATTCAAGACTAAAGAGGCTATATCTGAAATCAGAAAAGTCATAAAGGAGCATAAAATCCCAATCATTGTAATTGGAAATGGAACAGCATCTCGTGAAACAGAATTTCTTATTAGTGAAATAGCAAAGGGTAGTAATTTGAAATATGCTATTGTTAGCGAAGCAGGCGCTAGTGTCTATAGTGCAAGTGAAATTGCGAGAGAAGAGTTTCCAAATTTGGATGTTACTATTAGAGGAGCGATATCAATTGCCCGAAGGTTTCAGGATCCTTTAGCAGAATTAGTTAAAATTGATCCGAAATCCATTGGAGTCGGCCAATATCAACATGACTTATATGGCCTTTCAAAGGCATTGAATGATGTAGTAGTGGATACAGTCAATATGGTTGGAGTTGACATAAATACAGCCTCAGAAGCGTTATTAAATTACGTAAGTGGAATCTCGAGAAGTGTCTCGAAGAATATACTTGAATACAAAAGGGAAAAAGGGATCATTACTTCTAGAAAGGAGCTAAATAATATAAAAGGAATTGGATCACGAACTTTTGAACAATGTGCTGGCTTTTTACGCATTTCAAACAGCTCTGAGCCTTTTGATAATTCACCAATTCATCCAGAATCTTATAAATTAGCAGAGGAAATTCTTTCATTAACAGAATTTTCAAAACAAGATCTAATGCACAAAGATTCTAGATTAAAACTTCTACAAAAAATTAAGAAATTAAATACAAAATGGGTTGCAAAACAACTTCAGAAAGAGGATCGTTCAGAGACAATAAAGGATATCCTAGAAACATTGCAGAATCCGTATAGAGATCCTAGAGAAGATTTTCAAAAGCCTTTACTTAAATCTGAAGTTCTTTCTATTGATGATTTGACCGTAGGAATGGAAATTGAGGGTACTATTAATAATGTGGTAGATTTTGGCGTTTTTGTTGATCTAGGTGTTAAAACAAATGGATTAATACATATAAGTGAGATTTCTGAAACTAAATTCATTAAACACCCACGCGAAGCAGGATTAAAGATAGGGGACATAGTTAAAGCTCGTATAAAGGAAATTGATAAACATAGAAATCGCATTTCATTAACCTTGAAAAGCCAGAAAGTCACAAAAGATCCTACCAAACGTAAGCGAACCTCGAAAATGAAGTCTTCCACAAAGAGTAACCGTCGAAAAGTACAATCTAACTCTGAAGAAGATAAAAAAATTAATGATCTATTTAAAAATGGGAAAATTCGATTGTAATTGGTATTTGGTGAAATAATACCCAAAGACTTCATGTCGATATAGCCATTAATTGTATAGAAGAATAAATTTTAAAATAAAACAAAGTACGACCTTGAATCATGTATGAAATAATTTATATGCCAATTTTTTGTGTATTTGCGGTCATTTACATATTTATTAAGAGTGCTAAAGCCAACGAATTCCAAATCGAGAATGAGCTTGTACAACAGCTGACTAAATTCAGCATAATTATCAAAGGAATACCAGCAGCTCTGGCAATGATATTTGTTCTAATCCAACCTGTTCCAACTCAGTGGACCTTTCCATATATATCGTTGTTTCATTTTCTTCTGGCTGGAGCTTTCCTATTCTGTATGGCTGGAGATCTTGGAATGGAAAAGGGATTGCTTCCCGGGCTTTCACTTTTCTTAGTTGCTCAAATACTCTTCAATTTAGCCTTTATTTACCAGACATTGGTAATTGGTCCAACAATTCCAGCTTTAATTATATCTTTAATCGTGGTAGCAGGAATGATGATTTTAATTTCCCTCCTTCTCCGATATCTCGAATCTTCTGAGCCGAAATTGGGAAAGTTTAAAATTCCAGGTATAATATATTTTGTATTCATAAGTTTGATGCTTGCATCAGCAGTTCTACTTTGGATGACTTCACAGGCCTTAGAATTCGGGATAGTTGTTATAGGTGGATTACTTTTTGTTATCTCTGATTCAAATATTGGTATAAAAGAATTTCACCATGTTATCTCCTATCGGGAACTAAAAGTTATGAGTACATATTATGGAGCAATTCTATTGCTTTCATTGAGCGTTCTGTTCATATAGGACTACTAATCTCTTTTATATTATCAAACTCGTCTTAGAATTTCAACAGGGTTTTTACTGACTACTACTCGTCCTGGAATGACTGCCCCCAATACACCAACTATTAATGAGGTAATGAATAGGAATAATAACAGGAACCAAGGTACCACGAATATTATCGGGGTATCACTAAAACTAGCTGACTGAAATTCAAAGGTGTAAGCAAGAATATAACCAATTATTGCTCCACATGAACCAGAGCTTAGAGTTAGGATAGTGCTTTCAAGAATTAAATAATTGCGAACATCACTATTTCTTAATCCCATTGATTTCAAAACCCCAATTTCAAATTGGCTTTCTTGAACCGCGCTATACATAGAGCTTGTTAATCCAAAAAAGGAGATGATTACAGCTAAGCTCATGATTGTACTGAATAGTGTTTGGCCAGACGCTGCTGACTCTTTAGCCTCCTCAACTTCTTCAGCTGTCACCTCATTCCCAGAATCTGGATAATACACCGATAAAAATTCACCTAAGGCTGTTGCTAGCTCTAATTCAAACTCTGGATCCGCTCCTGTTGTTGGATCTTCGATGTCATAGAATATTCTATGGATGGGGATCTTTCCAAAAGGTGCGAGAGGAGCCGTCTCAGAACGAATAATCTCACGTAAAGCTGTCCATGTATTAAGACTAACAAGAATATCTGGATTACTAAGAAAACCAGAACTAGTACTAAATCCAGAGAAACCAGGAGCTGCATTTAAAACAGCTTTAACTGAGAGATTAAGATAATCATGGTAGTTTGTAGAGGTTCCATTTAGAGTGCTTATACTTAAACGTAATGAATCTCCAATTTTTAGATTAAATTCGGATGCCAGAGCGGTCGATATTATTGCTGTATTTAATTCACCTTTGGCAACAGCATCAATATCACTAAGAGTTCCTTGATGAAATGAAAATCTCTTATAGATCACATCTAAGAAATTCGGTGAAATTCCATACAAAGAACAGCTAGTTGAGTCAAAAAGGGATGTGTCACCAACTCGAAGCCCAGCAGAATATTCTTTAGTTTCATTTTCTTCTGGAGAAATAGGTATTGTACGAGCATAAGAAAGAGAAGGTGTAACTTCTGAAAAAGACAGTGAACGATTATAGCGCTGAAGAGTTTCAGAATCAACGTGAAAACTTTGTTCATTAAGAAATTCATTCTTGATTCGCTCACCGTCTCCTTGATGGAAGTAATATCTATCTCTACCACCGAAAAAGAAAAAGAAAAATCCAGTCCGTTGGCTAGTAAGTACTACATCACTCCCATTTTGCATGATTGCGTCATATTCAGCTGTGACTGCATTTATCTCTAGATTAACTCCAATGAAGAATACGAAGGCAAAAGAAAGGCTAAACATTACTGCTGTAGCTGTTGTACGTCTTCTATTACGTCGTAAAGACCGTACCACAATATCCTTAACCTTTCTCGTTTTTCCTAACAAGTTAAGTGGTAAAGAGAACAGATATTCCATTACAGGGATTAATAATGAAACTGAAATCAAATCCATACCAATTAAAAGGACTAGAAGAAGACCAAAGATTAAAAAAGCAAGCCATATAAATCCTCCACCAAATAAGACTTGGGGTATGGCAACAACGACTACTGCTGCAGTCATTGTCATGACCATCCCAATACCCAAAAGAGTAAAATTAACACCCCGTTCCCTGGAGAATTTTGCCTCTGGAATAGCCTGTCTTAACGGATCTAATCCCTTTACAATGTTTGTTGCAGTAGATCTATAAGCTGGAAGGAGTGATGAGAGAATTCCAATAGAAATTCCTGCGAGTAAACCAGTTAAAATTGAAATCTCTGAAATCACTAAAGGAATATCAGTAAAACCAATTAAACGCATAAAGACAGGAGCAAGGCCAATCGACAAAAAAATACCAAGAATACTTCCCGTTATTACAATACTCAAGCCTTCAATAGCTACCATCATCCAGATATGTCTACGCTTACCTCCCACGGTTCTCATGATTGCAAAATCTCTTATTCTCTCTTCAACTGAAACTGTTTGGAGTGAATATATCAATACTCCTCCTATGACTAATGCAATTGCTGCCATAAAATCTAAAAGGACACGAGCAATTGTAGATATTTCAGCAATAAATAAAAT
>JBHLKC010000292.1:0-4441 GCA_048887065.1 Candidatus Hodarchaeota archaeon
CAATAAATAGAAAAGTTTTATTTTCCAATCATTATCTATCTAATATTTCTTGAATGACTTAAAAAATCTGTATTTATATGCCTTGAAGCGAATTAAAATGACCACTAAAGTAGCTGTTATCGGAATGGGTTATGTAGGAATCCCTATAGCTGCGTTATTGGCTAATACTGGGTTATTCCAAGTTACAGGAGTTCAAAGACGCTCTAAACGTTCAGGTTGGAAAATCGATTACCTCAATCAAGGAAAATGTCCCATTAAAAACGAACCTGAACTTCCAGAGTTAATATCGAAGGTTGTTCTCGAAACCAAGACCCTTACGGTGACAGATGATATTTCTATTGTTAAGGAGATGGATTACATTCTTATTGATGTTCAGACCCCAACCGATGAAAATAACATTCCACAATATGTTTCACTTCGGGAAGTGAGCAAACAAGTTGGTCAAAATCTTTCTAAAGATACAACTGTCATTATTGAGTCAACCTGTGCACCAGGTACTACAGATTTTATTGTGAAACCTCTCTTGGAAGAAAATTCAGGTTTTAAAGCTGGAAAAGACTTTTACCTTGCGTTTGCTTATGAGAGAGTCATGGTTGGTAGATTGATTTACAATATTCTGCATTATCCTCGTATTGTTGGTGGTGTGAACACTAAAAGCGCTGAAAAAGCATCTTGGTTGTATACACACGTTTTAAAAAGTGAAATCATTCAAACAACCGCGTTAACAGCAGAAATTGCAAAAGTAGTTGAAAACACTTACCGTGATGTTAATGTTGCTTTTGCAAATGAAGTAGCTTTGGTTTGTGAGTCGTTGGGAGTGGATGTCTATGAGGTACGGAAATTGGTAAACAATCTCCCTTTTATTAAAGGTAAAGGCAATCCCCATCGTAACATGCACATTCCTGGAGCGGGAGTGGGAGGTCATTGTCTTCCTAAAGACCCATGGTTATTAAAATATGGTTTAACTCAATATGGAAAGAAATCAGTTGATCTGAGGGTAATTGAAGCAAGTCGCTTTCGAAATATGAACATGCCAAGACATGCAATTGAAGTTTTAAAAGAATCCTTAAGTGAAACAAATCGAATAAGCAACGAAACCCTGAAAATAGCTGTGCTTGGAGTAGCATTTATTGAAGATTCTGATGATCCCCGAAATACTCCTACAAAAGATATTTATAATCACATCAAAGATATCGGTTTCAATGTTGCTGTCCACGACCCTTATGTGCGGCAGGAAGAAGTTGAATTTCCTTTTTCTGATGATTTAGAAAACGTTCTCCGAAATGCTAATGCATTAATAGTAGTAACGGCTCATCAAGACTATAAAAAACTAGATTTGGCATTTGTAAGATCTTTAATGGCACCAAATCCAATTATTATTGATGGAAGAGTAACAATCGACCCCAATCAAGCTATAAAACAAGGGTTTCTATTCAAGCGAATTGGCACTGGTTATTAAAGTTAAGGAATAATTAAGTGAGTATTTATATTATTAACCGATCATTTTTTTTTACTGAGCTCTAATTAGTCAGTATCAATTAATTTTCCGTATTCTAGGGCTTGAAATATTATTTAAATATATGAAGGGTTTGAAATTTCATATAACAATATACTCAATCAGGGCTACAAATAGAAAAAATTTGCTAAAAATCCTTTTGAAATTGAATAGATTTCATTTCTAAAATATTCTAAAGGTTAATAATTACCTATTCATTAGTTATTTGATAATAAACATACTGAACGGTCTGGAGAAATGTGACGAAAGTAATAATTTTAGCTGGTGGTGAAGGTACAAGGTTACGTCCGTATACTTATGTCTTACCCAAGCCTTTAATGCCTATTGGAGATATTCCAATCTTAGAAATAATTTTGAATCAATTGAGACATTATGGATTCAAAGATGTAATTTTTGCCTTGAATCAAAAAGCGAAGCTTATCTCAACTTTTTTTGGTTTGGGTGAGGAGCTTGGGTTAAATATATCGTATTCTTATGAAGACCGAAATTTAGGGACTGCAGGTCCCCTAACTCTAATTAAAAATCTCGATGAAAACTTTTTAGTCATGAATGGTGATATATTAACTGATCTAGATTATAAAAAATTCATGAAGGTTCATGTTAAGAATGAAGCAGCAGTTACAATCGCTTCTTATCCGAAGAGTGTTAAAATAAACTTAGGTGTTGTGGAAACTGATGATAAGAATCGTGTAGTTGAATATATTGAGAAACCACGAATGATTTATCAAGTAAGTATGGGGATTTATGCTTATAATAAACGTGTAATCAAATATATTCCCTATAATGAATATTTTGATTTTCCTGATCTTATTAAGAAGTTAATCAGTGAAGGAGAAAATGTGCAAATCTATAAACCCCCTCTTGAATGTATCTGGCTTGATATAGGAAGAGTTAAAGATTTTCAGCAGTCTTTAAAAGTTTTTGAAGCTAATAAAGAAAAATTTTTGCATTTATAATATAAATAGACCAATAATTTTTTATTAATCAAATTTTACCGGGAATCCTTATGAAATGGTTATTTACAGGAGGATCAGGATTTACAGGAAGTTATCTAGTCCCTGAAATATCAAAACGTTTTCCTGAGGATGAAATTCTTATCTTGGATATAAATCCTCCAAGTTTTTCGATTGCTAAGGATAGTCAATTCTTACCAGCTGATCTACTTGATCAAGAAAAGATTATGAATATTATTTCTCAAGAACGGCCTAATCGCATAATTCATTTAATAGGGGTGATGAGGAATGAAAATCCACATTTTATGACAAAAATTAATGTTGTTACTTGTGGCAATCTTCTAGAAGCTGTTGTATCTAATAATGTGGATCTTGATGGATTCCTAGTGATTGGATCTGTAGCTCAATATGGTATTGCTAGTCCTGATTCCCCTCCGAGTGAGAACAATCCCTGTATTCCCCTTTCCTTTTATGGACATTCAAAAAATTTGCAAGAAAATCTAGCTATGGAATATTTCTATAACTTCAATGTGCCAATTATTTGTGTCCGTCCTGCTAATATTTTTGGTCCTAGGATGTCTTCTTCATTTGTTATACCACGGATTTTAACTCAGATGGCAACTAGGAAAAAATTATCTGGGAAACAAAAGATTAAGATCGAAATTTCCTATCTTAATGCTGGACGAGATTTCATCGATATCAGGGATGTAGTAGACGCATATATACAATTATTTATGAGTCCAAAAACACGCGGAGAAGTTTTTAATCTTGGAACAAACAATTTGACATATTTAAATTCAGTTATAGAGATTGGAAAAGAGATTTTGGAGATAGAAGATCTAGAGGTGATTGAGGAAAACCCTCGACAAGAAATAGATTTGCATTTGACAGATAGTAGGAAAATTCAGCGATTAATAAAATGGAAACCTAAGAGAGATTTGCGTACAACTATTAAAGACATGATTGATAATTATAGCAAAGAACACGACAATTAATAGAAAAAATAAATTATGCAATTTGTTAAATTTTAATTTTCGGAAAATTGGTGACTTTATTGCGCGTAATGATCGTTGGCCCTTTGAGTGATCATGCATTTTTTTGGAAACGGATGTACGAGTCACACCAAGATCAAGTATTCCTTGTAAGTTTCGAACCTGATTCTTTGGAAATCCGATCTAGATATAAATCAGATTCGCAAAAAATGTCATTTTATCAGCAAATTAATCGGATCAAGCGTCTTTCCAAAGTAGAAGCTTTAAAATTTCTTTGTTTAAGACCCTGGTTATTTTTCATTGGACTTTACAAGACATATGGAAGAGATGTAATCCATTATATTGCATACAAGTATTATGCAAAACGACTTCGTTACTTAATTGATAAATTTCGCCCAGACATCATCCATTCACACTTCATATCTTCAACTGGCTTTATTGTAAAAGAAACTGGATTTTTTCCGTTTATTACATCTATCTGGGGATCCGATTTGCATTTTGGTATGAAAAAGAAAAACAGAACGCGTTGGCTTAAGGAGTATATTGAGGAAGTAGCTTTAATACATGCTTTAACTGATAAACAGAAAGAATATTTAGTACAATATGGTTTTCCTCCTGAAAAGATATTTAGTGCAAATTGGGGGGTAAATATAGATTCTAGTATTCCATCTAAGAAACAGGTTCAATCTATCCGTCTTAAATTTGGGATAAAGGAGAATCAAAAAGTAATACTTTGTCCAAGAAGATTAGACGATATGTTCAATATTAGAATGCTTTTTAATATAGCAATTGATATAGTCCAGCAAAATTCTGATCTTGTTTTCATTTTTGGAAGTTATGGTCCATATAAAAATGAACTGCAGCAATTAGTCAAGCAACGAAACCTATCTGATCAAATTATTATTCCTGGCTATTTACCTGACGATGAATTCTATGCCCTTTTTGGATTAGCTGATCTTTATCTCCAAACACCTAATAGT
>JBHLKC010000293.1:0-4411 GCA_048887065.1 Candidatus Hodarchaeota archaeon
AACTTATTATCAGAGGCTGTAGTGAGATTAGTCCCTCCTACAATTATTGTTCCTTTAGTAGCCTTATCAATGGCCCCAATCAGGTTTAAGAGAGTTGTTTTTCCACAACCAGAGGGTCCAGTGACCCCAATAAACTCTCCATTCTTGACCTCAAGATCTATTCCGCGGAGAGCAGGAACACTTTGTTTCCCAAGTAAATAAGTCTTATGAATCCCTTTTAATGTGATTTTTCCAACGTTATCATCGGACAACTTAACTTTCCACCGTTTTGGTTAAAAATTTTAATTATCTTTAAACAGTCTGTTAAGAAATAAATAAAATTTAGATATTGAAGAATTTTTAATATTCCTTTATAATCAACTTAATCAGCTATTTTTAATCTTAACATCCTGATTAAGGTTTTTTTAGATATAATCCTATCCTCAATAAATTAAGATTCCTATTGATTCTATCAAACCTCGAATTCTGATTAGGTGATCTTTTTGTTAATTAGTTGATGAATCCTAGAACATTCCTTTTTGACAAACTATAATTAATAATGTGCTTAGTCGAATAAAATATATATGAAATCTTGAATCAAATTCATTCATTAAAGGACGCTACTTTTATGGCAACCATTGATGCTGAAAAGGAAATTCCTGCAATAAACGGTCATTCTGTTGAGCTAAAAACCCTCTTATCGGATTTAGATACAAATCTTGAGACTGGTCTTAGGCAAGAAGAAGCAGAAAAACGATTAGAAAAATATGGCTTGAATATCATTCCGAAACCAAAACAAAGCTTCTGGCAAGTCTATTTAGCCCCTCTTTTGAATACACTCATAGTTATTTATTTATTAATGACATTTTTTATCACAGTATTGGCACTATTCTATTTATTCCTTAATCCTGGAGATTTTCAGATCTGGATTACTGCAGCTCAATGGTTGGTAATCGTGGGAGTTAACTTTGCAATTGCAATCGTACAACAAGCCCGAGCTCAGAAAAAAATTGATGCACTTCAGAAGCTTGCTGCTCCAGAAGCCCGGGTAATTCGTGATGGAAAAGAAATGGAAATAGATTCAGAGGAAGTTGTGCCAGGAGACATTATAAAGCTTACACAAGGTGATAAAATCCCTGCTGATTCTCGGTTGATTAAATCAGTTTCCTTGCGAGTGAATGAAGCATCATTAACTGGGGAGAGTGTACCATCGAATAAGTTAGAAACAGGGGAAACAACTCTAAAAGAAGACACTCCAATAGCTGAACGAAGAAATATGGTTTATAATGGAACTTTCATAACCTTTGGATCAGGCAAAGCCTTAGTAGTGAATACTGGGGGGAGAACCGAGTTTGGAAAGATTAGTATCGAATTAGGAGAGCTCGATACTGGTGAAATTCCGATTAGATCAAAAGTAAACGTTATTGGTAATTACTTAACTGGAGGAATGGCAATTGTTTTTACTCTTCTACTTATATACCAGAGTGTAATTTTATTCAACAAGGTCATCGATAAATCCCCAACACCAATTGAGATCTTTAGAGACATTGTTTTTACGTTATCTACGTTGATTATTACCGCTATGAGTGTTGTGCCAATTAACATACCTTTATTAACGACAATTGTACTCGTTACTGGCGTTTTAGCGATGGCCAGACATAATGTTATTATCCGTAATTTGGCTTCTATTGAAAGCTTAGGGAGAATCTCGGTTCTGTGTTCCGATAAAACTGGTACTATCACTGCAGGGCAAATGACTGTAAAAAGGATTTATGATGTTGCTACTGATAACCATTATTATGTTACAGGGTTGGGTTATTCTCCAGAGGGAAAGATCGTAGAATTACCAGATAAAAGCTTAGAAAAAATCAGTGAACGTGAACTTCAGTCCGCAACTGCAGTTAAAATTGAGCCAGACTCATCTTTAGGAATGATCACTATCTCAGGATATTTGAATAATGACTCACAGATTATACGAGAAACACTAGAGTCCACAGGGCAAGTAACATACGATGCAGTTGGTTCTCCAACAGAAGCAGCACTTATCTCGTTATTCAGTAAAACAGGTTTAGATGTAGCGAAAATTCAGGAAGAATACGAAGTTTTACGTGAATATCCATTTGATAGCTCTCTAAAGCGTATGAGTAAGGTGTTCAAAGATAAAAATGGAAAAATCATTGGATTTTGTAAAGGAGCAACTGAAATCGTCTTACCACGCTGTACTTCTGTTGGATATGGGAATAAAACGAAAAAATTAACTGAAAAAGGCAAAGCAGAAATCCTGAAACTTACTGAAGACTTCGCAAATTTAGGTTACCGTTTATTATCGTTCGCTAGTAGAGACATTGATAAATTACCTAAAAAAGGAGAAACAGAACGGGAGGAGATTGAGAATGATTTAACATATCTCGGATTTGTTGCAGTTTTAGATCCACCTCGGGAAAGAGTGGATGAATCTGTTCAAGAAACATTAAATGCGGGGATTACACCAATCATGATAACAGGTGATTCCCCTCTAACCGCATCGAGTATTGCTAATAATATAGGAATGATTTATCTTGCAGATAAGCATCATGTCTACGAAGGAAAAATGGCCTCAGAACTTAATGAAGAGGACTTCGCTGATACACGTGTTTTTGCTCGTGTAGCTCCTGAAGATAAACGTGTAATAGTGGAGCGCTACCAAAAACAGCGACGTGTGGTTGCCATGACTGGAGATGGAGTTAATGATGCCCTTGCTTTATCGATGGCTGATGCAGGAATAGCTATGGGAATCACTGGTACAGAAGTATCGAAACAAGCAGCAGATCTTGTAATTGCTGATGATTCCTTCAATTCGATTGTAACAGGAATTAGGGAAGGACGTGCTCTTTTTCAGCGTATTCGTGTGATAATTTTCTTTTACATTTGTGTAAACCTTGCAGAGGCGGCTGTTTATATTGGGACTTCTTTTCTTAATGGTATCCCTCAATTTGAAGGTTTCATTTTAATGGATAACCTTCAAAGAGCTTATATTTTCGGAATAGCACATTCATTTCCTCCAATTGCATTGATTATTGATCGAATCCCGAAAGATATCATGGATAGAACACCAATAGATACTGCAGAGATATTTAACAAAAAACTAGCGTTAACTTTACTCTTTACATCTGCATCATTGGCGACTATCATCTACGTTGTGTATTTTTCAACCTTTTTTGGTCTTATTCCTTCGATAGAAAGTTTTCTTGAAGGTTTTTTTGTACCAATTTTCTACAATGATATCCCTCCTCCAAGCTTACGGCCCCTGACTTGGAGTCATGCCAAAGCTCGTACAATGATGCATACAATTCTTTATCTCGCAATCCCATTCATAGTCCTATCTATAAGGAGGATTGATAAATCCCTTATAATGGCGATAAAAGAGGATTCATTTTGGTTAACATATGTATTAGTCTTCTGCATCCTCCCACTACATCTAATATTAATGTATTTCCCACCAATTCAAGAGATCCTTCAGTCTTTCAGTATCTACTTAGACGTTGTAGCCCTTGATCCTGGTGATTGGATGATCTGTCTTCTTGCAGCTCTAGTTCCTCTCTTTGTTCTTGAAACAGCAAAGTGGGTGAATCGGGTTAGAGGTCAATATTATTAGACTTTTTATTTCTCCGATTCTATTCTATAATCTTCTCTAACAGGGTAAAAAACATCAATAACATAACAATCAGTAATTGCTCTCCCATGATGTTTGGTATTTGATGGAACAATAGCCAATTCTCCTGTTTTTAATCTCTTCGTTTTTCCTTCAATTGATAATTCTAATTCTCCATCAATAACGTTTGTGATCTGTTCATGGGGATGATTATGTTCAGTTAGCTCTGACCCTGCTGCAATTGACCAATGGGCTACTGTGACATTATCTGAGTGAATAAACTTTCCTCTGAATCCAGGAACAACTTCTCTTTCTCCAATTTCACTAAGATTGATAAAAGACATGATATTTCCTCTTCTTTTATTAAAGTGAAAAAAAAATCCATTTAAAATTCTTAAAATTTACCATGTCGTCCTTCCCCTTGGGAAAATCGTTTAATTCCCTCTTCTACTTTCTCAAGTGAGATTAAACCATGACTAAATTCATTTTTCATAGCTTGATCAAAGCTAAGGTCAAATTGTTCATATACAGATAATCTGTCTTCTCGTAAACATTCTTGCGGAAATTTTGCGATTTGTTGAGCTAATTTTTCAGCTTCAAATCGTGATTTTCCAACCTCAGCAACTCTATTTACTAGTCCAAAGGAAAAAGCTTCTTCTGCATTAACTGGACGTCCAGTTAGAATCATGTCAAGAGCTCGACTTAATCCAATGAGTCTTGGTAATCTTATTGTACCACCATCAATTAATGGAACACCCCATCTGCGATTAAAAACACCAAATACAGCATTTCTTTCAGCAA
>JBHLKC010000294.1:0-4379 GCA_048887065.1 Candidatus Hodarchaeota archaeon
TCAGGAATGATTTTCTTCGCTTCTTTTACCCAGCTAGGAATGTTAAGTATTGTATCTTTTCTGCTAACGTCAAAAACATAAATAATTGAGTGGGCTCCTTCATAGAATATTGGTCTTACTTTATCAAAAGCTGGTTGCCCACTTAAGTCCCAAAAAATGGCTGTTGTTGTACTATCAGACTTTTCAGGACTTCTAATTTTTAAGAACGAAATGTCCGCTCCCGCAGTAGGTTTGTGCTCAAAAGCCCTTTTAGTAAATACAGAAACCAATTGAGTTTTTCCTACTAACGGATCACCGCATACAATACACTTATACTGTGCATAATGGGGTAATTCGAAAAGAATATCATTATGTGTATCGGACATCTTCAACGTATCTCCATGTATAAGTCAAAACAAAGAATATTACTATGTTTAATTTGTAATACTAAGGCCTTTTTAAGAAACTTTCTTTATTCTTTCTAAGTATATCAAAATGAAATCAGTAGAGAAATGATAATATCCAGCTAATTTTCTTTTAATAGCGATAAAGAAAGGATAAAAACTCATTGAAGGAGAAATGAATTTTTAACTGTTCTCTCAGTAGGCAAAAACAAATAAGATTATAGTATTTTTCTTAATATTAAATTGCATGACAAAAAAATTAGGTTTTCTTTTTTGTAACTCGTTTTTCTTCTGCGAGGACGTTTTCTAAATGTTTTACACAGTAATATTTCCCTTTATAATTTGCATAAAAAGGTTGATCACACATATGGCAAGTTCGATTTTTCATCAAATGAATCCTCTTTAAATAAATTCAATCATTTTACCTAATTACCGTTTTTAAAACGAGTAAGACCTTCACAGATTCTTTGCAATCCTTTCTCTAATTGGGTAGTTTTAGTAGTGAAACACATTCTTAAATATTGGTTATAATTTGATATCGTTGGTATTGAAAAAAAATCCCCTGGGACCGCTAAAACACCGTATTTAAGCTTTAACCATTTTGCAAACTTGGTCATATCAAGACCTTTGATTTTAGGAAAGATGTAGAACGCACCTTGAGGGTTAGATACTTGAAAAAAGTCCCAATTTCTAAGAAAATTAACACAAACCTCCTTTCTACGATTATAAGTTTCCTTAATATGGTTTATTGAGATTTCCAATTCCTGATGGTTTTCTAAAGCTATATAGGCTGCATACTGGGCTAATGAACTCGTGCAAATGTTCATTGTATGATGAACTACCTTTATTAAATCAATGAATGGTTTAGGAGCTGCAATGAAGCCAATACGAAATCCACACATCGATAGCATTTTACTAAAACTCTGAATGATAATTGTCCTTTTTTTACCGTCTGGGTACTCTGCTAAAGAATGATATTTTTGGTCATCAAAGATGATTCGATTATAGATTTCATCTGAGATTAATAAAAAATCATATTTCTTTGACAATTGAACTATTTGTTTTTGTGAATATTTTGAAATTATTGAACCAGTCGGATTCCCTGGGCTTATAATTAATAAGGCTTTAATGTCTAATGTTTCTAAGATCTTTTTTAATTGATCTATTGGGATATCAAATCCATTGTCAATTGTTGTTTTAAGCGGAATCACATTTGCCATACTATACCTAATAACATTAATGTATGGTGGATAATTTGGAAATGTGACTA
Source organism: Candidatus Hodarchaeota archaeon (assembly GCA_048887065.1). Lineage (GTDB taxonomy): Archaea > Asgardarchaeota > Heimdallarchaeia > Hodarchaeales > Hodarchaeaceae > Hodarchaeum. The sequence continues at coordinate 1,654 of JBHLKC010000294.1, forward strand.
TAACATTATCATTAGGAGAGAGAATGGATTTCAAAGAAGCATAAATGGCACTTTGACCTCCATTAGTAACAAGAATTTCATCAGGCTTGTAAGATAATCCATGATGCCGTTTAAGATAGGCACATATTTCATTTCGGAGATAATCTTCTCCCATAATATGTGTGTACCTCGTTAAATCCTTAACTAAGGCCTCTTTAGTCGCATTTTTGATATAATCGGGGGTCGGTAGGTCAGGTTGGCCAATATTTAAATGAATCCATTCAGATTTTGGGATCTGAGATGGCCATAGGTTTACAACGCGGATGCCTGAAAGTTCAATGCTTGCTACATGGCGATTAAGATATTTACGATAATTCAAGATATACATCACATCCCAGAGCATTCTCCGTATTTCTGGCTATATGCTTTTTTTCAAATTTTAAAGAACCTTATTGAAGCGTACTATTTAGTTTCAGACGAAGGAGTGGGGATTTCCCATGACAGAATTGTAACATCGCCGTCTCTTTCGATTTTAGCATTCTTAGCTGGACCTTTTTGAGCAAAGTCTTTTAACAAATGAATTGCTGCCTTATTTGCCCCCATAAGCTCAGTAACAAATTTAGTAATACCACGTTCACCTGCAACATCAGATAAACACTGGAGAAAAAATCTTGCTAGACCTTGACTGCGAAAATCTTCATGAACTAACAGAGAAATCTCTGCAGTTTGACCATCATACAGCAGCTGATAGTAATGTCCTGTTCCAATAATTTTTTCAGAGGAAATAGGTCCAAGGAATGCAGCTATACCCCAATCACAGGCGAAATTGATATTCGCTTCTTTTTGGGCTAGATTATGAGGCAGCGATCTGATCGCACTGAAGTACCGTGAAAACCTGCTTTTTGGCGATAAAGAATAGAAAAATGATCGTAATTTATCTTCATCACTTGAGAGGATTGGTCGTACCCGAACTTTTTGGCCTGTTTTCAGTGTAAATACTTTTTGAAATTCCAATGGATATGACATTGAATCTGAGGTATCATGGAAATTTTGGTCTTGGTATATATAACCAAGTTCCTTGGCTTTCACGAATAGCTCTTTCCTAAACTTTGGATGAGCAAGTTCAACCATATCTAAAACACGTTCTCTAAGCGTTGCGCCATGGAGATATGCAATTCCGTATTCTGTTACAATATATTCAATATTAGCTCGATCAATCGCAACTCCTGCTCCAGGAGAAAGTTGTGCGACAATTCGAGACTTTTTCTCGTTTTTCGCAGTGGAGGGAAGAGCAATTATCCCCTTTCCTCCAATAGATCGTTGCGCTCCAATATGTAGATCTGGAGCTCCCCCGATTCCACTGTATAGATAATGACCTAAACTATCCGCTGCAACTTGTCCTGTAAGATCCACTTCTATTGCGGAATTAATTGCTATCATTTTATGGTTTTTTCCAATGAGAATCGGATCTAACACATAATCAGATGGATAAAATTTAATTTTTGGATTATTATTCACCGCTTTGTAGAGTCTTTGAGTTCCTACACAAAAAGAAGCTATTGTTTCCCCTTTATGAATGGTTTTTTTCGCATTCGTAACAATTCCAGCTTCCATTAGATCCAATGTCTGATCTGAAATCATTTCGGAATGAATTCCTAAATCCTTTTTATCGTGAAGATATTTCGGAACAGTTAGTGGGACTTTACCAAATCCAAATTGAAGTGTAGACTCATCTTCTACTAATGTAGCGACATTTCTTGCAACCATGTCTACATCAGGAGTTACTGGAGGTAAGCTCCATTCAATTAATGGAGCTGAATTTTGAACCAGATAATTAATCTCAGAAATATGAATAAAGCTGTCACCGAGCGTAATAGGCATTTCAGGATTAATTTCAGCAATTACTAAGCGTGCATTCTCAACAGCAGCTTTGGTAACATCCACACTGACCCCTAAACTAACGTATCCTGATTCATCAGGCATGGAAGTGTGGATTAAAGCTACATCAATTGGTAATATCTTTTTCCGAAACAATCGTGGTAATTTTCTGGAAGAAACAGGTGTATAGTCAGCTTTTCCTTCTCTTACTGCTTGTCTGATATTATTAGTGATAAAAAAACTATTATACCGAAATCGTTTCGAGTATTGCTCTTTAACATAAGGAGCTGATCCTAAGGAAATCACGTGATAGATTTGATTATCTTCAGTATGGATCTCCATATTCGATAAATGCAGTGTTAAGAGTCGTGGTTCTGCGCATCCTGAACCAGCAAAAATCATATCACCCGGTTTAATGTGTGAAAGTGCTGCTGTTGGCGTAGTTAACTTGGATTCATAAGGTTCAATTGGTTGGTACGTAAAAACCACCTTAATTTATCAAAGATTTCGTATATTCAGTTTATTGTCTAAAAATTTTCATAGATTAATGAATATAATTGTGGTAACTTATGTTTGGTAATGAGTTAGTGAAAATCATTAGGTTTTCCATAACCTGTTCAAACCCTTTTAATTATCGTATTATATAGCTGTAATTGTTGAAAATAGGATACTAGTAAGAAGTAATTAAAAGCAATTATGGATGTGATCAATTTACTTGAACAGATGAACAGATATTCAAATTAACTGAAATTAGAGTTCATTGTGATGGAAAGTATTGAATTACTTAAGATTAATCCCTTTTTCGTATAGAAACTGCTATTAATTACGCGTAATAACTCATTTATTAGACCCTATTTAGCGACTAAATC
>JBHLKC010000295.1:0-4377 GCA_048887065.1 Candidatus Hodarchaeota archaeon
TTCCTGCGTTATTGCTTCTACCACCCAACTTATTAGAAGGTGGTCAACTAGGGGAACTATTAAAGCAGGGAAGTATGATTAAGGAGCAAAATAAGGATTATCTTCCCAGAAACGCTATTATGAAACCTTTTGGATCTGCAAAAATTCTTTGTATGAATTGGGAGATGTTCATGAATATATCCAGTTTTAAATCTTTTATTTCTTAAAAAAAGTTGTTGAATTATTAGATCTTCCTCCCCTCTATGTCAGTTGAAGTTTAAAGAATGGCCATGTGTTAGTGATTCTCTATCACTAACTCCATTCCTTTCTACAAAACTTACGTTTTATTTTTGGTTCAATTCTCCAATTTAAATTGAGACACAAGAGTTGTAAGAGCACTACTCATTCTTGTTAAATCTTGGGATGAATTTGTCATTTGATGCATTGCAGCTGTTTGTTCTTCTGTTGCTGCTGCTACTTCTTCGCTAGATGCACTGAACTCTTCTGACTGAGCAGCAAAACTTTGGAGGGTTTCTTGTAATTTACCGACACTGCTACCAATATTTGATATTATTTCTTCAGTTATTTGACTGATATCAGCCGAGTTACTCTTTGTTTCCTCCGCTAATCTTCGTACATTATCAGCAACAACAGCGAAACCACGACCATATTCCCCAGCTCTTGCAGCTTCAATTGCTGCATTTAGTGCAAGAATATTAGTCTGTCCAGCAATATCCTCTATTACCTGTAACGTATGTTCAATATCTTCAAGTGAAGTATCTACAACATTTGACATACCTTTGATATCTTCAATAGCACGCGATGCTAAATCAGATTGACGAGAAGCTCCCATATTAATTTGTTGGATTGTCGCAGCGATTTCCTCTGAAAGAGCGTTCACTTCTTCTGCTGTAGCTGCAAACTCTTCTGAGGATGTTGCTACTTGGTTTGCAGAATCTTTCACAGTTTCAATAACTGAAACTAAAGAATCCATGATTTCATTAACCATATCTGCAATTGGTCCAAAAACAGAGTCGGTCATGATATCTGTATTATCTAATCGGGCTGAAAAATCATTCTTGTTGATTCTTTTTTTAACCGCCTCAAAGTCGCGTATGTATTTATCTGACAAGCCAAAAATTGAAAGGATGGCTCCTATTATAATTAATGTTGCCATTAATATTGGCATAATAGTATCGAAGTTGAAATCAATACCTTCAATTGAGAGATGAGTCACTATCATTGCTGCTAACGCTATTATATGAACTGTAATAATGAAATGGAAAGTCACCCAAAGACGATAATCATGCCTTCCAAGTTTAATATATACTATTCCTAATATAATAAGTCCTACCACTATTATTATCCCATAATAGGCCAATAAATCGTCAAGTACGATACCAGCGAACCGTCCAACCATTACTCCTTGAGATAATATATAGATCGAATATGGGACTATCAAAGCTTCTAGGATATGCCACCATCTTACATTTAATCTTAAATTAAGACTATTCTCGGTTACATTTCGAATCATTTTAAACCCCTACCTATTTTTTTTAAAATTATTTTTTTGTTTATGATACAGTTAAGATTATGGATATATTCTTGCATTATGTTATTCCTCTATGGAAGAATACGGATATTAAATAAAAAGGATTTATTTTCAACAGGAAAGTCTTTTCTAATACTTGCTAATGTCCTAACCAAAATGCAAAAGTGAGCTTTTATTCGAAATTTTGCATTTCGTATCAATCTTAGAAACTCTCTGAGGAAATCTAAAATGTCTATCATAAACATCAATTATCGATTGAACTTTACTATAAGAAAACAATATAGAAAAAAACGTGTAAAAACATGGAAAATAGCATCAAATCAATACTTGTAAATACTAGAGAATTCCTTATTAACCTGATAACTGGTGGATTGATATAACTAAATTATTTCCGTTCTGTTGTTTTATTCATATATTTAATGCTTTTCTCTAGCTTTAATGTCAGTATTCATTCATGCTATAAGGATCTTTCAAAGAGAATATAGTTATCAAAATCAATAAATTATTAATGGTCGATTTCATACTAGTATTTGAATGGTAGCATAGTATTAAATCAAAACAAAAGAATTACAGCGAGTCAAAGATGACCTTAAAACAATTCAAACAACTATTTGAATCATTAGATAATGAACGTCGATTAGAATTATTTGAATTTATTGAGCAAAAACTCTTCGTATCTAAAACAGAACTTGCAGAGAGGTTTGATTTAAAACGTGCAAGTCTTAATCATCATCTTGACGTCATGCTTAAATCTGGTTTGATATATGAAAAAAGTATGAATCTTGATGGGCGAAGACAATCATTTATCTTTCCAGCTATTAAATTACGTCCAGAAAAATTCTTAGAGCCTAAAAAAGAGCTTATTGAGTTAGAAGAACTTTTAAAAATCTGGGAGAAAAGAGTATTAAATGCTGATTCTTGGCAAATTTTAAGAGAAGAATTAAATCGTTCATCTGTAGGTTCTGATGTAATTACTGCTGTTGAGAGTCAGCTCTTTCCTGCTGCAGGAAAAAAGTCTTCGATCATTAATTTTTGCGTAATTTGCCATACCAAGGATCCTCATCACGCGTGTAACGTCTGTAAAAATCTGATCTGCCAACAACATACCCATTTCATCGAGCGTGATGAGGAAGATATAGTTTCTTTATGCCCTAATTGTGTAGAAAAGTTTTTTGGCTAGATTATAGATTTTCAGGAATAATATCAGAAGATCTTCCCGAAATGTTGTTGTTTATTGCATTCTTTTATAAAGTAAACAGGGGTTTTTTACCTTAAACTTCTAGAGATTTAATCTATAAGAAAGGCTTATTTACCTTTTGGATATAATATATCGGATGATTGTGTGTTTCTTGGTGAGGAAAACATGACTATTCAAATAAAAAACTTAGAAAAAGAATTTACCATGGGTGAACTTACTGTTCCAGCGTTGAGAGGAGTAGATCTTGATATTGAACAAGGTCAATTCATTACAGTCCTTGGCCCATCAGGATCAGGAAAAACTACTCTCTTAAACTTACTAGGAGGTATTGATCGCCCCACAAGAGGAAGTCTTATGTTCGAAAATGTCGAATTGACATCCCTATCAGAAAAGAAGTTAACACAATTTCGAAGAAACAATGTGGGTTTTATTTTCCAGTTTTACAACCTTGTTGCCTCATTAACCGCTTTTGAGAATGTTGAACTCGCTGCAAGGTTAACCCATAAATCTGGTGACGCTCAAAATATGGCTAAAAAGCTTTTAGAGGAAGTAGGTCTTGGTGATAAATCATTTAAATTCCCAGGGCAACTTAGTGGGGGTGAACAACAGCGTGTTTCAATTGCAAGAGCGTTAGCTAAGGATCCCAAAATTTTATTGGCTGATGAACCAACTGGCTCCATTGATAGTGTTACTACGGCGACGATACTGAAGTTACTCAAACGGATTAATCAAGATCATGATGTTACAATGATTCTTGTTACACATAATGTTGGAATTTCTTACCTCGCAGATAAAGTCATTTACCTCCGAGACGGAAAAGTTTTCGGAACTTCAAAATATGATCCAGCTAAAGAAAAAGAATTCTGGGAAACACTCACAGCTGCTCCAGCTATTGAAGAAGTATAACTTCAGGAGGCGTACAAATGAAGTTGTTTTTTCTAAAAGCTTGGAGAGATTTGAAACGCAAGAAAATTCGCTCTATACCTATAATCATTGTTATCATTATTGGTGGTATTGCGTCTATAATGTATAGCACTTTGTACATTACATGGCTTGAAGCCACAACTGTTTCTTGGGGAAATCATAGGTATCATCATCTTCTTGTAACTGTTGATCCTATGGATACAACAAATCTAACAAGACTCGTAAATCAAGTCAAGACAAACACTGGAATGAATCCAGATTTTGAAGTTAGATCCTTCCTAGAAGTAAAAGTTAGTAAAGAAGCAGCAGATTCCTGGGTTACTACTCGACTCTACGGAGTAAACGGTTCGCGACCTTTGAATGTAGACTCGTTATATTACCACACAGGTGCTATTGGGACATTAGACGAATCTAGTGCTCCTAATGTGTCAGTAGTAGACCAATTTACAGCTGAGCTCAATGACTGGTTAGTGGGTGATAATCTTACTGTCTCTGTGGATGGGGTCGAGGATCCTTTTATAGTAAATACCATTGCACATGTAGATTCACCAGAGTATATGGTGGCACCAGGCGCAGCGGCAGCAGAATTCTTTGAATTTTGGTCTGGTCCTGTTATTTGGATGCGATATACTGATTTATTGGGTGCTACAAATGGCGAAGCACAAGCAAATCAATTGGTATTCCATTTTGATGATCCATCAAAGAAGAATGTGTTTTTAATCGA
>JBHLKC010000296.1:0-4372 GCA_048887065.1 Candidatus Hodarchaeota archaeon
AAAGCCTGATGAAAATAATAGCCTAAAATATATTCACAACGGCTGATTTTCCCTCGGCTCTATGACGAAAAGTGGGGAAATATTACATCAAGCAGCATTCTTAATACTCTTGTTGAGGCTTATATTGTATCCTCTCATAATTTATTATCATTTGGGGAAAACTGTGATCAAATATTATCTTCCTCGTCTCTAAAGATTTTTTAGTGCTGCTTTTGGTTTCCAATGTGATTGCCTGGCCCGTTGCCTATTATCTCATGGAAAAATTGTTGAATAATTATGCCTACAGGACCAGTATAGCTGCGTGGATTTTTATTGTTTCGGGGATGATGGCGGTTTGTATTGCGCTGTTGACCGTGTGTCTGAAAATTGTGAAGGTGGCCCATTCTAACCCTGTCGATAGTCTAAGGTATGAATAAGAGTAGCTAATTCAATATTGCTCTTCGTGAATATACGCACTCAGGCAGATTGAGTAGATACTTTTTGGTCACAAATATAATGCAGGGACGATGACAAAATTTCTAACTTATTTAATTTAAATAAGTTAAATTGGCCATAGTAGGGAGTGGCTGCCCTCTAGTACCCAATCTTCGAACTCTCCAGGAATTCATATCTGCTATAAAACAATACCCTGCGATTTCGATGATTCAGGCATTAGGTCAGGTTACATAGGTATGGAAGAAGATGAGATGGATAGCATAAGAATTTCTGATATTCAGGTTGTCCCAGTCCAGCCAAGAGAAGGGCTTGTAGCCTTTGCCTCTTTTGTAATCAATGATTCAATTTATATAGGAGACGTTGCTATTCATACGTGTTTAAGCAATTCTGAGGGCTACCGATTGGTTTATCCTCAGAGGATATTATTTAATGGTAATAAAGTGAATTGTGTTCATCCCATAAACAGAAAGACAGGAGATAAGATCCAGAAGGCTGTAGTTGCAAAGTACAGAAATCTCATGTCAAAGGGATTAAGAAAATGAGAGAGGAGAAATCTAAGATGTGCAAAGGTCGTGCAGGTTATGAAGAAATCAAAGAAAGACGAATATTCTCCTTACGTCCAACTGGATTATGAGCTCCTAGATTCAGCCGCATGGACTGCTCTCAGCTATGAAGCTCAATGGCTTTATATTGAGCTGAAAAAACAATTCCGATACAACCTGGGGGGAGAATATACCCTTTCTGCTCGCTCTATGTCTCTATAAGGCACATTTCCGTACAAACTATGCCAAGTCCATACCAAACCATTCGGAAATGGGGCTAACAGGGGTAGGGATAAATGGGGGCAGGTCAGTAGAATGAGAATATATATCTCTAAAGAGAGATAGTATTAAGTTCATCTGGTTTCTTCTTTATCTTTAATGAAGTTCCACACCATGGACAATAGTTCCAAGCACGATTGCATTTCTCTCCACAATTTGGACAAACTTTAGGGGGAAGAACTGAATCCAAAGGCAATCTCCAACGAAATTCCTCATTTTCTAATAGTATGCTAATACTCCCATTATCATTTGCGTTTGCAATATTTTGACCTTTTATATTCTTAGCTGGAAATAGCAAGAAGTGACAATTTTCTCCCATTCCTCCAAGCATATTAGCAAAGATTGGTTTCATCATCATTATTAGATTTTTCGCATTTGCTTCAATATTCTCATCACTAATTGGCTGATAATGTATACCATCAGTCCCAACGAGCAAAATATTTTTTTTAATATCTGACCCAGATGTATATGTAACACCTCCGAAGGCTCCTATTTTCCCTTTTACAATTGCAAACAGCGTATAAGGCTGAAGAGTGTTTAAAACATCAGTTAAATCTTCCTCTGTAAATGTAGGATCTCCTTCAGCGGTAGCGATCCAAAATTCATCTGGAATCCACCATACCAATGTCATTGCGTCAGGATCATCTGACATCTTTTGCGTTTCTGTCATAAGTGAATCTAGGTCAATTTTTACATCTTGAGAAAATGCTATTTTAGAATATCCAAATATTAATAGGAGAAAAACAAAAACCATAATGATTTTTTTAATTACCAGCATTGCACACCCCCAAAATATTTGACAATAGCATAATTATTATTCAATAAATAGTCAACACACGTAAATGCTTTCATTAGTATTGCATATTTCTGAACTGAGCTTATTTCACGCTGATTGGCTCATGGGGGTATAAGTACTCCGGGACTCCTAGAGGTCTATGCACATGGATTGTTTATGAGACAAGAAAATGGCTGATGATTGGAGAAGAGAAAAGGCTAGAGGAAAGTGTTTGCTTTAGTGGAAATATCCCCAGAATAGTATTAATATCGAAAAAATTGGATTTGTACTATAGATACGTTAGCTGTTCTTTAACCAATCATGTATTTCACATAGATCGTCCACATTATTCATTAAGGTAATCCTTCTAGCTCTTTTATCCCCTTCTTCCTTCTCAAAGAGTATAATCTTATTTATAGCTCTTATTTTTTTAAAATATTCTCTCGATTTACTCATTGCTTCTGCTAACGAATAAATCTCCTCATCACAAAGGCTTGGGAAGTCTGCGTTTTCTCTGTATCCTCTGATAAGAAATCTTTTTTCCATTCTGTTCTCCTTTTCAGAGTTTAAACTGCACAATCCTGACCTCCTTCTGCTCAATGATTTTGTCGATCAAACATGGATATAATTGAATATCAGATTCTTTCATGAGGAATAATCATGTCTATTCTTTCTTATTCCCATTGACTTTCTTTCCGATTATCCCTCAAATTAAAAAATAAAAAAAAGAGCTAGAGGGGATTGAGACTCCGGGACTCCTAGAAGTCAAGAGGCATGGATTGTTTATGAGACAAGTAAATGTCTTTAGAAAGAACAGGGAAATTAGACTTCAGATTTACTTCCCTTGCAACCCAGCCAGCCTCTTCCTCGCATCTTCAACCTCAATTATGTTCGAACATAGTAATTCCACTATGACATGCTATGCTAATCATCTTTATCATGAAGAGCAACAAAATCGAATCTAACTTGTTCCCTATGTCCCCAAATTCGCTTACGCAAATCATCTTTCCTATCGAATCTGTATTTGACAATCGGCTTTTTTTCCCAAGCTAAGTGTTCTTCCGCTGATAATTCAATAACTCCATGATAAACTGGTAATTCAGTGAAAAAAAATATAGCCTTTTGTATCTTCCAAGACATGATGTCAGCAACATACAAAATAAAATGTTCTCCAACCGCATGTGGCGTATAGCGTCCGTATTGACTTATTGATACATGGTGTTCATACTTGTTGTCAGTTTTTGATATCGTGTAAAAGATGGCTAATCCTGCTTCAGTAAAAAGTGCCCTGGGATCAGCCTTATTCCATAGAGCATCACTTTCCTCACTTTCAATGTTTTTTATGGCTGCTTCTTTAATCTCGCCAATTTTCCTATAAATTTCGTAATAATGGTTTGTATTAAAGATTTTCGAATACCTCTTCAGACGAGATGCCATATAAACAGCAACAACTAACACCACTATTCCCAGAATAGCCAAGAAACTTAACAAAAGTACTTTCTTCATTTTTCCACCCCTGCCTTTGCAATTAAAGTTACTAATGAATTGCTTTTATTTAATTTGATTTCTCAATCCAGTCTTCGATTATTTTGTATTTTCCAGCAAAAGGCTCCCCTTTCTCCATTTCAATAACAGAAGTTTCTAGGGTATTGGTTTGAGAGACAAAAGCGCCTTCTTCCAAAGGTGTAGCACACTTACCACAATAAATAGTATCATCGGGATTATCAAAATGACATTTTGGGCATTTAGGTGCCGTTATTGACCCTTATTGCTGAGAAAAGAATATCAAGGAATCAAGTAGGTGTCAAATGGCTTTGACACATTCCAGAGCAGCGTTGATTGCGCCCGGGACACCCCCAAACTGCACAGCCCAACACGATCCGATATACAGATTCTTGACCGGTGTTTCAATGTTGGCCGCCATTCCCCTACTAAAAAATTTTTTATTTGGATTCCAGCTCCATGCAGATGTTGCCCCGTCGGTGTTGTGTGTATAACGCTCGTAGGTCAGCGGAGTAGCCGCATCCTCGAACTCGATGTATTCTCTTATATTGGGGATGATTGCAGTCGTTTTTTCAATCAGTGTATTTTTTACTTTCTCTTTCAAACTCTTGTAGGTCTCACGGTCGCCTCCTCCCCAGTTGTTCATCCATCGATGAGGTGTCATGGCTTGGATCATCAAAGAGGATTTACCCTCCGGCGCAAGCTCTGGATTCATGAGAGAGGGTGAGTAAAGCATCATCCAGGTCTTCTCGAAATAGTTTTCGTCATTGGTGTTATAAATATCCAGATCAGGATTATCTTCAGCATTATAGACATGGGGTATCTCGAGATATTGCCT
>JBHLKC010000297.1:0-4372 GCA_048887065.1 Candidatus Hodarchaeota archaeon
TCTTATTGTACCACCATCAATTAATGGAACACCCCATCTGCGATTAAAAACACCAAATACAGCATTTCTTTCAGCAACCCGTAGATCTGACCACAGAGCAAGCTCAAGACCACCTCCCACCGCATATCCTGAAATTGCTGCTATTACAGGTTTTGAAAGAATCATCCTTGTTGGCCCCATTGGGCCGTCACCAGTTTTTTCTATACGATTACCCAATCCTTCTTTGATAGCTTTTAGATTTGCTCCCGAACAGAAGCAGCCATGGTCACCCCAGAGAACAGCAATTCTGGCCTGGTTATCTTCTTCAAATTCTCTGAAAGCATTTGCCAATGCCAATGCTGTCGGTCCATCAATAGCATTTTTGACTTCTGGATTATCAATTATGATTGTAGTAATAGGTGGTTGTTTTTCTACTCGTATTCCCATATAATATCACATCAGTTGTGCAAATAAAGTGTTATATCTATTGAAATAGGTTTTCTATAAAGATTGCACTTCAGTTACGATAAATTAGGAAAAATCTTCTTAATTTCTTCCTGATTAGCTAAAAAAGATTTATCAATAACTTGACGTATCAGAGGAATTCCTTTCCTCGTCCCAAGTATCAGAGCTGCTTTGATTTGATCATTTAGAGTAAAAAATTTAACATATTCAGATGTACTAGGATTATAGTATTTTTTAGAATCGTAGTGCTTTTCTTCTTCCCTTCCTGTAAATCCCAATGATGTAACAAGTAGATCAGCAACTTTTATTGTCGCAGAGATCATTGAACCCTGATATTTTTGGCTACGATTAGAGATCATATTATGAGCTGCAATTCTTGCTTGTTCCATCGATGGAGGAATAAGTCCATAAACTCTACCTTTATATTCTGCAATGTCTCCTGCAGCGTAAATTCCTTTAACAGAGGACTCTAGATAATCATTGACAATAACACCTCTGTTTACTTTAACTCCCGCTTCCTTCGCTATTCTTATGCGTGGAGCTATGCCTGTGCAAGCAATAACTAGGTCAGCGTGAATTTCAGTTCCATTTTGAAGGCGGATTGCTTCGACTTGTTCTTCTCCAATAATTTTTTCGACTCTAGCATTAAGATAGAATTTAATTTTTCTCTGTGCTTCAATTAAATGTTGTAATATTTGGCCTCCTTCAACATCTAGTTGTCTAGGCAAAAGATAAGGAAAAAATTCAACGATACTTGTATCTAGACCTCGTTCAGCACACGCACAAGCAACTTCGATACCAAGAATACCCCCACCAATGATTACAACTGATCTAGCCGCTTTAAACTTCGCTCGAATATTAAGAGCATCGTCTAAACTTCGCATCGTATAAAAATGCTTGAGATCTATTCCAGGAATGACTGGACAAAAACACTCTGCCCCGGTAGCAAGAAGTAATTCATCATAGGCATATGTACCATTGGAAGTAGTTATCTGCTTTTTTTCTGGATCAATCGACTCTACTTCTTCCTGAACATGTAAATCTATGTTAGCTTTCTCATACCAGCTTAAATCTCTAGCAATAACGTCCTTAATAGAAAGATCTTGTCGTAAGAATTCATATAACTTTGGCCGTGGATAATAAGTGTATTCTTCTGCTGTAAACTGAGTAATTCTTGATCCTTTTGGAGCTTCTTTGGCTAGTATCTGGGCTGCTGATACCCCTGCGACTCCGTTACCAATGATTATAAAACGCATTTCTGGATCCCAATATAGCTAACTCTTTGGTATGGAAAATAATTGGATTTAAAAAACCATATAGCTAAATGTAAAGTAATAGTTCTCACATTAGTAACTTTTTGAATTCTATATGGTATTTACTCTACATTTGTGAAAAAAAGGTAGAAAAAGAAAACGATTGAGTCAATGAAATCTAAGTTAGATTTCAAGTCTCTCTTCGTTACGCCATAAACCATGGATATTACAGTAGGAAAATCCAATCAGTGTCCCTGGTTTCTCAGTTTTGAGAGCAAAAACACCTTTTGGTTCTGTGTAGACGGTACTCGTATCTGGCCCCTCAGCACCTTCACCATGAGCGGTGAATTCAATTTTACCAACTTCAAATGGAAATTTGGCTCCATCAGGATGGAACAAAAGTTGGATCCATCGGATATGATGTTGAGTTTGATTTGGATGGGCGATTTCTTTTCCAACGCTTACTTTAATGAAAATAAAATCCTTTTCTTCTTTTTTCTCAATTTCGATTACAGGAGCATGTTTTTCTGTTTTCCAATCTGCGGCTTGAAATAATTCGTTAAAATCAGTCATTTCTATCACTTAGTGTAGTGTCTTCCCTTAACTAAAAGATATACTTTAAATCATATCTTAGACTTATTAAAAAGAATTGCGTTGCGAAATTCAAGGAAACTATCCTATTGATTATTTATGCAGTATTCCTTATCGATGAACAAGGAAAGACCATTCTATCAGAAAAATTCCAATCAGCAGAAAATATTCCAGATGAGGTATTCTTAGGGGGTTTGACTACCTCTGTACAAACTGCGACTAAGGAAATGATAAAGAGTGATGCAGAGATGAAAAGTATTGAATTAGAAGGATATTCATGCCAAATTCGATCGTTTGGACTCATACGAATCATTGTTGTCACAAACACACCTAAAAATCCTCAAGAACTTATTCAGATCCTAAGTTTTCGTTTTATAAAGGAATTTGGGGAAATGCTTTTGTCTGTTGACCTTGAATCAAATATCTTTGATTTTTTTAAAGCGATCATTTATGAAGTTCTATCAGAAAGAGTAATTCTGGACGATTCAAAATCTATTAAACCCTCCTTAAAATTAAATACAGGTGGTATATTCAACTTACCTCATTATTAACATTCAATAGCATTAACTTTAGTCTTACTTCAGGAAGGAATTTCGGGGAAATTGTTAATGAAAGCGGTGAAAATATAGATACTGCCAAAAAGAACCTATTTGTTCTTCAACAACTAGGGTACATCGGTATTAAGCAAAGAGAAGGAATAAAAAAGCATTCTTGTGCCCTTTAATGATTTTATTTATACTTTTTACTACCTACATTCGCTAATCATAACAAATTCAAAGGATTTTTATTCGGTAAATTTTCAGTTTCGATTCACCCCTGTATCGTAAAATTTGGTGTATATTGTGGAAACTACACAATTAAATGTCAAGGAAAGCATTGAATTACTATCTGAGCTCATACAAAATAAATGTGTCAATCCTCCTGGAAACGAAATGAAATCTATTAAGACAGTCGAACGATTCTTAGAGGAACACAATGTCAAGAGCCAGATATTTGAATCAGAAACTAATCGGGGAAATTTGGTCGCCAGAATTCTAGGTACGAAAAATGGTCCAAAGCTAATGTTTGGTCCTTCTCATGTGGATGTAGTTCCAGTAGAAAATCCAGAAGCGTGGCAAGTTGACCCTTTTTCTGGTATTGTTAAGGATGATCATGTTTGGGGCCGTGGTGCATTGGATATGCTCTATATTGTTGTGACCCAAGTACAGGCATTTTGTAAGCTGGTTGAAGAGAATTTTCAGCCAAAAGGAGACTTAATTTTACTAATTGTTTCTGATGAAGAAGCAGGGGGAACATATGGGGCCGAATGGATGCTGAAACACCATCCAGATCTCGTAAAAACAGATTATTTAGTAACTGAAGCAGGAGGTATTTCCCTTGCTCCAAACAGGATTGCTGTTATGAATGGTGAAAAAGGTGGATCATCCACACGTATCTCCTTTAAAGGTACACCTGGTCATGGATCAATGCCCTATGGAAGCGATAACGCTACTACAAAGGTTGCAGAGGCAATAAAGCATCTATCGAATTTTAATCCCGAAATCATAACTGAATATTTAGGTCATGTAGCTCAAGGAATGCGCTTAGGGAGAATACAAAGCATAATGCTTACTAATAAAACCCTTCTTCCTTTAAGTCTAAGCAACCTGAAGAAACGCAATCCACAGATGGCAAAAGTAATGCACGGCCTTAGTAGAATGACTCTTTCTCCGAATATTGTTCATGGAGGTTCAAAAGTAAATGTAATTGCAGCAAAAGCTCATGTTGATGTCGATATCCGAACACTTCCTGGACAAGATGAAGAGTATGTTATAAACCAACTGAATAAAGCACTAGGTCCTTTAGCAAAGGAAGCTACAATTGAATTTTTATCAGGTGAAGAAGGGGGAATCATTTCATTTGGTAATGCAAGCCCAGCATCTTCTGAATTTGTTAATATGATGGAAAAAGCCATTCAACAATCAGGATTGCCTGAGGCTACATTAGTACCATTTATTATGCCTGCTGTTTCTGATTGCCGATTCTTTCGAAATTTAGGAGTAGATGCTTATGGATTCTCATTATTTGATCCAAATACCCCAATG
>JBHLKC010000298.1:0-4369 GCA_048887065.1 Candidatus Hodarchaeota archaeon
ATTATACTCTTGAAAGTCATCTTGAAAGCTATTCTAATAGTTATTACAGTAATCCAGCTCAAGAAATCTTGTATTCTATCACTCGTAAATAATTTCATCCAAAATGAACCTGGTGCCTCACTTGGCATCTCGTATACTGTACTAACACCAGCTTCCATCACCAAAGCATGAGTTCTCTCAGGGTATTTATTAGCAAAGTTGAGTGCAAGAGGACCACCAGCTGAGTATCCCATGGCAACAACCTGATCGATTGATAACTTGTCCAATAATTCCGCATACTGATCAACTTGTTCCTCATAAGATAGAGGTACAAAAGGGGTTCTTAAATATCCAGGTCTTGAAACAACGAGTAGTGAATATCCTTTCTGAACTAGACCATCAAGGAGGAACGCTTGGTCAATTCCTCCTGGTCCCCCATGCATAAAAAATAACACTGGCCCCTCTCCAATTAGTTTGTAATGGATTTTCCCCGTCGCTGTCTCCATTACTTCTCCATCATCCATTACTCTAAGTGCGGATTTTTTCCACCTCATAAAACCAATACTCAGGAGAAGAATGAAAACAGCTATTACAATTAATACGATTACTATTATTTCCATAACTATATTTTTTATTAACTATATATTAAATTTTCTCATCCACCTAATTATCAATGTTATGAGATATTTGACTCTTTGCTAGAATTCTCATTTACGTTACTTCGATACTATCCCTAAGAAAAATTCCTATTTTATAGATGTTTGCTGGAATAGAAACTTAGTTGACCAATAGTTCCTATTTAATTCTATTGATCCAATTTTAATAATTTATATTCAGCAGAAAAGTAAAAAGTAGATTTGAAGTATGGTTGAGTGATTTAAATAATTTAATTCCAATCCATCTTAAACAATTTGTACCACCAGTTCAATTCAAGATTATTGCTACCACGAGTTCAATTCAAGATTATTGGTAATAGCTGTTAATCGAGAGATTTCATCCTTTGTTAAATTCCATTGTGTAGCATGAATATTGTGTTCTATGTGGCTTTTTTTCTTTACTCCAGGGATTGGGATTATGTCTTTATCTTTTAAGAGCCAATTAATAGCTACTTCAGCAGGACTAACGTCATACTTTTTAGCAATTTGTCTCATCGTTTCAAAGAGCTCTTGTGATTGAATAAAATTCTCTTTCTGTGTAAATAGTTCCCAATTATTTCGAAAATCACTTTCGGGAAAGACTGTATTTTCATCATAATTAGTCGTCAAAAAACCACTCAATAATGGAGAATATGCCAGTACAGTAATTTCGTGTTGTCTTAAAAATGGTAGAATTTCTTTCTCAATATTTCGATTAATTAGATTGTATTCTACTTCATTCACTATTATCTCCCCATTCTGTAAATTACCCATCGCTTCTTGCACTAATGCATTATGATAATTTGACACACCTACAGATCTTATTTTTCCCTCAGTTAGTAGATAATCCATTGCTTTTATTGTTTCAGAAATGGGAAAGTAACAATTGGGCCAATGAATTAAATATAAATCTATATAGTCTGTTTGTAATCTCTCTAAGCTTTGATGAGCTGCTTTTATGACGTGCTGATAACTCAAGTGATTGTATGAAACTTTCGTAACCAATACCAGATCTTCACGATCTCCTCGCTTTTTTATCACTTCACCAACAAATTTCTCAGTCAAACCACGGGAATATTCCTCTGCAGTATCAATTAAATTAATACCATTATCAAGTGCGAAATTAAGACAATCGTAGATTACTTTTTTATTTTGAATTCCTTTTGTTGGATGACCAAAAGCAAGTGTTCCTAAACCTATTCGAGATACTTTTAGATTGGTTTTTCCGACTTTAATTGTTTGCATTTTTTTAACCTTAGTTCTTTAAAAGGAGGCCATTATTTCAGAGGTAAATTTTTCATTAAAAAAAAAATTATTCGTATTTCATCTTTTTTTCAGAAAAAATCGTTGGTTAGGTAAAGAAAAGTATATTCCTAGTGATATGTTCCTTGAATAGAAATATCTGTTTCAGCGATTAAAAAATCTATCAATTCTTGTAATCATTTTTTGAAAAAATTATTTTAACGAATTTTTAATAAGGTGATTATAAACAAACCTTAGCAATTTTTTTTCCACAGCCCATTTTATTATATCATAATTATCACACCTCACCAAGAATTATCGGAAAATAAAAGAGGAATGTTGCACAAATGAATCGAAAATCGACTTGGAAAAATGTTAGAGCGATGAGAGTGGCTGCCTCAACATTAGGTATTCTTGTTGGACTAGCTGGAATAGAACATGGATTCCTTGAAATGCTTCAAGGTAATGTCACACCCAGTGGTATGTGGATAGACGCCATTGGTCCTGAACAGAGGTTATGGGAGTATGCAACTGAAACAGCTATAACAATAGTACCTAATTTCTTTTGGACTGGTATCCTAGCTATGGTCATTGGTTTTTTAGTTACAATTTGGTCAGCTGTGTTCATTGAAAGGAAATATGGTGCCAGGGTTCTATTTCTTCTCTCAGTCACCCTGTTTTTGGTAGGAGGTGGTTACGGACCAATATTCTTCACAATCTTTGCTACAATTACGGCAACCAAAATAAACAAACCATTAACGTGGTGGAATACACATCTCTCAATACGCACACGGGATTTCCTTGCTAAATTGTGGCCCTGGTCTGTCCCTGCGCTTTTGATAACCTTTTGGGCTGGGGTAGAAATCGCAATCTTTGGGTATCCTCTACTGTGGTTATTTAGCGTGGATCTTACGTATGGTTTTCAATGGATTTTTGGCTTTACGTCTCTCGGATTGATGTTTGTGGTCATTCTTTCAGCCCTTGCATATGATATTCAGAAAATGTCCGATTCACAGAAAATCGATTTTAGCTAATTGGAAATAAAATATTAGCTATTCCCAAATCAATAAATTATGGAAATCATTGGTTAACATTCTTAATGAGCTAAAATTTGCGTGATCATAATGATAGATAAATTCCATCAGATTAGAGGATTAATAAACATGTGAACTGTCTTATTTTTGCTAATTGGAGGATTTATCATTTTGAATCTGCTAAAAACTGAAATTTAATTATTGACAGGATATTACATATTCTAATCGTCTTTACATTCCTAATCCTCTACTTAGGTGCTTATTTTCTTGAAATATTCACATATGGGTTCTTAAACACGAATAAACGGGATGCTTAATTACGATCCATCTAAAACATTAAATACACCAATGTTGGTTCTCTAAAAGAAAATTATCTCTGATTTTGCTCCATGAATACGAGATACTCAGTTAATGAGGGTTTTACCCGCTTGAAATTGTACACTTTCTTGCCAAGTACTCGAAATATGTATGTGATCGTTTTATCAATGTTTTTTTGTAGAAAAATGGTAAAACTTTCATTTTCTTGGGTTTCAATAATGATTGCGTCCGAAAATGCCCTTAAGTTTTCAACATCAGCTGTAGATCCATCATTGATTTCAACTCTGGGGCATAGTGTTATATAAGAATACATATTTGATTATTAAGAATTGGAATAGTTATTTAATGAATATTGCTAAACTCTTAAATTAGTTTTTGGATGGAACTAATGATGCAAGAGGTCTGGGAAAAAATACGATCTATTCGCGAGAGTCGGAGAGATCCTAAAAAGTTAAATTTGTTACTCGATGAATGGGAAAGAGATTTTGGTGATGAATATAATCAGATAGCAGAGGAGCTAATAGCAGAACATACACGTTCCGCTTTGTCAAAATTTTCTTCCCAAAAAGGACTTTCATCCTTAGATGACTTGATCAGTTTTCTTTGGGAACAATGGACTGAAGGGGAATGTACTATTGAGCGAACTAAAACAGCAGTCCAAATCTATTGTACAAAATGTCCAATAGCAGATGTTTACCAGTCTATTAACAAAGAAAAGTATGGCTTACTATTTCACTGTAGCGAGGATCCTTATATCGTCGAAGGTTATAATCCAAAAATAAAATTCAAGCGTACAAAAACGCTAATGAATGGGGATGATTATTGTGATCACTTTTACTCGTTAGAGTAAAATATACATGATTTCTAGTGTTATTTGATCAAGATCTGCACCATAATGATCCTCTAATCTTGTGTTCTCTATTAGCGTAGCATGTGCCTCTAAAGATTCGTAATACTTACTTACAGGTTAATTAATCAACTTTTGATCATTAATCGTTGAAAAAATTTTTATATCTCCATATAGCAATATAAAACTAGTTTATCAGGAGATATTATCATTACAGCTGGTTTAATAGGGGTAGATAATGAAGATTAATTCTTATTTTTCTTGTATTGCCATCCTAATTCCACTAATAATTCCCTTATCTCATATTGAATATC
>JBHLKC010000299.1:0-4354 GCA_048887065.1 Candidatus Hodarchaeota archaeon
TCAGAAGTACTCCAACTACTACTTCGAAAATCTACAATCGGTTGTCTTGGCATGTCTAACAAATGAGAGATCGTTACTGAGTTAAATGATTTTAGGATTTGAGCTAAAAATCTTTCATACTTAGGATGATGTTCACCAAATGTTTCTAAATCTGTTGCAAAGATTACCACTCCTTCAGGCTGCAGATTTTTAAGAAGTGATATGTGTTCTCGAACATCCTCAATAGTTGAATATTTTTTGAAGGAGATGTTATTTGATACCTCACGATTTCTATTAATTAGGGCGAGTTTTGGAGCACTTGGGTGAATTGGAAGTCGTGTAAGCAAAGGAGTAGGGAAAGGGGAGTTTGAGCTAATAGAAATTTCTGGTATAATCATGTAATTATAACCAATAGACTCAACTAAAATGGCCAAATTTTCAGAAACAGCTAATTCAGGAGGCCAAAAACCACGAGGATTCCAAATTGGACCGAAAATTCGTGAATTAATCTTATTATTAAGCTCAATTTGCATTCTTGCCTCTTTCTGAGACAATAAAGGAAGGATTGGATGATACGCCCCTGAATCTAAGAACTCTATTTGCCCATTTCGAGCCAATTCGGCGAATTTCTCCATTATTACTCCGTAATCATCTTCCAAAAGCTCTGCAAGACTTGCATTAATGTTTAAAGTGACTTTAAGGCTTGGGTCTCGTTCTAAAACTTGGATAAAAGGGAGGTAACAATTTTTAACAATACGATCGAGAATTTTCGCAGTCTGATTGGGCGGTTGATAAGCATGCAGCACTGCTGCCACTATAGTACTATCATCTTTAATGGACATTATCTCATCTACTCGTAAAAAACATATTTCTGGTATATTACGTCAATTAACCTTTTTAAGCTTCCTATTACCTCATAATTCTCACAGAATAACCCCACTTCTAATGCGCCTTGGATCTCTTCGATATCATGGCCAATGAACAAACCTTTCTCTGCTGAGATGTTCAATTGCTTTAGTACAGCTGAATACATACGCTGATCTGGTTTCATAGCTCCCACATCTCGAGATGATACGATAGAGTGAATATAAGGCGAGACATGATTTAATATATTACGAATCTTATCAGAAAGAAGTGCACTATCTGTTAAGATAGCAATACGGTAACCTTGTTTCCTTAAATAAATGAGAGTCTCTTTTAACAAAGGATCAGGATTTTTCCAGAATTTTTCGACTTCATATTCACAGAAAAGGGAAATAGGTAGTTTTAATTGCGGTTGATTATTCAATTTGACTTCTTCAAAATTGATTTTTGAATCTGGGTTAAGAGTTCTAATTTTTTCATATAGCTGGGTAAAATAAAACCTTAATTCAGATTTGTTATATCTGTAATATCTAGAATAAAAGGTTCTCATCACCTCAACATCCTCGTCTGGAATCGGGTGAACAAGAACATCCCCCGCGTCAAAAATCAGTGCAGAGATAGCAATCTTTGCAAGAGGCATAACTATATCACTCTGATACTATTTAAAATCAATAATTAAAGAGCAAAGTTTTGGAGCTCGAGTTATTAAAATCCTCTTGTAAGCTCCCATAACCTTTTTTTACGCTCTGCACGTTCTTTTTCTATCTTTGCTTTACGTTCAGCCTCAGTCATATATTCTTTCGGAAGTTCGGGTTCGAGCTTAAGTTGGGGTAATTCTTCCTGTGGTTCTTCAGATTTAGTTTCAGGTTCTTGAAGAAAGTCA
The DNA here is from genome assembly GCA_048887065.1 of Candidatus Hodarchaeota archaeon. Taxonomy (GTDB): domain Archaea; phylum Asgardarchaeota; class Heimdallarchaeia; order Hodarchaeales; family Hodarchaeaceae; genus Hodarchaeum. Next base: position 1,727 of record JBHLKC010000299.1, read on the forward strand.
TCCATTTCTTGACTTTTAAAATCACTAAAAAAAGAAGCAGTCTTAAGATCGTCAGGACTGAAAAGTCTGGAAGTTGATACAGTTGAATCAGACTTTTCTTCAACAGTCTTTTCCTCGGTTTGAACCTTTATTTGGATTTCTTCGTGAAAAGGTGTTTTATCCTCAGCTTTTTCCTCTTCTTCTAATAGCTGTTCTAAGGGACTTTTTATTGGAGTGTCTTGAAAAAAGGATGCAGCTGCGAATGAATCCCGAAAAGTTTCTGATAAACCGGGAGGTGTGGAGGCTTCTTCAGTCAATTCGTCTTGTATTTTTGAATCAGGAATAGGCGTAATAAAGGATTCTTCTAGTTCTTCTAGTTCTTCTAGTATTGAAGTAGTCTCATCAATTAGTTCTTCTTTTAGTTCAGGAGAAGAAACATCACTTGAAAGGGACATTTCATCTTGAGAACTCATTTCAGAATGCTTTAATACTTCAATTATTTCTGAAGGATCAAGAATTTCAGAAAACTCTGGTTCTTCAGACTCAGAAACTAATTCTTGATCAATTGGTTCCTCAGATGGCATTGAAATAACTGTTGGTTCAGAGATAGTGGGGGTTTCAATTTCTCTTTCAGGTATTTCTATTTTTGTTAATTTTAATAGTAGATCTAAAAATTCTTGGACTTCAGATCCATCAAATTCTAGAAAAAAATCCTCACTGGTGATTTTTATTGTTTCAATTTGGTCATTCGCAATTACCGCACGTAAACATATGCGTGGACCCTCTCGATCTAAACACCACATTACTTCCCTTTTTCGATATTCAATTTCCAAAATCACTTAACTCCTTTGGTTTCTATACATTTTGTAAAAAATCGTTTAGAAGGTTTATAAAGTCTGAAATATCTTTGTTTTCAAGAATAAGACGTTGGCCACCTTCCGTTAAGTTTTCTATTATTATACTTTGTTCCCTATTCTCATGTTCAATTACATGGATTTCAAAACTTGTCCCTGATTTTAATTTCAAACCTACGGTTGAGTCAAACATTCTTTCTGTAAGCTTCAACTTGTTTCACCTTATGATGAGACATTGTTAACATTTTAAACTATGGTCAATATCAAAAGTTAACCTTTAAGCATGTACAGAAAATGATCCTTAAAAAAGCATTTTCAATTTTGCATTATAATTGAAATGGTGAAAGATTGGATTACGAAGCAGTAAGATATTGAAATAGTATTGATGATATTTAATTTTACTAATAAACTATAAATTTCGCTAATGTATCATAAGGGGCTCTTTTCCATTCGATAGAATGACTAAGCGACTAATCTTCGATTCTTTTACAATTCTATATTGTTTTTCCGTTAACTTTTCTAGTTCTTCTGCGAAATTTCGTATACTTTCATGAGAAGGCATGACAGATCTTGGTAGCCGTTTTTCTACAGCGCCTACATGAACAACTCCTTTCACCTCGATAAATGATGGTAGCATTGTAGTAATCATCTGAGCATATCCTTCTGGATTAATCAAATTGAGCCCTTCAGCGACTGTTAATCGAGCTACTGTCCTAAATGGAACACCCCTTCCAATAATATTCAAAGTATCCCAAATTTTATTTAGTGCATAATCTTTTTCCAAAGGACGATGTATTCTAAGAAAATTCCTGGTTCCTGGTGTGGGAAGGGTTACATATAGCTGAGTAGGATAAGTTTTCTTTTTTAATATTTTTAATAAAGTCTCAGGACAAGTCCCATTTGTAACAATAAATACTGTAAGTTCGTGTTTCTTCAGTTCTTGGATTAATTCTGGAATCCAAGGATAAAGAAATGGTTCTCCAGTAAGACTTAAAGTGGCATGCTTTGGGTGCATGGCTTCATCATATTTAGTTGGATCAGTGTACGGTTTATATCCACATATTATTTTTTTTTGACCTTCTAGGATACCACTAACAACCACTTCTGGGAGATCAAACATATCCTCCAATTTTTTGGGATCCTTTGGATCATAATCGTGGAACATATTCTTGATACCTATATCTGATTCATGGATACGCCAGCAAAATTGACAAACAAAATTACAGATTAATGTAGGTGAGAATTGAATACATCTGTGAGATTTAATGCCATAAAAACGCTTATAGCAATACCGATCTTGTCTTAGCGCATTGTGAGTCCAAGTGCACTTCTTCACTGCAATGTTTTTTCCAAAAAGCTGGTATTTTTGTTTTTTAAGCAACGAATACATCTTTGGATCGCAAATGGACATTAACCGTCGTTTCCATTAACATGCTTTATTATTTATCAAGAAAAAGAACTGAAATATAACCTTGAACTTGATTTTAGGAGGAAATTTCTAGATCTATCGATAGAAATCTAAAACGTCTCTATCTTCATCATCAACCTCACGAGGATTTAGAATTATTCGGAAAATATCCCATACTATTTCACTAATATAACGACCTCGTTTTGTAAGTACATAAAGTACCTCGAATTCATCTTCCCCTCTAGTTTTAAATATTAAGCCCAAATTTTTAAGCGTTTCTAGACGAGAGTTCACTTTAGAAGGTATTGCCTGTTCTAACGATGAACAAATTTGTTCAAAATTACGTCCATTCGGATTTAAATGTAAGTATTGAAGTATAAGAAGTGT
>JBHLKC010000300.1:0-4329 GCA_048887065.1 Candidatus Hodarchaeota archaeon
GGGATATTAGATGGCAACTCGTGAAGAAAAACAGATTCGAATAGATCTACCTTCCACATCGGGCGTTGAATGTGAAATAAGAGAAAGTATAAATCGAGATGAATATATCCTAAATTTTATACAAAATGAGAGACAGCTTAAGTCTTGTCCAATCTCACGGGCCCGATTAAATCAGGATAATGTGGTTGACCTTCTTTCAGATGCAGGAGTGGAATTCTTCAGTTTTTCAGCCATTTTTGATGTAGCAGATTTACTCTTGGAGACAATAAAGGAAAACTTTCAAGAGCTACCAATGGGGGAAGAACAAGTAGCTATTACATCTAAACTGGAAGAACCATTAGAAAAAACCATAGAAGAATTTGATAAAACACCTTCAGAACCAACAGTAACAGGAGATGGACTACCAGCAGAAGAATCTGTACAGATCCAAGTTGAGAAGAAAAGTATAACTGACCAAACTGATAAACTACTCAAAAAGATCGAGATGCCGTATTCAAAAGGTGGTTTTGCTGGAATATATTACACTATTGATGGTAAATTCGCTGTTGTGTTATTTGAAAACGAAACTCCCTTATTGCGGAAAAAATACTCTAAGGATAGCGTAAATCAAGATGACCTTGTAAATATAATTAGCAAAGCTAAAATTGAATTTCTGTCATTTTCAGCCATTTACGATTCTGCAGAAATAATAGAAAATATTATCCTACATCCTGAAGAGCATGCAAAGGCGGAGGCAGAAAAAACACCATCAGCAGTACCAAGTGAGCTAGTACCCGATGATTCCATGATCGTTTCTTCAGAGCCTATTGTTTTTGAAGATGAAATTGCAATGATTGATTTATCAGCTTTTGACGCCTCAGAATATACTAAAGCTAAAGATTTTGATAATTTTCTTATTAAAGTCACTGAACACGTGGAAGAGGGTCACCCTCTACCCATCAAAGAGCTTGATATTGAAAAATCAGGTGGAACTACCTGCATAATTCTAAGACAAATGGACAATTGGTTTCTTAGATTTAGATATAAAGATGGCTCGCTTTCTGATATTGAGGAAGTCAAAGTTGATCAAGACGCAATAGCTCAAGCTATAAACAGAAAAATCCCTCAAATTTCTTTTAGTTACCTTTATGATGCCTCTGAAAAAGTTTTCTTGACTATAAAACAGCTTGTTGAGCGACCAATGAGTGAGGTTATTTTGAATGTTGCCATTGGTCATTTTCTTAAGGTAATTGAGCAACATGAGGCGGATGGTAACTTAAAAGCTGCTGCTAAGGTAACTGAAGTTTTATTCAAACGGTCTAGAGAAGAAAAGAATCCAAAGGGTATGCTTCAATTTGGAAGGAAATTACTTATCAATCTGATTGAACGAAAGAAGACCTCCAAAGCAATAAAATTACGAAATGAATTAACTGAAGAGTTATTAGAGATTGATACTGAACATGCTCAAATTTTTGTATTAGATTCGATAGGTTCATTAGCAGAAGAAGAAAAATTCCTCGATGCTGCCAACCTTTGTGGTTTATTATTAGATCATTATCTTGCAGAGGAGGAGGATATTAATAGATTATCAAACATTATGATGCTTGCTAAGAAACAAGTTAATTTCTATAAGCAGGCACGACTCCCTGTGGTTATGTGGGAGAATGCACTTCGTTATGCTCATTATACAATTCGAGTATTAGGTAGAGCTGATACTGAAGATATTGAAGGACAAAAAGAAGCTTTTCAAACTGATATTCGATTTCTCCTTGATTCAGCGTTTGAGGTTCATGAAGAGAGAAAATCCTATTTCGAACTCTTAGAATCACTTGAAACAACATTGAATCTCCTTAAAGAAGCAAATGATAAACAAACTTACTCAATATACATTGATAGATTGATATTAACTGCAGAAACTCAAAACAAGAAGGATAAAGCATTAGATATTGCCATTGAGGCATCGAAATTCTTAATGGATACTTATTATTATACAAAAGCATGTGATCTTGGTAACCAAGCCATTAAATTCTTTTATGAATTGAATAGGATTGAATCTGCTGTTGAATTCAGTTTGGAAGTAGTTAGAGGATTAATTGATCTGAAAGAAGCCGAAGCTGCGCGAGATTATTTAAAATTTGTAGAACAACTAATAGATAGAGCTTACGCTGATAATGAAAGCTTACGAATCGAAAAACAGTTATCTCTTGGTGATTTCTTCGGTAAGCTTGGTGATCAGGATCATGGCAAGTCGTACATTCAAAAAGCACTTCAATCAATTAAAGATCCCAAGAAAAGGGAAAAGATAGTGCTTAAGTATGTAGAAGAGCTTCTTGAGAGCAAAGCAGTTCTTACAGCTCAAGAAATGAGCAATATTGAGCTTTCAAGGCTATTAAATGAAAATAAATTTAAAGAAGTCTTCAATTTTTGTAAAATCTTTATCGCAAAATTGAAAGAACATCAGGAACATAATATGGCCTTTGAGTATATGCGATATCTTGCGAATTTAATGATTCAAACTGATTTTATAGATTATAAATTATTATTCGGATTTAATCAAGATTTACTAAAGATAAATGCGTTTGATCATGCAGCTTATATGCTTGATCAGCTTGTAACACTCCAAACTGGCCAACAGGATTATACTAGGGCTATCGATAGTCTTCATCGTTTTATTGAACATTTATTGGCCAATACTGATCGATATGACTTAATTAAGAAGTATATATTCCAAACTGCAGAAACATATAAACAAATGGGTGATCCCGAGGGTGCTCTAGAATGCTTGATTGGTTTTCAAAAGGATGTTATTGACCATTCAATTGAATTAGCTCAAAATGTTACTGATGTAATTCTTAAAGAGCTGGAGCAGAAGGAAGATTATGATACAGCTATCGATATTATTTCTAGAGTAATTGAAAGACAAATGGAACTAGAAAAGTATCAGGATGCCTACATTTTTTGTGTACAAAATGCTCGTTACCATGAAGCCCATGGCATTGAAAATGTGATAAAATATCTTGATAAGACGCGTGAGTTGTTTATCAAGCATGAGCAATATGATGATGCAAGTCGGATGACTGATTTGATCGTCAGATATGGGCGAAGTCATCAGCGCTATCAATTAGTGATAAATTCTGTCAAGAATTATTCTAAAATCTCTTTAGATAGAGGAGATATAAAGGTTGCTGCCAAATTTGCTCGAGATATGGCATCTTTGTTAATCGATGACAATAAAGGGGATAAGGCCCTAGAATTTCTCCAAATGGTTTTTAATACAGCTTATGAAGGCGATAGAGAAGCTGCTTTTGAAGTATTTGAAAAAATCTTAGAAATTCGCGCCTCTCAAGATAATTTCCATAAAATTACTAAGAAATACTTAGACCCGCTATTTCAGAAGCATACTGATATTTACCTTTTAGAATTAGTAAAAAACGTATTGAATCCGCCAATTGAAGAGCTCACCAAGTTTTTGGAAAAGATTTATGATAGAATTCTTGAATCTGATGAAGTTTCAAAAGAGATAGCAGAAGCGATTGTTGATTTTAACCTTTTAGTCTATGATGAGCTGTCTAGTACAGAAGGAGATCGATTATCTGACAAATACTCGATAGCACTTATAGATGTTGAACAATCTCCTTCAGCTTCCAAACTTATGGCTTCTGTTTTAGAAAAGACAGAGAGACCCCTTACAGAAGTTTTACCTAATTCTTTGAATTTTGTAAAATTTCTTATCGGTCGGTCACTTTTAGAAGGAGCTCGCTCCTATATTGATAGAGTAATAAAAAGGGTTACCAAAACTCAAAAATTCGGTAATGAGGGTCGTATGCTTGCAGCCAAATTATCTGAAAAGTTCTCAATATTTGTTGCCTCAGAAAATCCAGATCTAGCATCGGAGTATGCTTATCAGGCCTCGGATTTCTACCGTAGCTTGAATGATTTCGAAGGTGTGGTAACAGTTTATAGTAACCTTGCGGATCAATATAGCTCTTCGAGTCGTGTGATTAGAACCTATAAGAGAGGGATAAAAATCTGTAAGAAGTATAGGGCTGATAAATGTGAAGCAAAATTACTTACAAGCCTTTCAAAGCATCTAATCACGACAAAAAACAGTTCTGCTTTATCCACATTTCAACAGACGTTGGAAAAATATGAAAATTTGGAGGATCTCGAAGAATTATTCAAGGTCCTTTTGCTGTTGATTGAGAGTGCAATCGAAGTAGAAAACCTCGATATTGTCTATCCTTATCTTGATTATTTATGCCGTTTGAGTTCGATGATCAATGCACCTGAAAAAGTTGGAGGAATCTTATTCTTTCTATTACGCCATGCTGAAGCTTTAGATGATAAAAA
>JBHLKC010000301.1:0-4327 GCA_048887065.1 Candidatus Hodarchaeota archaeon
ATCAATCAATTGAATATGTTGTCTCATTTGATGTAATCGAACATATTAAGGAGTTTTATTTGGTTATTAAAGAAATGCTACGTGTTTCTAGTCGTAGAGTAATCATAATTGTCCCAACTACTTCAGCACCTATAGTTAGAAAGGTTGTTAACGTTATACGACGAATGATTGGAGGATCGGAGTCAAAATTAGGAAAAAACCTTCTTCAAGGCCATTATTATGAATTTTTCCCTGAAGATATTTTCTTTTTTAAAGGAAATGCATTTTCCATTTCATTTTATAGAATAGATTTTCCTCTCTTAGGAAAATCATTCTTACATCGATCAGGCCTTCTTTATGCAGGTATATATGTATTTGATCGGAAGTAACTATTGAATCCTCTAGTAGGCAGGAGATCATCCCATATCATAAATGGATGATAACTAATTGGTGTGAAAAAGAGGAAAATTAAAACCCTAAAGGCGTTGGAATAACTCAGCATCGTCTTCAGTGAATGGTACTTCAAGAGCTGGAGTTTGCTGGTTTTCATTGAGAGCCTGATAGTCAATCAATGATTTTAAGATAAATAGCTCCCTCTTCGCTGATCGTTTTTCCATTCGTGGTACCCAAATTTTCAAACCAGCTAATAGAGCCCAAAAAATATAAGGGAGGGCAGTTTGGGCTAATATCTTTGGAGCTATTAGCCTATCAGAATATAATTTATCATAAACTGGATTGACACTTTGCTGCGGGGCATTGGGATTTAAATGCCGATATAAATCATATCGAATATTGTGTTGTAAATTTAACAGCATATAAAAGGCCCAACCAGCCCAAATTTGCGGATTAGCGCCAGTTCCGTGTGTTATAATATTGTACTTTGTTGGTGACTTCTTTACTTGTCGCAAGTACTCAAGGATTTCATCTTCAGTTGTACCCTCTACATAGGTGAAACATCTACCAATCATCTTTGGTTGATGATTATCACCTCCCGCGATTCCTGGAATCCCAACTTCTCGTGCAATAATTTGGGCAAGATAATTATGACGTTTTGGTTGTAACCCATTGACTACTTCAATCATTCGGAATAACTTCAAAACGGAGAAATTGATTCTGTAAGTCCTCCTATCATATCCACCAGCAGGCGCGCTTTGAGATAAATCAAAAGGATGAGCGAGGATATATACTGCATTATTATCATCTAGGTAGTCTAAAAACTCGAGAAGAGGTTTAAAACGAATTTCAAAAGGAATTTTCTTTAATCCATAAGTTAAAACATGAGCCCACACTTTTCTGTTTTGATCATACTTAGTGATTTCTTGTCCTACAATTGCAGTAATATCACTAAATTTGTACGCGTAATTTAAAAATGGTTTAATACCTAACATGTTATCATGATCTGTCAGGGCGATAGCACCTAACTTTCGACGACGTGCTACCTTAACTAACAATTTTGGTGAAATAGCGGAGTCTTGAAATAGATATATACCTCTAAATTTTGGAACCCTCAGCAAAGAATAATATGTATGTGAATGCAAATCTGCTTTAGTGAGATCACTCATTAGAACACCTTAGAGTAGTATAATTATCTTTGCTTTCCCCATTTTTAAAGTTGCTACTCTCAATTTTTAACCTTTCTTTATTGAAATAAAATGATTTAATCTAACTTATTTTTTGTAATTTTACATGGATTAAGATTTAGCTCTGTTCTTCAAGGATTGAATTTGAATTTTCCTCCAAATCATAAGTAGATACTCTGGTTTTTCCTACAATGTACACCAAGATCCCTACGATAATTAGAAAATAAAATTTTACTAATTGTACTAATATTGCTCCAGAGAATGCCAATGTGGAATCTAATCCTAAACCAGATTTCAAGAAGACAGAGAGTGTAATTTCTTTTAGTCCAGCCATCCCAGGAATACCAACAGGAATAAGATCTACTGTTCCACTAAGAAAATTCACAGCTGCAACCTGATCCAATAATATCGGAATTTGAATTGAATGAAGAATAAAATAAATGGAAACCCAGTGAGCTACCTGAGAAAAAAATGCTAAAAGAAGTGCGATAATGGATAAGAATTTGTTTTGGGCTAAATAGGCTAATTGAATACTGAAATCATCTATAATTTTTCCAGATGGTTCTAATGCATTTTCTGCAAATTTACCAATAAGAGGAATGTATGCGATTCCGCTCAGGATTAAGGATGTAAAACTCTTAGCTATATTGGGCGCTTTAACAATAAGAAAAAATATAATTATTATAATAACAGCGAGAATTGAGATAGCCAAACTAAATGTGATTGCTATATCATCAGGTATATGTTGATTCGTCTCATTATATACAATATCATCGAAATATGCTAAAATCGCAAAAGCAACAAGGATTGAAATAGGTATAAATGCAATCAATCCACAAAGCCTGTGGGCAAATACACTTGAGAGGATTTCACCACTTGTAGCGTAACGATTTTCTTTTTCATTAATAAACTCCTTTCTTCCCAAAGCAATTCTCATGATAATTTCAACGGCACCAGCGCTTGGGATAAGCAAACCATACGAAAATGACGTCAATTGTATTCGATACGTAGCAGGAATAGAGGGACGTATCGATGAAATCCCTAGAAGTATTTTCCAAGCAATTGTATCGAATAGAACGGCAATAAATGTAGCTGATGCTCCTATAATTAATATAAGAAAATTAGTACTCACGATCAATTCCATAATATTAAAAATATTAATATTTTCCAGTATGAGATAGAATAGAAGAGCTATTACAGCAAAGCTTAGGAGTAATAATGTCTTTTTATCAAATGCTCTTTTTAGAGAGACTTCTTTTACCTCTGATATAGGTTTAGAAGATTTTTCCATGAATCGTCCTCAGACGAGAGGTTCAGGTTATCGTTTTTGCTGAAAATGTTAAAGATTATTAACATTCTTGACACAAAATTGTTTATACGAAGTTTGGAACAAGTCCCTTATTCGGACAGGCTGAAACCATAAACAGCCCCTATTGACTAGGTTTTTAATAAAACCATCGCCAATTACTTTTCTTAAGATGTTTAATGCCCCATTAACATCCGCATTAATCAAATAATTCACGCTTTGAAATAACCCACGCCTGCAACGCATCCCTAGATACTGCTTATGTTTTCGAATGGGTTCTAAATCTAACGCACTACATTTAGAGGTATAGGCTTCATTGACCTCATAGACCTTAATACCGACTAAATCAGCTTTATATTTGAGCATTTGTTTGAGCCGATAGAAGGAAACATTTACGAAATTTTGGTTTGTTTTATTTCCTAATTGGATACCGTCTTTGATATCCTTTAATGCCCCCAGACAAATATTGCCTATCTTATAATGCAAACAATAGTCAATGATAAACCGACTGGTTTTGTGTAAATAGTCTGTAATAGTCATATTTCGCTTACTGGTAATTTCATCCAATTTAGCTGTGAATTGTTTGTGTTTTTGGTTGTCTTTGATCGAAGTCAATTGTGCTTTCTGTTTATTCCAACTTTGATTGATGGATTTGAGGATCCTCCCTGAAATGATGACTGGAGTCTTGTTCTGGTTTTCTACCATTGTAATTAGATTGTTTAACCCCAAATCAATCCCCAGATAAGAATGGGGATCTAAAGCGGAATTGTCACCTGTAACATTGTAAATCACTTCAATTACAAAATATTTTTTATGAGGCAAAACTCTGATCTGCTGATAATCGACAAAATTGATAGCTCGTGTATGATGCTTGGGAATAGGAATTGTAAGAGGCTCTTTCAAGTCAGGAAATTTGGCTTGGAAAGCTTTCGACATGGTTAAGATGAGTTGGCTTTTATTGACTTTGATTTTACTGTTTTGATTGGTAAAAATTAGTAAAAAATGTCCCGACTTTGGTTTATAATGGGGCGGATTCGGTTTCCCCCGATACTTATCAGGATTGTGTTACCAGTCTTTGATCACTTTGAAATAGGAACTCCAATTCTTATCGACTACTTTCAGGATTTGTTGGGCCGTCTGGGCCTTTAATAACCGATAATGAATAGAAGTAGCTTTTAGCTGTTGATTTAGTTCCAAGTACCTTAACCATTTCTTTGTTTGTTGGAGCTCTTTTTTGATTAAATAATTCGCTTTATTATAGAGACTCTTGGAAGTATAGCACAGTTGTCTTAACTGGTCTGAGTGGGGATATTGGGGATAATAACGAAACTTATAGGTTAATCTCATTTTGAAATTCCTGAATAAATTCACTTCTTGGAAAAAGTTATTTGAAACCATTAAACACTTTCCTAGTAAATGTTTCACATAGTGATGCCTAATTAGAAGGGAGTATCTATGATTA
>JBHLKC010000302.1:0-4307 GCA_048887065.1 Candidatus Hodarchaeota archaeon
ATGTTATCCCATCCCTTCCCATCATTTCCAACACGTAATGCTTCGACAGAAACATCGATAACCTTCTTCCTCAAATTAGTATCTGATATTTGAGCTAATTGACTCTCAAACTCTTTTTGAATGTAATCTTCCATCACTTTCACCTTTGAAATAAAATTAACTCATATTGCAGCTTTCTTCTCTATATTTAGGAATGAGGAAGTCCGATTATTTCTCACGAATAAACCTTCCCGATAACTATTTTGCTTAATTTTTCTGCACTTAGCACACTAGCTAATTTGATTTAAGCTAGATTGTTTCGTCAGACTCATTTTCTTTAGTCTTAGAATTAATTGGAGTAAAACTTTTCTTTCTTCTTCGTCTTTGACGAATCCCAACCACCAAGAGGATTAAAACTGCCATTAGTAAAGCAAAAAGGCCAATTGGAAGAAATAAAAAATCGAGAAATTGGAAATCAGCCTGCACTATCTGCGAAAAAGTTTGATTTATTGAAGGACCTGATTGGTCTCGTTCCGCAGGAATAGACCCTAATCCAAAAGTCAAGAGTAACCAGAGAACTTCGGTAATAATCGCACCTAAGATTGTGACTCCTGCAGTTAATTTTCGGTTGTTAATGTATTCACGGACTGCAAAAAGTAATAAACCGAAGAAGAGAAACCATGTTCCTACTGTTAATAATCCATGAATCCAATCACCAGGGTGAGCCATAAAAGTATCGGGTAAAAAATACCACTTTCCATTAGTATGTTTGAGAAAATAAAATGATTCAATTGTTGTTCTTTGAACACCTAGAAAGTAAAAAGTACTCAATGATTCAGTATATACTCTTGAATATGAAAAGAATGGGCTTTGACTAAATGTCATTTCAATGGTGGTTTCAGCCCAAAAAATGATAGCAATTTGAATTATTCCCTTAGCAGCCATAGAAATGATGAAGGGAGGAAATACGATACCAATTATGAAAAAAATAAAGCCTAAGTGCTGAAATACCTTGGAGGGAATCATTCTTATGTTGGTTCTCGTATTATATCTCATCTTGTTAATATAATCTAAAATCATTGGTTTTAAAGACGAATTTAATTTTGTTTTTTCTAGAAATGATCTTTGATTCGATTTGATCCCGATAACAGAAACTAAAGCCACGCAACTGAGGCTACTAAGCCTGAGAACCGCTTTAGCTATGACTCCTCCAATATCGTTATAAAGAATTGTATGGTCTATGAAAACATAAATCCCAACAGGTATTATGGGTATAAGAATAAATATCGTTCCTATTAAGGTTTTTATATCTTTTAATTCAGAAAAATTAAAATCAATAAGGTAATTCAACCAAATTGGAAGATTTGATCTCGAATCTTGCAAAGCTACTACTCCCTCAAAAACAGAGACAAAGAAAAGAAACACTCCAATAAGACCAAGAATAAACAGAATAATCGTTATGAATTCTCTAAATTGAGTGATATCGGGATGATAAATACTTAGGTAATTGCTAAAAGCTGTCAAATTTAGCAAAGAATTCATAATTATAGAAAATTTTACCTGATTGGTTCTCAAGAACACTAGAGCAAGAATTATTCCACTTATTATCTTAATTAGAAAATTCCATAAGGCCTGTCCATCTGAATGCTCTACAAGATATACTAGAGTTGGAGAAAGAGCATAAATAAGTGATGAGAAGAGAATTAACCATCCAGAACCTAAATTACTTCTTTTTAAACCAAGAATTACTGTCTTTCGATAAAACAGCTCTTCAAAAATAGGGATTAGTATCAATAGTAAAATTGCTAGTACTATTAAACTGCCTAGATCTGAAATATTTTCAACTGAAATATACAATTCAGGCCAGGATTTAACTTCCTCACTTAAAAGAAGTATCTCCTGAATAAAAACCTTTAAACTATCCATTATGAAATTGAGAAAGCCTATAAAAAGAATTAATGAGGTGATTAGAAAAGCAAAGGGATTCTTTCCAACTCCTTCCGCGTTTGGATCTTGCTGGAACTTCCATTTTAAGATTATCATTAGAGTTATTATTCCAACACATAGAGCAAGTCCTCGAATAAGATAATCTAAAGATCCAGTTATATTCAATGATGAGGTATTTCCAAGGTACTGTATAGAGAGAATCAGAATATTTAAAGTTGAGATAGAAATTAACTCAATAGAAAGTACAAAAAAGACAATTAAGATCGGTAGGAAAACCGATTCTCGAATTTTTTGGAAGATACCCATTGAAAATACCAGATTAGAGTGATACGCCGTTTATTTGTTGCTTTTGCTTCATTATAATAACTACTATACCCAAGATTAATTACTTAAGAGATCCTTGAAGTTTTAGAACCTAAGCCTTCACTTCAAAGGGATTTACAAGTCTTACGGATAGTCAGAGAGTTTATTTAATTCTATTATTCCAAATAAAAAAGACATTATTATATTGTTATTATACGGACCAAAATCTTGTTTTTGCATTAAATAAAAAAAGAAAAGGGGAGGAGATTTGTTTATTTTCGCTTTCTAACAATCACTACGATAGCAGCCAGCACCATTAACACTGGAACCATTGTAAACCCTGGTATGAGACCACCGTCTCCACTTGGTTCAGTTCCAGCTTCTTCAGGATCAGGAATGCTTGAAACTTTGTCTGATTGAACTTCAATGTTCACTTCAGCATCAATTGACCCACTTCGATGAGTTGTAGTGGCAGACATTTCATCATAAAATGGAATATCAGTCACGCTTAAAGACACATTTAAGGATACACCTGCACCAGCAAGAACACCATCGTCTTTATATGAAATCCAGATCTGTCCGTCTGCGTCAAGATCTCCCGCTGTTGTTGAAATTGTGCCTTCTGGGGGAGTTATAGCATCTGCCGCATTAAATTCAAGATCCAGAGATGCTTCTCCGAAGAAGAATACAAAATCCTTACTATATCGCATTTCATATGTTACATCGAATTCATTGAGTGTGAATCCCATATCTGAAAATGCTTCATCTCCAGATCCAACCGATATACTATTCTCTAATATTAGAAGGACTTCACTGATAGATTTGGTGGATGCTTTCCACATGTCCCAATCAGGAGTGATTCCTGGTGCTCCCTGTGGAAATAAAGCTAGAGTGAAACCATAGTAGTCATAGGGAGTAGAGGAATAGGTATCACTGTAAGTAGTCATCCCTGTAAACCCATTCCACCATGGACCTCCGCCAGAAGGAGATAACGAACCTGTACTAGGATTATATGTTGACATATCCGTTTGGTAATAACATCCCCGTACGCTTTTAACATCGTATTTGATAACTTCTTTACCTTCCATATTTAAGATGGCATCTGTAATTTGATTTAATCCTTCAGAAAAACTAGGATCATCAAATAAGCCTGTAACGCTTGAAGTAAAGTCAGCTGTTGTCATTGTGAGAGTAAGTTCACCCCTATCTAGGATAAAGTCAGGAAGTGGATTATGTTCTTTAGAATCGAATGAAACACTCACTTTTATGTGATCACTTGTCCCATCACCGTTAAAATCACCATCCAACGTTCCAGAAATGCTTTTAAACACTCCAGCATTGTCACCTGTTCGGAACCACGTAATTGTAAGAGAAACAGTCATACCTTGGTCACTACCTGAAAGTACAATGATAAATTCGTCACCTTCATTTGTAACATCGACTGTAAATCCGTCTCCTGGCGGGATCAAACTTGTTTCATATGTATCCCATTCATCAGGGTTTAGATACCATGGTATGCCACCACCAAGCTCTGTTGATGTCATATCAGACCCTGGGAGCGATCCAAGTCCTATACCAACACCAGCAGCGAGGTCTAGGCTGTCACCGAAAACAGCAGCAACTTCTGAGGGCGTATCCGCGGGGAGGGGAATTTCAATAGTTTTTCCTAGGACAACGTAGATGTCGAGTAAGTAAAAACCATTCGCGTATTCTTCCATCACTTTAACCCCGAGAGTACTGCCTGAAAGATCCAAGATTAATTGACTGAGATCAAATGGAGGAGTTTCACCCACTGGTACTAAGGCCTCATAAGGAACATCCCATTCCTTAACTGAGTAAATAAAAGTATCACCGGGTTCTATGTTTACAGGAGTCACTGCAAATACTGAGGTTGGAATCAAAACAAACATACTAATACATATTGCTACCAATAAGGTAGATTTTTTTCTCATTTGGTAATTCTCCTATAAATTCTTAAATTTCTATGATAAAAAAGGTCACATTCAAGAATCTATAACTTAACTATTATACCTTAATTATAAGACTTACCATTTAATGAATCTTTTTTCGATTATTCT
>JBHLKC010000303.1:0-4300 GCA_048887065.1 Candidatus Hodarchaeota archaeon
ATCATTATCTGTCTCTAAGGTGAAAATTTCAATTATTCCTCCCCTCCAACTCGCATAAACATCGATTTTTTAATTTACCAATTTTTTTCCCTTCACGATAGTGAACCATATCCAAGGAAACTCCCTTCTCATGATTCTCAAGGATGTTTATTATATTTACCACAGTTAAGTACGACCATAAAGATATCAATAATCCTCATGTGAACTAAGGGGAAACCTTCCAAATGAGGATAAGTTGTCTTTGGTAGTCTTTACCTTACCTTAACATATATAGCTCTGACATCCGTTTCGGTGATTTTTATATTTTTAGTACTTCTGAAAAGTGAATGTAGCCGATACAATGCCATATACTTCCAAAATAAGAACAGTAAAGGTATTAAAGGAAATATGTTAATATAAATGAATTGTTTTAAACAGGAGTTAGAGGGAAGAAGATGGTTCAACAACCACCAAAATTTGACATTTCTTTATATCAGGCTATTCCGCGAGATTTTATTGGCAGAAATGACTACTTAAATATCTTTAGAAATTATCGTTCTCGACCCTCATCAAAAGTGATAATGTTTCATGGAATAGGTGGTATTGGTAAGAGTACCCTTTGTCATCAGATGATCAAACTACTAAATACGGATAAATCAGATAATGAAGTTTGGATTTCCCTTTCTTTTGAGGATCCTCAACTTCGCACACAAGATTACTTTCTCTTCTCTATTCGACAACGGCTTGGACTAGACTGGAATTTTCAATTTATTCTTTTTGATATAGCTTATACTTTATACTGGAAGAAAGTCTATCGATTAGATCTATTACCTCAAGAGATGAGGAAACTCGAAGATACGGCGTTGATGAAGGAAATATATGATATAATTGAAGAACTCCCTCTTGTTAGGATCGTTCGCAAAGTATATAGCCTTGCTCAAAAGATGAAAGGATTTCTAGAATCCTGGTGGGAGAAGCAAGGTCATCCATTTTTACAATCATTTAACAAATTAACCACTGCAGAGGAGATGTTACAATATCTTCATATAGCACTCCTATTAGATATAGAGGCGAATCTCCAAGATACCAAAAAAAGATTTTTTTTCTTTGTCGATACTTATGAGGCTCTATTTTCGGATGTTCATATCTCCGATACCCTTCTTCGACCATTACAAAAGGTTTGGTTTAAGGAAATCGTGTCAAAAACATATAGGTCCATTAGTTGGATAATTTTTGGGCGGGAACCTTTAGCATGGGACACCTACGATAGCGTAAAGCAATTAGATTGGACCTCAATCTTAGAACAACATGAAATGACTACATTTTCGGAGGATGAGGTAGAGACTTTCCTATTAAGGTCCGGAATTAAGGAAGAAAGTCTCATTCGACATATTAAAAAGATTTCAGGAGGATTACCTTTATTTCTTGATCTTTCTAAAGATATCTATTATCAGCTGAAAGGTCGAAGCATAGAACCTACTCTAAAGGACTTCCCAGACAATCATTTAAAATTATTTCAACAGTTCATCAAATATTTAAGAGATATCAATGAACGGGAAACACTTCTACTTCTCTCTGTTCCTCGAAAATGGAATGCGTCAATCTGTCAATTACTCATAACTAGATTTGGTACGGGGTATCCTTTTTCTCGTTTCAAAGAACTTACACGCTTTTCGTTCGTGATTGATCTTCTAGACGAACATTTCACATTTCATGATGTTGTTAAAACTCATTTCCAAAGATACCTTCATCAGCGAAATTCAAACCTTTTACAGAGAATACATGAGTCTTTAGCAAAATATTATGAAGAACAGGCTTCGTTTCAGCATTCCTCCGAAATAACTCCACTTATAGTTGACTCTATCAAGGAGATATTCTATCATAAACAGGAAACAAACAAACTCGAGGCTATTAAGTGGTTATTGCAGCAAGAAAGACCTCTGTATAATGCCTGTCAATATGGTGTCTTAAATGAATTCTCTAGCTCCTTTGATAAAGAATTTTTCAACCCAGAAATCCGTTTAAAGTTATTAGAGCTTCATGCACGAACCGCAATCAAAATAGGACTCTGGAAAGAATTGAAACTAATTTTAGAAGAAAATCTACGATTACCAATTTTTCTATCTTTCAAGAACACTGGTGACTATCTGAAATGTTTAAACCTCTTAGGAGATATACATCAGTACCTTGGTAATTATACGGAAGCAAAAATCATTTATAACGATATATTATCGAATTGTGAAGAGATAAAGGATTATAATCTATTATCTGATATTTTTAACGATTTAGGTCAAATAGCTGTCATCCAAGGAGATATTCAAAATGCAGAAGAGATGTACAATAAAGCGTTGGATTATGCAAAGGAAGATAAGGAATTAGAGCTCATAAATCGATCATTACTCAATCTTGGGGTGCTTTTATCTAATCAAGGTCATCATAAAGAAGCTCTTGAACATTTTAATATTGTTTTAGAGACTAGTCGAAAGATAGGGGATAAAATCCATCAGCTACATGTATTGAAAAATATCGCAAGAATAAATTACGAACAAGATGAGTATCCAAAGGCACTAAAAGATTATAAACGACTTCTAAAACTTTCCCAATCGATTGGAGATCGTAAATTAGAAAGTGACACGTTTTTTGCTATAGGAAAGATTCATTATATGCAGGATAACGAAAAACATGCTAAAGAGAACTATATCATTGCGTTAGAGTCATATAAAGAAATTGGGGACAAATTTAATCAAGCAAAGGTACTAGATAGAATTGGATTACTATATTACATTAAAGATGATTATTCTACTGCATCAAGCTATTTCACTGAAGCACTTGAAGTTTTTAAGGAATTAGGGAGTAAGGCAGAAATAACTATAATTTTAAACCATATTGGACTAATATATCAGGCACAAGATAGGTATGAGGAGGCTATAGAATATTTTAAACAAGCATATCAGAATGCTTCCGAATTAAATGATTTAACTCGTCAAGCGGAGAATTTAAGCTCAATAGGAGATATTTATCTTGCTTGGGATCGATACACGGAAGCTTTAGAGAATTACGAGACTGCTTATAAGATATATCAAGAGACAGAGGGGAAAAAGGGAGAAACATACTGTTTAGAGGGCATTGGTTATATTTTGCATCTACTCAACCAGGGAGACGAAGCGCTGAAAGTACTATATACAGCCCTTGAAATTAATAAAGATATTAATAGTAAAATAGGCGAAGCGGGTGTCTTAGGAGCAATTGCAATGGTTTATCGTGATCAGGGTGATTTTAGAAAAGCTCAAGATTGTATTAATAACTCTAGAGTAATTTATCAATCTTTAGAGATACCTTCTGGAATAACAGAAGTTCAAGAAAACCAAGCATTGATTGATTTAATGGAAGGAAAATATGAACAGGCAACACAGAACCTTCAAAAAGCTTTGAAATCTAACCAAGATATGAGCAGTAAGTCAGGTATAATGATAAATCTACGATATCTAGGATTAATTATGTTTGAACACACAGAAGATCCTCAACAAGCTTTAGACCTATATAACCAAGCCTTTGAAATCGCTTCAGAAATTAATAATAAATATGAACAGGCTATTCTTCTCATATATAAGGGTGAATTATTTACTAGATTAGAACGCTATCAAGAAGCCTCAGAGTGTTTACAACAAAGTTTTGAAATTGGAGAAACAATCAAACTAGAAAGTATTAAGCATTGGGCAAATTTAGGAATTATGGAAGTGAATTGTAAAACATCAAATTATAGAAGGGTGAGGAAAACACTTGAAGAAATCTTACACTTTTCGAAATGGGGTAAAGATAAAGAATTAGAAATAGAGGTTTATATAATGCAAGGATTATTCTATCAAAAAACTAAAAGATATAAAGAATCCATTCAATCAATAGAAATTGCATTGAACATTTCTAAGAATTTGGGATATAAATACTTAGAAACTAGAGCACATGTATTACTAGGGGAAGTATATGATCAACTTGAAGACAGAAATATAGCACTAGAACATTTTACGTCTGCTCACGCATTATCTCAAGAACTAGGCATCCATTCCTTTAAACAAACAACTAAAGAAAAACTCAATCGTTTGAGAGAGTAAATTATACGTTGAAATGTCTCTCAAGCTTGAAAATAGGAAATGTCGAAAAGGCTGGTTTGACGACATTTTTTGTATAAAATGGGTTCAATTTATTTTCTTTCAACCTCTAAAACTTTTTTTAAACCTACAAACATAGAAAAATTAAATAATACGGCCTCTATTGCTCATTCAATATGAAAATTTGGCGACAAAAACTAAATTATGACCCCGTC
>JBHLKC010000304.1:0-4293 GCA_048887065.1 Candidatus Hodarchaeota archaeon
GTAGATCTGTTAAATCATTTATATATCTAACGATAAGATTCCATTTATACATATGATTTGACATATTTTTAGTTTTTGTATAGATAATTTCATAAGTGAACAGGTTGAGAAAAACCTATACGTCATTCCAAAGTTATGGAGCCTATCCCTTGATGTACCAAAATGGAGTGATGAAATTGGGTACTCGGTGCATAACTAAAATACTGATCCTTCTGGTTGCTATAACTGTCTTTTTTTCCATAAAGACACCTCTATCTCCCACCGAATCCTACACCAATGCATGTCAGTATCAGGCTATCACTTTTTTAAGCCTTGGGTATGAAACCTCCACATTTCGTCATAATGAGTCCGTAATTCTGGAAATTAACTGTACAGGCTCCGCAATGAACTACTATATAGCGAAAATCCATCTCCACGGGAGTGGTTCTCGAATTGTAGTCCGTTACATAGTTAATAAAAATGGCGAATTACAGGATGTCGGATTCTTTAATGATTGGGGGAATTTCACTGTTGGCTATTGGATATTCATGGAGGGGAGTAACCAACTTAAGTTTGACATTGTTGCCATCAATGCGGATCCTGATGGATTTATCACTATTTTTTCTGATTCCTATATTGAAATATTTACTGAGAACGACATTATGTATTATAGTAATATTACGACTGGGTCTCCACCAGAAATTTCTACAGATCCTGGTGGATCAACATCTTCCGCTATTCTTGGTTTCGTCTCCTCTTTCATTTCTACTTATCCAAATGCCGTCTTTGGCGGAGCACTGCTTGTTGGGATTGCAACTTTCATGATAATAAGACGAATTCGTTTTAAAAGGTCTTTAAATTCAGATCAAAACCTCTAAGCTCTGCAAATTTCTAAAACCATTAATGAGTATCATTCATTGACTGACTTTTTTTCATATATAATTAATATAATATCAACAACAGCATTAACCGAAGGAAATACCTTTGATTACCTAATTATTACTCCTAGAAAATTTATTTCGCTGTAAAACCATTAGCATTATGGAAACAACAAAAAGGAGTCTCCACACGAATCATCTCTATTGAGAGTATTCTACACAAATTTAATGGAAATTCTCGCATGGATCAAATTAGTAATGCAATTTCGCATTATTATCACCAAAACAATCTATCATGGGTTCTTCTTGTAGGGAATGAGGATACTATACCCCCATGTGGGTTAGTAAACCTGAAATTCGTGAAAAAGGATTTAAAACAGCTGTGATCTTAGTTAAAGCTGGGGTAAAGGTAGCACTACAAACTGATTCCCTCACTCCGATGAATTATTTTTCATTGCTGCCAATCAGTGTGATAAAAGAAGGACTTTCTGAGGAAGAAGCATTGAAGTGCGTCACAATAAATCCTGCTGAAATACTTGAACTGGATACTCGGATAGGTTCACTCGACCCTGGAAAAGACGCTGATATCGTGATTTGGTCAGAACATCCATTTGATTACTATAGTAAAGTGGAAAAAGTCTTTATCAATGGAAATGAAGTCACACTAGAAGAATCTTAATCTGGAATAGAGTCTCTAAAGACTTCACATTCATTTGCAACGAGGAGGATAATCCCCAAAATCAAATAGATTCAGGAAACTGCCAATATATAATTTTTTTTATTATGTTAAAAATGCTTAAAAAAAAAGAGGATTTATTCATTCATTATGGCACTTCGCAAGGTTGTTCTATTCTTATTCTTTGTTCTTTTTATCAATGTTACTATCCCTGTTCTTAGCTATAGTTCAATTACTCTCCAAAGTAAAAATAAGAAAAATGGAGTATCTTTAGCCATTATTGATGCTTTTTATACCGATCTCGATAATGATGATGTTTTGGACGTTGTTTCTTATTTTGATCTTTCATTTGATAGTACTCGACACCATACAGTCAGAATAGATGTCTTATCAATCCTTCCTTCAGGATATTACTTCTCTTACAAATGGATCATTAACACAGAAACGAAGAGCCAAACTCATCAGATTTTATTCTTTGACCATGCTATTGAATCAGGAATGTATGATTTAATCATTTTTATTCGATCACTTACTGGGGGAATTAGTATTGGAGTTATTGAGTATGAATTCGATCCACCTGGTGGTTCAGGTGGTGGTGATCCAGTTGGAATGTTTCGTTGATGTTTAATAGAATTTTTACTAATTAGTTAAGAGCCGACCAATGTTGATAACCCCTGAAGATTATCAAATAATTCTGAAACTAGACTCGAACCCTTTAATTTCGTACTCTGATCTAGCTGACGAGTTAGGAGTCTCTTGGCCAACTGCTAAAAAGAGGTTAGACAGTCTCAAATCGCGAGGGATTATTAGAACCCCTGTATCTATCTATAATGCGAAAGCTCTGGGCCTTCAAAGAATGACTGTGATTTGGGCGTTAAGAAGTCTAAAGGAACTTAGTCTTTTGGAAAAATTATGTGATCTTCATCCTTATACACATTATCGGGTGAGAGGTTACGGGGATGGATATGTTCTACTAGCGCAATTTAATGTGCCACCAGAGGCATTACCATTAATGGAAGAGTTAATAGAAAGGACTGTTGAGAAAAAATATGCCAACAAAGCTAAATTATTCCCTAGTTCTGGTTATCGAGCAGAAACTTTCCCTGATCTCAAATATTTTGATCTCACCCAAAATAAATGGGAATTTGACTGGTTTAGCTGGATAAAAGGAATTGATGATCAACCTGCCACTCTTCCGAAACCTGATGTTTTTAAGGCCAGTGATCTAAGAAAATGGAAACCAATTGATTTAGCTATCTTAAGAGAATTAACCAAAAATCCTGAGATCAAACAAGCAGAATTAATGCGAAGTTTTAACTTATCTCGGACTAATGCTCATCTTTTATATAATTCTGTTTTTACTGAACTAATCTCAAGCGTTCGTTTGAGGTTTGATAGAATTTTATTTAAACTTGTCAATACTCGCTTATACTGGGTACCAAATCCTATTAAAAAGAAAATTAACCAATTATTTAATCTTATTACTAGAAAATCACCTCCTTTCCGATTGGGTATTGATATCCTTCAGGAAAGGGGTCTTTTATTATGGGGAGGAGCTCTCCCAAACTTTCATGAACATCAATTAGCTTTAATAATTTGGAACCTTTTTCAAGACTTTTTCTCATTTACATTAGATACATCAGTTGATAGATCAATGATTTATTGGTTTTATCCAGATAATTTCGATTTTAATACACATTACTGGAAGATAGATCGGAAATATATTGTTGAAACACCCCTCAATGAACTTAGAAGACGTCAGAAAGAAATTATTTCTACCTTAGAACAATATTCGGAATGAATATTACCGTCTTATAATTTAATTAGTATGGAATACAGCTGTTGTATAAAAATAGTCTCTAAGCAATAATCGTATTTCAAAATAGATAGATTTCATTTATTTGGTGGAATGGTTGTGTCAGGATCTTTATAACCGTAATATGCACCCATATCGACTTGGATATTGTTTTGTTTCAAGTAGATAAACAATTGTCCCAAATGAAACCATTGATGACCAATATCTTCAAATACTTCTTGATAAATAGAAGTGTAGTGTTCTTGATAAAAGAATTTGATATTTTTTTCATGAGCATCTTCAATGTGCTCCTCGAGAAATGAAATCAACTCTTTAAGATTATTATCATATAATTTGGTTAAACCTTGTGCATTTAATGGCATATTATTCTTTTCTAACGCAATGTAAGTTTCTTCATTTGGGATTTTTCCGCGAAAAGCTTCAAGCAAAGCTAATGGGGCACAAGCGATGTGGTTTGCTAACTCAGAAATAGTTCGCATATTGATAGATGGATTTGGACTCCAATCCCATAAATCTAAAGGTACCATTTTTAAAATATAAAGAACGCCAATCCGTCGTGTTTTTAGTGTTTCTATTAGTTTTTCCACAAAAGACACCTCAATATCGATTTTAATTGTGAACATAAAAACGCTGCCACCCCTTATGTCTTTTTGAGCTTTATATTAGAGTTGTGATCGAAATTATAATGTAAATTTTTTAAGTATCTAATCTCTATAGTCTTTCTTGAGCTTGGATATCATGGATTATCCAATTATTGATGATGCTTCAATTCAAGGTTTAACTATAGAAAAACGTGATTATCAATTAGCAGCAACTCAAGAGATAATTAATACCCTTCCAAAGTCAAATGCTGTGCTATTAAATTATCCATACGGAACAGGAAAAACTATTATTGCTCTTCTTACCTTTCTATATTTAAAACAGTCAAATCCCCAAGCTAATTT
>JBHLKC010000305.1:0-4288 GCA_048887065.1 Candidatus Hodarchaeota archaeon
GTTTGATATTCAACATCAAATTTTTCGCCGATAGTGTGGTTTACTCGACAATCTGATTTCATGGCCACAATTTTAATTTCAAAACGCATTGGTTCATGCCATTCGTCCTCATTCATTTGATTAATATCCTCATTTCATTGATTAAGTTCTTGTTGTTGGAGGATTTTGAACGCTTCTATAGCAACACGTGCTTGTATTTTACATGATTCAATGTACTTTTCATTCATATATTCTAGATTCCACCCTTGTTCAAGATCAAGATATGGCTGTAAAATAACGCTAATAGGGATTTTATATATTTGAGCTAATGAGTATAATGATGCAACCTCTCCATTTTCCATCGACAAGCATCCTTTTTCACGAAACTCTTTCATTACTTCTGGAGTGATACGATAAATTGCTTCACATGCCCCGACTCCCCCTATTTTCCAATTTGCCCCCACCTTATCTAACGCTTTGGAAAGGACATTAAATGCAGTAGGTTCACTCATAATCCTCCAGTTTTTGTTTCCATAATGAATAGAAGTGCCATCAAAACCAATAGCAAAATTGGGCAATTGAATCTGCCCTTTTGATAAATAATCCTTACCTAAACTCCAGGAAGCACAAGCAAGAATTATAAACTTTGCACCAAAATAAATCAACTCTTCTGAAAATGCTGTTAGCGGAGAGGCTCCCATGGGAGGCATGAATACAGCGATATCAAACGAATCTTCAATTGATCCTTTTAGACTCTTCCGAGAAGAAGAATATGGACTAAATATCTCTCCTTTCCATTTCCAATCGACTAAATTAGGACATAATTTGGCTAATTCTTCTAGTATTGCCCTATTGAATGTCAAGATAATTGAAGAGGGAACTTTTAAATCAGAACGAGTCATATCCTGGGATTTAGCTGCTTTTTCAACATCTGAGGGACTTATTTTAAACATCATAAATTCTTTAATGACAAATAAACTTATAAAACTTTTAGATGTTGGCAAACAACCCAGTTCTTCTTTTAATGCTAATTATTAATTCTAATCATCAGTTTAATAATAAAGATTTGAATTTACTATATTATTCAAAAAGGAATTTAGATTTCTTGTTTTTCACCTTTAATAAATATTAATAATTGAGGAATCGAAATGAATCAAAATATATTCCGAAACCAGTTAAAAGATTTAGTCAATGTTATTCGTGTATATGGAATGCGAATACTAGAAGGATTATCCGCAAATGAGATGGCATGGTTCCCAGAGGGGACACGTGGGAGAACTATAAGTAGTTACCTTCGTCATATAATAAATGCTGAACTCTATTGGCTAAAACAGCTTGGTTATCAGGAAACTCCAGATTATCTTCCAAAAGAAAGCTCAAATGCTGAATTAATGAAGAATTATCGTAGTCTAAGCACTTTTATTTGTGATTTGATTGAAAATGCTTCAGAAGAAGAACTCGTACCTCATATTTCTTCAGAAAAACGGACTCTCGCTTGGATGGTTTGGAGAACCTCCTTACATGCAATACACCACTTTGCACAAGTAGCTTATATTCGTTATGCAATAGAAAACCCTCCTAATGCCGAATCAATTGATGCTTCTTGGGGAGATACAATTGATGCATTGGTTTTCTTAGGATATTTTAAAGAATTGCATAAAAGCTGAATTTTAAGACTACATATGATTCTAAGAGCTTCATAAAAGGAAGATCATAAGATTAAAAACAGATAGATTTTTCATGCTTCTTAACTTTATGAAGGAGAAATCCAAAATGACTATTAATTTCGACTTGCCTGAAGAAGCTACCATGATGCGCAACGCGGTTCGAGAATTTGCTGAAAAAGAAATTGCCCCTGTTGCTGAAGAACTTGATGCCAAAGAAGAATTTTCACCAGAATTAACTAAAAAAATGGGTGATCTCGGATTAATGGGGGTCTCAATTCCTGAGGAATACAATGGAAGTGGTTTATCTTATCTGTCGTATATTGTAGCTGTTGAAGAACTCGCACGAGTGGATGGTTCCCAAGCTGCAACTGTTGCTGCTCATAATTCTCTTGGGATTGGGCCGATATACTATTTCGGGTCTGAAGAACAGAAAGAACATTATCTTCCTAAACTGACGACGGGAGATAAGTTATGGGGGTTCGGATTGACTGAACCAGACGCAGGAAGTGATGCAGGTGGAACAAAAACAAAAGCAGTGAAGGTTAATGGAGAATGGGTAATCAATGGATCGAAAATCTTCATAACAAACGGTTCGACTTCAGCCTCTCTAGGTTCAACAGTTCAAACAGTTACTGGTACTAGAGCTGACGGCCGTGGCCGTGAATATACTTGCTTCTTAGTTGACTTGGGAACAGAAGGATTTGAAGCTAGAACAATGCATAAGAAAATCTGTTGGCGTGCCTCAATTACCTCTGAATTATATTTTACTGATTGTAAGGTGCCAGAAAGCAACATACTTGGTAGTAGGGGAGAAGGTTTTCATCAAATGCTTGATACATTAGACAAAGGAAGGTTATCAATTGGTGCAATGGGCTTGGGTTGTGCTCAGGGCGCGTATGAACTTGCATTGGAATATGCAAAGCAGAGAAAAGCTTTTGGTAAGCCTATTGCGCGATTTCAGGCAAATGCATTCAAATTAGCTGATATGGCTGTTGAAATCGAAGCAGCACGAAATCTTCTATACAAAGCTACTTGGTTCTTTGATCAAGGCCGTGATGAGTACAAGAAATTGGCTGCAATGGCAAAACTCTATTGTTCCGAAATTTCAAAAAGGGTTGTTCATCAAGCTGTCCAAATTCATGGGGGTTATGGACTGATGAAAGAATATCCTGTTGAACGATTCTATCGTGATCAAAGACTCCTTGAAATAGGCGAAGGAACAAGTGAAATCCAACGACTAGTAATTGCTAGAAAAATTGGATGTTTATAGATAAAAAATTGAATAATTCAAAGAATCCATTAACGCAATCTTACAAATTATATCTAGTATCCCTATTGTATTATAGTTTACAAAAAATCATTTAAGCAAAGTTTCATATAAATAGCTGAGAACTATTTTTTTATAATCAAGAAATTAATAGACAATAATCAACTGATTTTATATCATTTTTAAGCAATTATTGATCAAAAATCTTATGAAATATGAAAAATTTGACCTATTGAGTTTCTAGGTATGTTAAGTCTTTTCAAATCGGTGTTCAACCTTTTTGGAACAAAATTAACCTAGATTTTTTAAGTTCCAATGTTATTACTTGTAGATTTATAAGGGTTAAATGTTATAAAGCATCATTTAATAGAAATTAGAGAAACAATAAAAAAGGAATGAAAATCAAATAAATTTGCCAAGAAAATAGAATAATATTCGTTTTGCTTAAGAATTTAAATTTTGAGCGTTAAGGAGGCTTCTAAATGGCGTCTGAGAGTGATAAACAATCTAAAAAGCTGGTTATCATTTCAGCGGGCGTTGAACTGCCCCAATTGCTGATAGAGTTTCTTAACGCTAATCTCAAATCTACTATCATTCTTAATACGACTGCTGACTTTTTCTTGACAGATCGTCAACCTAAAGACAAGGATAAAATTGAAGGAATCTGGTATCATCATGAAATTGTTAAATTAGCTAACGCTATTGTACCAGATGATATGTCAAAAAGCTCACTTACAAAGATTTTTTCCCAACCAATTGCTCAAACTCGGATTCCTTTGAGCGATTCTGAAAAATTTTTAGTACAATGGGTATCGGAGCGGCAAAAAGCAAATCAGAGTTTCTCTGAATTTTTCAAAGCCTTAAATGAATATGCTGGAAATTTTCTTGAAGTTTATCCTCTGGAATTCCCTAAAGAGAGTATAACCATCAAAACCAAAACTTCACAAGTTCCACTTCGCTTTTTTCAGATTACAGGGTTTATAGATCGAAATGCAGAACAGAAGACGGATCTTGAGGAGCTTCAAAATCTTTTAGTTGATACACAGGAGATTAAGGATAAAAAGAAAGCTAAAAGGCCAATTGAGTTAATAGGGCTTGATTTTGGTCGAGATATATTAACTGAAGAGGCAAAAAAAGAAATTACTGAAGCGAATGCCATTCTTTGGTTAGCAGGAGATCCCTGCAGTCTAGCTTTGCTTTTATTACACAAAGAATTCACAAAAACGATTAAAGAATCGAAAGCTCAAGCTACTTTAGTTTGCCCGAGTAGATTTACGTTTCGGGAACAATTTATCCTCCAATTACTTGGAGTTAAACCATCATTACTTGGAATCGCAGAGCTTGGATCTGGAATCGTAGATAATCTTGTTGTAGG
>JBHLKC010000306.1:0-4285 GCA_048887065.1 Candidatus Hodarchaeota archaeon
TAAGGTTCTTCAGAAGAGAGTATTGCCATGGGAGCCTTCATTTCAGATGCAGGTGCAAACAAAATTTCTTCTGATTCGCGATCAACAGCGTATACTGGAGGTAATTGGGTTCCTTCTCCTGTTTCAAGATGGAAAAATCTTATATTTGATTTATCAATAAATGGTTTCATCCAAGCTTTATTCCCAACATTTGTATAAATTGTTACTCTTCTACGCATGGGAATCTCTTTAAGAACGTCCATATCTAGATCTACGTAAGAGGGAACTATAATATTTACACCAGCTTTAGCAGTTCTTAACCAATCATTGACATGATTGATGATTGCCTTTTTAGTGTGGATAAATTGTGTTAATTCATTTGGACGCTGATGTTCTTTAACCTGTTCAAGAAGATCAGTGAAAAGCTGGCTTAGATCTTCTGATTCCTTAACTACTCTGTCAAAGGATCCTGTCTTAAGAATTGCTGGAACCTGATCTGAGATTACGTTAATTAAGTCATTAAATACTTGTTTAATTCCATCTTCCGTTTTATTCTTCATATTGAGAATTGTCTCTTGTGTAATTGTGCTAATTTGATTCATAGCTTCTTCTGACTGGTTTCGTATTGTATTTATTCCTGATGTTGCGGTTTTTCCTATCTCATCTGTTAGGCTTTTAGAATCAGATTTTAAAGTTTGATAATTTTCCTCAACTTTCACTTTAATATTTTCCAAAATATCTGTTGTATTAGAGTTTAAATCATTCAATAAATTGATAGTTTCCTCTTTTGTTGAATTGAGGTATTCTTCTACAGCTATTTTTGTTTCATCTGATACTGATTCAATATATATGTTACTTGGTCGAATCAATTCATTTAAAGACTGTTTACTTTCTTTGACCGCTGTTTTTAAGGAATGATTGAAAGATTCTTTCTTTCGATTAAGTGCTGTCTCAACCTCATTCAATCTGAAATTGAATCCCAGTTTTAGGCCCTGTAGATAATTATTTATACTAGCTTGTAGGCCAGTGTTATGTTTTTTTATCTGCTCTATTGAGTTATGGATTAATTCAATTGAATCATTTTGGAAATTTTCTAATTTGGTTAAGTTTTGAGTGTTTATCCTATTAATTAATTCCTGAGTTGAGTTCCTAAAATTACTCAAAGAAGTTGAAACTTTTTCGAGATATTCATTTTGAGTAGCCAGAATACTTTGATCTATTCCATACAATTTACCATTTAGTTCATTAAGTTGAATAACAATTTCATTTGCTTTTATTTCACTTGTTTGAAGAATTGAATTAAGCTGCTCTTGTAAATCAGTGAAAGAAGCATTAATCCCAGTATTAGTTTCATTTATTGATATTTTTGAGCTTTCTATTAATTTTTGTGCTTTAGATTTAATTGTAGAAATTTGTTCATCAAAAGATTGCTTTAATAATTCTTTAGTATTTTCAATCAAGTCATTGCTAGAAATAATCGTGTTATCTGAAGCTATAGAAAGTGATTCATTCAGACTATCATTTTGAGTTGTAATTATTTCCAAAATACTTTGAATTTGTTGATTAATAGCTTGTCGTACGGAAAAAGATTGATTTTCAGCTGTTGTTGTAAGATTTGCTATCCCTTCTTCTGAAATTCTTCTCGTTTCTTCCTGTAAATCCTTTAAAATATCCAAATTACTACTTACTGCTTTATCAAGCGATTCTTTTGAGGAATCATGTAGACCAGTAATAAAAGAATTAAGTTCATTATTTGCCATATTTAGATTTTCAGTGATAGTTACGTTGTTTTCGTCCAAAACCTGAATTGCAGTTTGGGTGTAGTTTTCCCAGCTTTCCTTTATTTGGCCTTGTAAGTCGTTAATAATTCCAGATAGTATTTCTTGCTCTTCTTGAATTTTTTTTATGATGGCTGCCTTTTCTTGTTTAAGAGACTCTTGGAATCCACGGTATTTTAATTCTAATGACTCTTCTGCTTGATTAAATTTATCTTCTATTGATATGGTAATGTTAGAAATAGTTTCAGAAAAATAATTCATCCATTGCTGAATTTTCTCTATTTCTCGAGAACTCTTTACTCTTGACTCTGTTTCGAGACTACCAGAGCTCTCTTCAACTTTAATTCCTGTAATCCCAATAATATCTGTTATTTTGTTTGTTACCTGATCCTTTCCATTTGTAAATTCTTGATCGAATTTTGATTTAAGATCTGACCTAAAAATGTTGAGATTTTCTTCTAAACTGGTTTTTTTTGTAGCTATACTATCCTGCCAGTCTTGGATGTCTTGAATTAGATTATCTTTAGCATGATGGATCTCAAATTCGATATTTTGACTAGAATTGCCAATATTCTCTGCTATCCCATTCTTTATGGTCGCTAAATTCTCAGAAACTGTTTCACTTGTAGTCAAAAAAGCTTCAGCTATTCTTCCTTTCGCTATATCGGCATATTCTTGAAATTTATTATCTAAATCAGTTTTAAGTTCAGTTTCACTTAATGTTAAGCTTTCAAGTGAATTATTAAAGACCTCATCAGTTTGAGAAGAGATCTGTTCAAAGGTTGATTGAAAAGAACTTTTACCTGATGATACTGTCTTATTCGCCCCAGTTTGGAGATCATTAATCAAATTAATCAAATTTTCTGATACTTTATCACCTGTCTCTGTTATTATTATTTTTCCATCTTTAAAGAATTCTGACGTCTTATTAACAGACACTGATGTGATATCTTGGATAGTATTTTGAAATCCATGGACTTGTACTGAAAATGACTCCATTAGCTTCTCTATCAATTCAAGTGTCAAATTGCTAAGGTGTTCCTTCAATCTTTTTACGGTCAACTCTAATTTTTCATGAAAACTTAAGATGTTTGAAGCAGAAATTTCAGTAGATTTCGTGGTATTTGCCGTGAGAAGATCAGTTGATTTTTGAGTTGTTTCCTTTACATTTTCTAAGGATGTTAATCCTGTTGTAATAAAAACTTCACCGATAGTAGATGTAGTTTGTTCAAAGGAATCAATAAGTCCATTCAAAGAATTCTTAAATGAATCTAGTGTACTTATGGCTGAAGTTTGGTATTCTATTATAACTGAGTCAATAGATTCTTTTGTTATTGAGAGATTCTCTGTATTTTTGCCTAAAGAGGTATCAATTTTAGTTTTAATATCTTCAGTTGTTTCTCTCAAATTGTTTAAAATCAAAGACAGTTTCTCTTCAAGATTTTTCCGTATTTCTTCTTGAATTTCCATATATCTTTCTTTTATAGACTGAGTGAGATCAGAGGACGTTTTATCAACTAATTCGCGATTTCTTGTATCATATTCGACGATTAAATCTGATTGAGATGAAGAAATGGTTCCGATTGATTCAAAAAATTCTTGATCCTTGGTATTAAGAATTTCCTGTTCTCTATGCAGCGTATCTAAAACTTCTTGAACTGAATTGGCAATATCAGTCTGAAAACTTGTTAATTGATTGATAAAATTTCCTAAAGGATAATAAGGGGTCCATTTTTCAACAATGCCACCAAACTTAGATATATACCCTTTTTCTTCCAAGTTTTGTAGCTTTTGGACTATGTCTTCTTCTGGTATTGTTGTCCAAGTAGATAACTCATTTTTGGAGCTAGAACCAAATGCAAGTAGAGTTAAATAAATTCTTAGTTCTTCAGAGGTACATTGTAGCCTCTCTTCTAGATGATTCATTCTGGTTAACCTCACTATCTCAATAATCAGGATCGCAGTATAAAAAGATAGGTTATTGGTTGTAGAATGCAGAATAATGATAATTTATGGAAAAAGTTAAGGATTTTGCTAGGTCTTACTAAATTCTTTAACTATTCGAATCTGGCTTTATTATACACACATCAGGCCTGCTCCCGATCCACAGCGCTTCGAATATCTGTTCTGATTCCATTTTTAAAATATTCTTAAGAATTTTATGGACTTCATCATATATCATTAAATTTGATTTAATTATCTGGTTATTGGAGATTGCTTTATCAAATTCTTTTAATTGAACTTCCTCATCATTAATAGAAATGTTTGCCGTGGATTTAATCATAAATAAACGCTTCAATGCCCTTACTGCTCTCATAGGAATTGGTACATTTTGCCCACTTCTAGCCATTGAATCAATTTCTGCTAATCTCTTCATATCTATCTTGAATGGAGATAACAAATTAATTGGAAAATGAGCTGTAATAATATTGAAGACCTTAGGATTTACGATTCTCTCATCAATAACTCCAAAGGTTGAAAGCTTAAGCTCACGTTCGAGCTGGTCAATTATTTGATAGATTACATTC
>JBHLKC010000307.1:0-4284 GCA_048887065.1 Candidatus Hodarchaeota archaeon
TGAAAACTTCTGCTACTTCGTCGAATTTTAACGATTTTTTTGAATTAGTTAAGAAGAGAAGAGCTATACGAAAATATAAACAAGAGAATATTCCAAATGAAGATATAAAGAAGATGCTTAACACGG
Organism: Candidatus Hodarchaeota archaeon; assembly: GCA_048887065.1. Taxonomy (GTDB): domain Archaea; phylum Asgardarchaeota; class Heimdallarchaeia; order Hodarchaeales; family Hodarchaeaceae; genus Hodarchaeum. The sequence continues at coordinate 127 of JBHLKC010000307.1, forward strand.
CGCGACTCGCTCCGTCAGCAGAAAATAGTCAACCTTGGAAATTCATCGTGGTGAAAGATCAAAAGACAAAAGAACTCCTTTCCAGGCCCTCATCCCAAAAATTCATTGTTAACGCTAATCTTATAGTGGTGGTACTTGGAGATCCCAGCGTTTCTTGCTGTCCAACTGCAACTTGGACCACACGTGATCCTATGATTGCCACGGATCATTTAGTGTTAGCAGCGACCGCTTTGGGTTATGGAACATGTTGGATTGCAAACTACGAGTCTCGGCCGAAAGAATGGGTTGAAGAGGTCAAAAAGGAATTGAAAATCCCCGAACACATGCATATTATCGTTCTAGTCGCGATAGGAGTCCCAGATGAAAATCCCACTCAAAGATCAAGGAAAAAGCTAAAAGAAATCAGTTACCTTGATCAATATGGAATTCCTATGAAATTCTCTTAGATGCCTATTCGCACGATTTGGCAAATAAGATGCAGAAAATTGTTGGGTATATCGATCTTGCCATGCGTACAGAAGATCAGAATCAGTATGAAGAAGCTCAAAGGGTGCTTTATGAAGCTAATGAACTTTTGTTTGAGATATATAAACTTTAAATTTAAATCCAATTGGTTTGGTAACTTTATAAATACTGAAATCGTTTTTCCGTTTACTTTACTCTTCTAAAGGTTGATTTTATTATCGGAGCTATAGTTGAAGCTGCTTTGAATAATAATGTTTTCAGTCGCAAAGTTTATATATACCATTGAGAAACAATAGAGACTGCCATTCTATAATGGATGACTCAATCCCGAAATTAGAGAGAAAAAAGATGAAACTTAAAAAAACCATACTATTGCCATTATTCATTGGTATTTTAAGTATTTCGACGATCTCCCAGATATCAGCCAATTATGGGGAAGTAAAAACTATTGCAGTTGTTCCAGGGATGGACCCAAACTTCTTTCCCGCAGCAATGCACAACCCTGAATGGCAAGCCGCATTTCTTCGTGCATATCACGACTATGGAGAAAGAGTGATCAGTTTTTGGACAGTACCAGGCCCCTATGATTCACAAGAAGCTCTTGGATATTCCATTGGTTTCTACATTACTGCAGAAAATCAACAGGAGGCTATGCAGGCGCGTGATGAGATGGATATCTTTTTTTATATTCAGAAAGATGGCGAGAATTCATGGGCACTCTTATGTGAAGACAAAACACCTGTTGTTAGAATGCCTGAACTCACAAAACTAGTGCATGAATGGGGAATGTTACCTGACAACGTGGAAATCTATTCCTTCAGAGCAGGCGGAGCATTCAAACCAGATACTCTCACCCCTGGATGGTATACCCTCCGTATTATCTTTTATTACTTAGGTGCCTATGACGAACACGTTGATCTAGTCTTCGAAATCTATTAGAAACCTAATGAATAATTCATGCTGCGATGTTATACAACATCGGAGCATTCCCTTTTTTTTGATGTTAAACAAGATTTTGTTCTTACTATATATCAGAATTTGTCGTTTAAAGCTAGTTATCTAGTTTGTTTCTTCCTCAAAATGATAATTACACTGATTGAGAAAACTAGTACAAACATTTGCGGATAATCTGAAGTTTCTGTTGTTTCTAACGATTCTGAAAGAAATAAGTACGCTTTTCCTCTCGTACTTTGAAATAGATATCCCGGTGCACCTATTAAAAAATCATCAAGACCATTATTGTCAACGTCCCCAGCCCCAGATATATCCCATCCAAACCAATCACTCCCAGCTTCTCCTATAAAAGATGCATTACTCTGATCTAAAGGCATATTCTGAGTCCATCGATCTGAAGATCGGCCTAATATTAGATAACCCTTTTCTAAATGATTTCCTCTCTCAAAGGCACCAATTAAGAAATCATCATTGCCATCCATGTTTGTATCACCAACCCCTGTTACGGAGAACCCAGACCAAGTAAAACTACTTTCTCCTAAAAAGGAGCCATTACTCTCAGAGAAGTCATAATTTGTCTGCCATTCTTCAGTTGGTCGTCCTAGAATCAGATAAGTTTTTTCATTTAAATAATCCCCAAAGATAAAATCGGAAAAACCATCGTTATTGACATCACCTACTCCAGTTGCTCCATGACCTGCTCTATCACGATCGTTTTCTCCAATAAAAGTTGTATTTACATTGAAAACGTCGCTATCTTCCTTCCATTGTTCTGAAGAACGTCCAAGAAAGACCATGACTGCTCCTTTATCGCTATTATCTGTATTACCCCACCCTGAATTCATAATAATGAAATCATCATAGGAATCACCATTAAAATTACCTCCTATTGCTGGACCTGTAAAACACCAATCATCGTTATAAAAAAGTGATTCACAAAAAGATAAGTTGATCACAGTTTTGAGGATGACATCTGCATCACCTCGGGAATAATTAGACTTCCATTGATTGGAAGGTCTTCCGAAAAATAAGGAAGCAATTCCTTCAGTGATTTGGCCTATTACAATATCGTCATAACCATCATTATTGACGTCACCAACCTCTGAAGGAGCACACCCAAATCTTTCATTTGACTCCAATCCGTGAAATACTATTTTTTAGAAGTTAAGCTTACTCGAATTGTTTTGAGAACTTATATCGGCGTGAATTAGAGAGGTTAGGAATACGAAATTAACATTTAACAATAGAAACAAAAGCAAAAGGCTATACTTTTTCATTGCAACTCCTCCTTCTGATTTTCATGTAAATTAGTTATACCCGATTTTAAGAAAATTTTAGTTATTTTGATATTGATAGAAAACTATCTGGGGCTAAACTCGTAGCGAACATTACCCTGTTAATATCCTGATGTTCCGTCCAATCACTATTCTTGAGCCAATAACTGTTAATTTTATCTATTAATAGCCAATACTCTTCTAACACTGACATTTTTTTAGCAGCGTGTAACCCTATCGCTAATCCTAATTCTCTAAATGCCAAATCATGTGATATTCGACTGTATTCGAGTCCCTTTTCAGCTGCATTAACAAGGGCTAATCTTTTTTCAGGGTCTGTGTCCATCTGTTCAAGTCTATATGCATCAAACAATAGTCCTCCAATCCCTAAGGGATCTGTTGTTACAAGATTTATTCGTTGCATCAATTTTTCAAGTTTCGCTAATACCATTCCTAAATCTAGATCTATGAATGTTTGTAATTCCTTATATGTGACATAACCATCTATAGGATCATGTTGGCCCATTGAGGGAACAAGAGGATAAGAAAGGTCAATACTCATTTTCCAGAACATCCTATTGTTACTGATGAATAGTGTTGAAGCCTTTGCAAGATCCGCTGCCCACGTGAGGTATTTTTCTTCCTTAATTACTTGATATACCCTAGTTAGAGCATGCATCCACTTTGTCAAATAATGAAAATATTGGCCATCTCTTTCCCATTCAAGGGTAGAGTTAAAAGGTTCATGTGGTTTTCTTTCGTTCAAGGGCTTACCTATTCTTAATCCATTCTCTGTCGGGTGATCCTTGCTTCCCAACCACCCTAATCGTTCATCATCGTCTCTATGCTTACCTAGTGTCCTATGAACTTGGTCAACTAATTGTATCGCCAACTCTTTGAACTTGTTCTCACCAGTCATTTCATATAATCCCAAGAAATTACAAACCGCAAATCCATCAGTCCAAAGATATCTTCTTGGGAGCTTATTAGATGTGAGTCCAGTATCCTCAGAAAATTTCATCATTAAGTCTATTACTTTTGACATAAATGAAAAAGTAATCTTAGAATTATAAGAATTTTTTGAAATATTCCTATAACAAGTAAGATCTCCAAACTATTCTCAGGATAATATTGGGGCTTTTATGGAAGAAGAGATTCTTCAATTAAGGGATCCAATCTGTAAAATTAGAATGTAGATTAGCATTTTGATTATTTAAATCGTGAATTGTATTAATTATGGTGAATAGTAGCAAATGAAGTCAGAGAGAATTAAATTAGATAGCTCCGATGCCTTTATAAAAGCATTTAATCGGTATATACAACCTCCAGAGAACGAGAATAAAAACCAAATTCCACAACAGGACATTCTTAAAACAATAGTAGATAGATAGATAGATAGATAAATGATTAAAACGATCTTGTAAAGAAAAAAAAATGGTTAGAAAAGATTTAATCCAATTGATCA
>JBHLKC010000308.1:0-4279 GCA_048887065.1 Candidatus Hodarchaeota archaeon
ATGTAACCTAAGCTCAATATAGAACCATTCAATAAATCCTGGAACCATCAGTGGATCAATTGAACCACAAATCTCTGAAGAATTTAAAGATTGGATAGCAATATACTGATTATTGTAACTTCCATCCCAAATTGTATCATACTCAACAAAATCCAGAATAACATGGAAATATTGGCTCAAAAAACTAATGGCAGATCCATTGAAAAAGAATTCTAGTGTAGGAATTTCAACTGAAGTCACTCCACCAGAAAAATGTGAACCTAAGCCTTCATCCAAGGTTATATTCAAAATTCCGTTGGAGGATTTCCTAGATATTGACCAACGAGCGTTATAGGAAGCAGTCCATTCAAACCCTCCATGCGATATGCCTGCATCAGAGGCGAACATTGATCCTTCAAATACTACAAATTCGCTCAGAGGATTTGTCAGTAAGATTAGTTGCATAACTGAAAGACCACCAATAACCAGTACAGTCAGAGAGATTCCAGTAGTAACTGCGAACAGACGATTTTTCAAGATATTTCTGCTGATTTTCAATTCTTTATACCCGTTTACCTCTTAAATCCCTATCTTTTATGATACTATTGATTCGAACAGGTTTAAGAGATAATTAGAATTTTTAGAACAGTACACTATTTCTTGTATTAGGTCTTGGACTGCGGAAATTAATTTTTAGAAATTGTCTATATAACTAAATCCCATTTATCTATATCGTCAAACACCAAAAATTGATTTGGATTAATATTTTTTTATCTATTGATAATAAATAGGATGCTATAAAGATGAAATTAGGTTTTGACTATTAAAGCAAGCTGATTGATTTGTTAGGGTTATCTCAATGCTCCTAAAATTAATAGATTGATTAAAAAATGTAGAATGAGATAAATCTATTATTATTATCTCATGTTAAGCTAGCAGTTTGTAGCAAAACGATTTTAACCTTTGAATGAGAACTAAATTTACTCAAAAAATAATTGAATACATTATTCTTTAATTTAAAACACATTTTTTCTTTAAGAGAGCCAATACACCTATCAATAGCATTAAATTAGTCTATTTTTTTTAATTAGATAAGAGGAACTGGAAGAAGGAACTCCTCAGATAATAAGAGCTCATTGATGGTTCAAAAAGGGTAATATCCTAATTCATGAACAAAAGAACAGTATTCTGTTGAGAAAACATCTGAGACGTTTAGACAGACATTCCAAACACATTTAACACGAGTTCTTGGATGAGTATAAATATGATTGAAATTAGCGAAATTAACGAAAAGTTTTAGAAAAAATAAGCTTCAAGAAAAGATTAACAATCATTTAAGGCGACTTTATATGCTTTCACCATCCTTAGCTAATGAATTCCGCGCAATTGTGGGTGATGAGTGGTTTCTTGATTCGCCAGAGGATGTTGCTACCTATTCCTATGACGGTTTCCTGCTAGAGTTCAAACCAAATGCTATAATAGTTCCAGGAAGTACTGCTGAGATTTCAAAGGTCATGCGGCTTGCGAATCGTGAAAAAATCCCCATAATACCCCGTGGAGCTGGAACTAATCTTTGTGGCAGCTCTGTGGCCCGAGAAGGTGGCATAATATTAGCTTTTCATCGAATGAATAAAATTCTAGAAATTGATCCAGATAATATGTGTGCTGTGGTTGAACCTGGTGTAATAAATGCTGACCTCCAAAAAGAAGTTGCACGGTATGGGCTTATGTATCCACCTGATCCAGCCAGCATGTTCGTCTCCACTATGGGTGGTAACGTTGCCTTGAATGCTGGTGGTCCCCGAGGAGTAAAATATGGCGTCACGAGAGACTATCTCTTAGGTTTAGAAGTAGTATTGCCTTCTGGTGAGATAATCAAAACAGGTGGTAAAACACTAAAAAATGTCAGCGGTTATGACCTTACTAGGCTCATGTGTGGCTCTGAAGGAACACTAGGTATTTTCACTAAGATAATAGTTCGTTTAATTCCGTCACCACCTGCAAAAGCCACGCTCCAAGCGATTTTCTCGAACTTTGATCATGCAGCGAAAACAGTTTCCGCCATCATCGGTTTTGGAATTGTCCCTACCACTCTTGAACTGCTCGATAGAGTTGTCCTTGATGTGATTAGAGATTATAGTGGGGCACAATTTAGTGAAGATGCTGAGGTATTACTCTTGATAGAAGTGGACGGAGAAGAGCTATTAGTCGAAGAACAGGGAAATCGGATTGAAAATTTTTGTAAAGAAAGAGGTGCTACAATGGTAGAAAAAGCCAGTAATCCTGATGAGGCTGAGAAATTATGGCAGGCACGAAGAACTGCTTTTGGAGCTGTAGCCAGTTTAAAACCCAACTGCATCATTGAGGATGCAACAGTACCCGTGAAAAGGCTTCCCGAAATCATAGGGAAGATTATTAACATAGCTAACAAGTATCATTTGAAAATTGGGATCTTAGCCCATGCTGGTGATGGTAATCTCCACCCACTCATCATGACTGACCAGCGGGATTCGGAAGAAATGATACGAGTTGATAAGGCACTAGATGAAATTTACGAGGCAGCTCTTGCAATGGGTGGTACTCTTTCTGGGGAACATGGTATTGGTCTTGCTAAAGCCAGATTTATGACAATGGAATTTAATCACAATGCCATAGAGCTTATGCGGCAGATTAAAAGGATTTTTGACCCAAGTAATATTCTCAATCCAGGTAGTTTTCTCTAAAAATTCGCCTCACAATCTGCAAGGGAGAAATATGACGTTAAATAACATTATTAAAGAATTTGACCGATGTATCAAGTGTGGACTTTGTTTAGCAACGTGTCCTATTTGTAAAGAGCTTCTTCTGGAGAAATATACTCCAAGAGGTAAAATTCAGCTGGCTAAGTTTTATACTCAAGGTGAGCTGGATTTAAGTGACCATTACTGGGATATCTTTGCCAAATGTCTCCTTTGCGGCGCATGTTCTACTACATGTCCTAGTGGAGTGGATCTTAAAAGAGTGTTACTTAACGTCCGTGAAGAAATTGCTAATCAAAAGGGCCTCCATCCCAGAATGGTGGAGATCCTAAAATCACTCTATACTAAACGTAACATTTCTGATTTTGATAACACCAAACGAGGAGAATGGAGGGATTTCCTTGATGACCTCCCCGACCACATGTATCAGAAGGATAAGGCAGAAGTAGTGTACTTTGTGGGCTGTGTCGCTTCTTTTTTTCCTATGGTTCAGCCAATCCCTGAAAAATTCGTGCAAATCTTAGAAATAGCTAATGCAGACTTCTCCATTCTAGCAGAAGAGGAATGGTGCTGTGGTTTTCCGCTAATTGCGGCGGGTATTCCTGAAAAGATGAAGGAATTAATAGTTCATAATTTAACAAAAGTAAAATCGTTAGAAGCTAAAACAGTAGTCTTTTCCTGTCCTTCCTGTTACACAATCTGGAAAAAATACTATAATACAGACCTAGAGCTTTTACATACTACCCAATTTATTGAGAAGTTGATTGACGCGAGAGCTATTCCTCTAGGGGAACTCAATATCAGAGTGACTTACCATGATCCTTGTGATTTGGGTAGAAACAGTGGTATCTATGATGCTCCGAGGACAATATTGAAATCTATTCCTGGCCTCACTTTGGTCGAGTTAGAAAACAGGAAAGCTCAAAGTATCTGTTGTGGAGGGGGTGGGAATATTCAGATGATTGATACTGCTCTATCAGGATCTTTAGCTCAGAAAAAAATCAGGGAGATTCAAGAGACCAATGTCAATATAGTAGTAACTTCTTGCCAGCAATGTGTCAGGATCATCAAGGGTGGGGCAAGAATACAAAATATTGACCTCAAAGTAATGGATATTACAGAGTTGGTCCTGCAGTCGATGTCCAGTGTTTGATTTACGGATATCAAATACACTAATGTATAAAAAAGGGGACAGATCTCAAAGAGATCTGTTTTTACTCAAGCTCTTCAAGGAACTTTTCGTGAGTAGTTACTTTTGAAACTAGTGGGAATAACTTTTCTTCAGCATATGTTTGCTCTTCCCTCGACATTGCTGCAGTGCAGTCCTTCAAAACAGTGACTCCGTAGTTTAAATCGTAAGCAGTTCTTGCTGTTGATTCGACACAGACATTAGTAAGAAAGCCTGTTATAACGACATTTTTGATATTTCGATAACGAAGAATTTGGTCAAGATTTGTACCATGGAATCCGCATAAACCTCTTTTACCTTCTACAAACATATCTACATGAGGTTTTAGCTCGTCGATGAATTCAGCTCCCTCGGTTCCTTTTCTAAATGCACC
>JBHLKC010000309.1:0-4243 GCA_048887065.1 Candidatus Hodarchaeota archaeon
AGCGAAGTTTTCAAGTGCAGTTAGAAAGCCAGTTAAAAGTGCTGGATCCTTTGCTGCAATACCACAAATACCAGAGTAGCACTTACTATAAATAGGAATACCAGAATCAAGATAAATCATTAAATACTCTAGATCGCTCATTGTAAATCACAATAATGCGTCTATCAAATATATCATGTTTAAATCTTATGCTTTATAATAATGTTTTCAATTGTAAATGATCAATATATTCAATTTGAATCAATCAAGTACTCTAAAAACTTTTTTATGAAATAATTTACAATTTGCGGTTTTTCCAGAAAACAAAAATGATTAGAATTTTGAATAACCTGATATTGACTATTTGCTAAAGCTTGACGATAAGATCTATCTGGTGATCTGAACAAGGATTTTTCCCCTTCAATTATAAGAAATTGAATGTTAGATTCGTTAATTTGCTTCTTTGAAGGATAAATTTCCAATAACTCTTTAGAATGAAGCATACATTTATACATCCACTCTATATTAACTTGAGATAGCGAATCTAGAATCAATTTCTGATCTTGATCTTTTAAATTTCCCCCAGTCATATTTCTGTACCATTGGTTTGTTATAAGTTCCATTTTCTGGGGTGATAATGATAACATTCGTTTTGCTAAATTAATTCGTTCTTGAATTTCATGTACATCCTTATAGTACGGACAATCAAGGAAAATCAATCCTATTAAATTTGGTAATGATTCTTTCAATAATCCAAATAAAATGAATCCTGCATAACTATGACCACATATGACTACAGGATGATTTATAAATTCGTTTTCAATTAAATCCTTTATACCTTTTATTGAATAAGGTACATCAAGAAGCGGTTCTGACGACGAGACCTTACCGTGACCAGGAAGATCAAAAACTACAGTTTTATACTTGTTTTGAAAATAGGACACTTGATTGTACCATAATTCACGGTTTCCTCCACCACCATGTAGAAAAATTAAGTATAGACTATCCTCTTCACAGCTAGGTAAATGATAGAAAAGCTGGATTGAATCCGCTATTTCAAAGTATCCCATTTTTATACCAAAATTTCGATTATTACTCTTTGATAGTTATACCTATTGGCGCATGATCCGATCCAATAACATCTTTGAGAATGAATGCTGATTCTAACCTATTTTGGAACTCTTGGTTAATAATAAAATAATCGATTCGCCATCCAATATTTCGTGTCCTTGCATTGTAACGGTAAGTCCACCATGTATATTCATCCTCAACATCTGGATGCAACTTCCTAAATGTATCAATATAGCCATGCTTCATAAGTTTGGTAAACCATTCACGCTCTTTAGGAGAAAAACCCGCGTTATTCTGATTTGATTTGGGATTTTTCAAATCAATTTCTTCATGAGCGACATTAAAATCCCCGCAAATGACTAAATGCTTCTTTGTTCTTAATTTCTCAATATAATCTAAGAAGTAATCATTAAAATCTAATTTAAAATCAATACGTTTTAGCTCTCTTTGAGCATTAGGAAAATAGACATTTAAAAGAAAAAAATCTTCAAATTCTAACTGCAAAAAACGACCTTCGCGATCAAACTCTGCTTTTCCTATTTCTTTTGTAATCGAAAGCGGTTTTTTTCTAGTAAGGATAGCTACTCCAGAATATCCTTTTTTTTGGGCGGATTTCCAATATGTTTGATATTCAGGAAGTTCTAGAGTAAATGAAATCTGATTAGGCTGTAGCTTAGTCTCTTGGATGCAAAGGATATCAGGGTTCTGTTGCTTCATCCAATCAATGAATCCTTTCTTAAGACATGCACGTAATCCATTAACATTCCAAGAAAGGAGTTCCATTTACACAATTCCTATGAAAATTTTACCAGGATTTATGTAATGAGTATGCTCCCAGAGTAATAATATAAGAAATTTACTATTACTCCATTGAGATAATGAAGTTACAACTATCTCCTCCTCTTAAAACTGTATTCTTTGTAGCTACTGTTATAGATTTGTCTAGAATTGCTTCAAAATTTTCTAGTATCCAATTAGGAGAACAATTACAAAGTATAGGAGAATTTACTAAGCCAATATTGACAAGAGGACAGTAACATTTTGAGTAAACAGCTGATATTGTCTTGTCGTCTAATTTTTTGTAAATCTCTATCCCCATAGCTTTATTAATCGCTGGAATGAAATCATCGATACTCTTCGCATTTTCCCAAGTTTTCCTGAACAAATCGACAGTATGTGCCTGAGCACAAGCCCGACCAGTCATTTCTAAAACCTTGGGTCTAATTTCTTCATCCAAGTTTTCTATACTGACCATAAGGCCAGAAAACCATTCTTTTAAGAAATGCTTTGTATTAGCATTCCATTCGGGATTATTTTCATTTTCTGTCAATATTAAAACCTACCTAGCAGTCATTCTTGAAGAATTGTAATAAACTTATTGAAAGTGGTAAAAAAGGAAAAAGAAATGAAAGAATTTACGGAGGTATTAGAATCTATAACGCAAATTCTCGTTTATGGAAGATATAAAGCGCAGCTGATAAAGCTATGATCCCAACAGCTACTACGATAAATACTTCTCCCAAAGGTAAGAATCCTTCCTCTACAATAGTCTTAACTTTGAAATAATTGAACAGAGAAAGAAATTGAAAATCTTGTAAAAATTCAATTAGCCCACCAATACTAACAAAAATATATTGTCCTAAAATAACACCACCTGCCGCAGCTAACGATTTACTTGAATCTAGGAAAACTGTTGCACAAAGTAATGACAAAGCTCCTAATGAGAATAAGATCAACCACGATCCAATCGCATAAAAAACAACTGATGTCACTTCGATCTCTTCATTTAAAGCAATAGAAGTTCCAATCATTGTTGCGATTAAAGTTATTGGATAAAGAATATTGTAAGTGAGGAATACACTGAATTTTTCTAATAGATAACGCCATCTGGGGATAGGAAAGCTTAGAACGACATCGAGAGCCTTTTTATCTATTTCGGTACTTAACAATCGAGCTGGAATGAAAATAGTTGCAACAAGAATGATTATTTGGATAGTCCCAGCTCCATACATGAACAGTGCTGCTTGCCAAGGATACTGAGCTTGAAATTCCAAGGGAAGAGCAATGTCTCCAAGAATCGCGCGATAAATGGGATTATTCATCATTTGGACTCTTTCAAGTATAATTTCACGCATAGAACTCATCGGCCATGATATTGCAATAGTGGCAAGGAATCCTACAACAAAAATGGGACCGATTAGCCCAATAAACCAGGATTTCTTAAAATTTTTTAAATAAACATGTACCATCTTTGTTCCTCCTTTATTGATAGAATTGAAGAAAGATCTCCTCCAGTGTAGCATCCTCACAGATGAAACGCTTCACTGCGTAATTTGCTAGCCACTTGATCAATTCATCAACATCTTCGCGAATTTTCAACGAATAAGTTCTATCATTGATTTTTTCAACCGATATAACTGTTTTCAATTGTTCGATCTCAGATTGATTAGGTATCGAAGAACCATCAAATGTAATTCTCGCGTGTTGCAAAAATTTATTCTTCAGATCTTCAACAGATTCTACAAGGATCATTTTACCCTCCTTAATAATACCAACACGATCACAAATAGCCTGGACTTCAGCTAAATCATGGGAACTTAAGAAGATAGTTAATCCTTGTTTCTTCAGATTTCGTAGAATATTATGGAAATTAGCTGTCATTAAAGGATCTAAACCTGATGTAGGTTCATCTAAAATTAGAAAATCAGGTTTAGAAGCAAGTGATGCAATCAAACCAACTTGCTGACGATTACCTTTCGAAAGGGATCTAATTTTCTTGTTTAATTTTACCTTGAAATTGGATCTGAGCTCAGCGAGAAATTCAGAATTGATTGGACGTAGTTTACCAAAATATTCGATAAGTTCTTCTCCTGTGAAATTATCAAATAAAGCCATATCACCAGGGACATATCCAATCCGCTTTCTGATTTCAAGACGTTCCTTATGATAATCTAATCCAAAAACTGTAACTGTACCAGCCTGAATTTTGAGATAATCAAGAATAGCTCTCATTGTGGTTGTTTTGCCTGCGCCGTTCGGACCAAGAAATCCAAAGATCTCTCCTTTTCTAACGGTAAAACTTACATTTTGTGCGCCAATGACTTGTTGGCCAATCGTTTTTCCTCCAAGGCTAAATCCTCGACCATATACTTTGGTTAAGTCGGATACTTGAAGGATTATTTCCGTACTCAAA
>JBHLKC010000310.1:0-4239 GCA_048887065.1 Candidatus Hodarchaeota archaeon
CAAACATAATTGAGGTATGTTGTGAGATCCCAGTTATTATTAACTGGAACCTGTGGTAAGAGGAGTCCTCTTTGGAAAGGGCCTCGTTCAGCAATTAATCCATGTTTACCAATTTTAATCTGATCAAAGTACTCTTTTGGGCTTGATACCTTGATTTCCTTTGGTATGGTTAAGATAGTGATTTCAACTGTAATATTTTTCATTTCATTAAGATTTACTGGAGGAAACCGTGGATCATGGACTGCAGCATCAATTGCAGAGTCAATAGTTGACTGAATTAAAGTACTTCGCGGGCTTTCGATTCTACCGATACACCCTCTCAATTCTGGTTCTTTTCCTTGTTTATCTGCACGATGAAGAGTAACAAAGACACCTGATTGATCCAAAAGATCTTCTGGGGCGTTTTTTGGGACTATAATCTTTCTATCATCCTTTAAATAAGTTTCAATAGTTTTTCGGGCTAATTTAACTAAATACTCTCCTGAATACACTTTTTGATTCTTCCCTTACGACTTGACACCTTCTCATTAATGATTTGAGAATTCTTATAATATATTTAATTTATCGATCGAACACGAGTGGATTTTTTCCATCTTATTAAAAGATGACTTATTGTATAAACCTAAAAAGGTAATTTTTACCTGTGTTATGCTTGAAAAATTCAAATTCTGTATTCGTGATTCAAGTGTTGTAATTTTAGGCGTGTTTACACCAAGATGACTGAAGATACTTTTATTTCATTGGTTGGATCTTCAATAGTGAGCCTAGGAAGCCCACTTATATTTTCGTCATAGTAAAAAATGTTATTATTGAAATGAAAGGGGTGCGCTACTTAGTATAAATGACAAATATTTGCGTCCCTGAAAGGAATGAATGAAATTGAGTAAGGAACGACGAGACATAAGTCAGCGGAAGATTCGTCGAATCAAACGCAAATCAGACGACACTACATTCCAACTAGATACTAGACCAAAGGAAGTAAAAACCAAAGGACTAAAACCTAACACAAAATTGTATTATACAAAAGTTAGTTTCGGTGTTGGTAGCGGACTCATTTCTGGATTTGCTTTTCTATTATTTGACTTCTCACCTCCCATTGATATATGGCTTTTAGTACTTATCGCAAGTTTATTGAGTTGCCTTTTCTTTGTTCGATATATTTTGAGAATTTCTCCTGACGAGCTTGATCAAAAACGATTATGGCTCTCTGGGACTTTTACATTTGTCCTCCTTTTTATTGTAGTAACTTCTTTAATTTGGATGTTGCCTGGTCCAAGAGCTTAACCCTGATACTATTAAATTGACCAATCTTCACCAGCAGTGAAAGTACGACTGATCTGGGCACTTAATAATTCTAATCCGTCCCCAGTTAATGCACTAACAGGAAGAAGGGGTATATCTGCAATCTCCTCGTAGATTTGCGATAATCGGAGAGCAAATTCTCTTCTTAATCCATAAAGCTCTTCTATAGCATTATATGGATTTTCACGCCATGATAATACTTCTTCAACCTGATGAGGTTTTAATAGATCTATTTTTGTCATAACATGAGCCATCGGAAGGTTCAATCGAATTTGTACCGAGGTACTAAGTAAATTGACTGATAAATATCCTGATATATTAGAAACTAAAGCAGAGTCAAATAAAAATACTAGCAACGCATTATCTTCTGGGAAACTTCGTGTTATTCTTACACTGGAAGCTCTATAAGCGAAAAGCTCCACTTGACCCGGTGTATCGATCAACACTACTTGAGAACTTTCTCCTAACTCATTAATATCTTCTCTAACTTCAGTAATATAATCCGCAATTAAATCTGTAGCTGCTATCATTGCACCGTTTGGACCTAGCTGATATTCATCAATTAATTGATTAAAATCTATATAGTCTCGAATGTCAACATCTGCTTGATATGGGATATGTTGAACTGCTGGGTCAAGGTTCACAATGGTAAGACTAGCTCCCTTATTGGTTAAATGCCGCTGAAGAGAAGCTGTAAGCATGGTTTTACCTGATCCAGCGGTTCCAACTAAGTAACACAAATTACTCATGGTTTTAATCATCAACTTTGTAATATTAATGGAAAAGTAATGGATCGATCAGGGGAAGCTAATAACCCGCGAGTATAAATACCTAAAGAGACTGTGGCGCTGTAATTACCCGACCCATTGAGTGTAGCAATAATCGCTCCTTTAAAGACTCTCGTTCCAATGAAATTATAAACCATATTCCATCGATAAATCGCCTCGGTTCCATTTACGTGAGTAATTATTTCGATTTTCTCGATATTGTTGAACAAGCCTCCAGAGCAAATTTCAATTTGAACAGGGAAGAAATGAACTGTTTGTGTTGAATTTGTGCCACGAGACCAAGGTTCGTAAAGTTTGGAAATAGTATAAGGGTTCACATTAGTCGATTCTAAGAGGTTGTCTATCTTTTCCTCACTATGAGTGTTATATGAGTAAAGATTAACTGAAGGAGGTGAAATTAGAGAACCAATTAAATTGCTAGCGATGAATGTTAAAAGAATTAGGAATATGAGCACTGAATAAATTCCTTTTCTGCTTTTAATTGTCTTTTTGACAAAATTGATTCTAGTTGAATCAGAAACTTTTTGTTCTTCTGTCTTTTCGACTATTGATTTGTCTTTTTTTTCTTCAGAATCATTGCCTACAAATAAAAGGAGAATAGCAAGGGCTAATATTATAATTTTTCCAACCGTCGTTTGAACAACTAACAAAAACCATCCAATATGAGGAATTCGTATAACTACAACACCATAAACATCTTCTCCTGAAATTATCCACGGATCAGGATCATCACGGTTATCTCCATTTGTTTTGAAATTGTAGTTACCATTCTCTAGCCATTTATCAATAACTCGATGAACAACAGGTTCATCAGGAGGTCCAGTTGTTTCAAATACAATAACATCGCCAACCTCTATTGATTCAACAGGAACTTTTCTCACTAGGAGAATATCCCCCCTAAAAGGGTAAATGGGATCATTTGTACCATCTTGAAATCCATTGTAAATTGGTAACATACTCCCAGTTGTAACAGCTACGGTGGGATGAGACGATCCTCCTAAATAGACAGTAAGTCCAAAAGAAATGATAATTGCCATAGCCGCTGCTGTGCCTAAAAGTAAAGCTATTTCAAGTATGAATTTTATTCTCGGATTTAGAGGCAATGGTAATCAATTAAAGGAACCTATGAAGTAACTTTTAGAATTATCGTAAGATTAAAAGAGCAATTGGAGAAAAGAGATGCAATAAAATAAATCAAAAATGTGACTTTGTGACACCTATTTATTGTTTTGGAGAATAATAATTACTTTCCAGCTATTCTGAATATTAGGCTTTTATAAAGAAAGAAATTAGTGAAATAAAAAGGTAATGCAAGATTAAAGAGAATAAAATACTTTTTCATGTAGAAAAATGGACTTTGAATCACAATATCACTGAATTTTTAACTCATGTTCAAAATTGATTAATCAACCATTTGATAAGTATTAAAGAACAAACGTTGTATTATTTACAATGGAGTTAATCTAGGATGAAGATTCCTGCGAAGATGCGAACTTTCTGCCCATACTGCAATAAACACACAGAACAAGTAGTTAAAATTGAGAAAGCTAAACAAAGAGGAGGAGGTATGAGCAGGGGTAGTCGAAGCATGGCACGTTGGACTAGTCGAATAGGAAATCATGGAAGATACTCTCGTAGGCCAATAGCCTCAAGAAATATGACTTCTAAAACTACGAAGAAAGTTGATCTTCGCTTAACCTGTCCTGATTGCGGAAAAAGATGGATACGAAACCGTCCCCGAGCCCGAAGAACAGAAATTAAACGCAAATAGCCCTAATAAAACATTTTCTTATTATAACCCTCAATTTAGGGAGCTTAAAATGACTGAAAAGGAATCTCAAGATTCACCAAAAGGCAAAATAGAACAAGATCCTTCCGAGATTATGGAACGACTAGGAAGAACGAAGAAACGTATTCTTATTGAATTATATCGTGATTCAGTCGGTTATAAACGACTTAGTAAGATAATTGGAGTGGGATTAGATACCGTTCGAAGCCATATACGAACAGGAAAGTATAGTAGATCTCTTTTAGAGCTAGGTTTGGTTGAAAGGGGGGAAAAAGGGTGGCAACTTACACCTCTAGGGCTACAGGTTACAGAATTATTACAACAGGATGCTGAATTCAAGGCATTTTTCTTTGAATAATT
>JBHLKC010000311.1:0-4214 GCA_048887065.1 Candidatus Hodarchaeota archaeon
AAAAATTGCTGCTTTTTTTTCAGAAATAATTTTGGTATATTTTCCTAATTTTATATGACTTTTGGGTACAATTATGAGCCTTTTATATTGATAATTTGAGAAGCTAGTCTACAATTTATCTTAAAGAAATTCTCCAAAGTACCCCCAACCATCAATGATGTAGCTGATCTCCAAATTAAAGAGATTCTTGAGAGAATTCGGAATACTGAGTATATTTAGTATTTCTCATAATTGCTAAGAATGCAAAAAAGAACCTTTTGCAAATCCTTTTGAATGACTCTTCTTGTTACGTTTTGGATTTATTCTGAGAACAAAAGGTGGGTATCCATGTTAAAAGTGCCAAATGAAGCAGTTATGAGAGACTTGATTCAAAAATTGGAAAGTGAAATTGATCTTGATCTCAGATTGAGTAGTTATAAAAGTAAATCTCCAGAATTACTTGATTTTGCATCAAAAGAGGGGATAAAAGGTGAAGATGCTGCGCGTGCTCTTTTTGTATCTGATTACATTGTTACAGCATCAGAGGTACCAAGTGGTGGGACTGATGATGACCGACGTCGCTCTGTTATTCACTCTTTCATAATGGGACGAACGCGATGTTCCTCTACGGAAGCTTTAATGAGGATGTTCTATTTTGCATACAAAACTGCAATAAAAATTCGGAGTCAAGATTTATACATGGGTGGACGTGGGCTTTCTCCACGTGAAACAGCTCTCATCAGATTGAAAGACAGCTTTCTTGCTCCATATTTGTTAATTGCATCTGAAACACTGGGAGCTGGCCCTTGTGGGTGGGAACTAGGAATTCTTTCTGCTGCTTTAAAACGGACCTATCCTGATGCAGAAATTCAGCAATATAAGGAAGCTCCACATTATACAGATGATAGAACTTTAATTGAATACTCTTGGCGTCTTTTTGAGGAATATATGTCTGTACAAACAGTTAAAATCGATCCTAAATTAGTTATACCAAATATCAATGAAAGTCAAAGTATCCTTCTTCTTGATGCGAGAAAGCCCTCGTTAATGTCATTATGGAATATGGATACGAGAATTTCGAGCCTAGAAGCTGGATTCCCCCCCTTAACGAAATTATTAAATCAAAAAATGGATAACATGCAACTAGTTCTTGTTAGAGCAAGTATTGATGAATTAGGAGAGCATCTTTTTATTGTCCGTGACCCTTTTATTGATTCTAAACCTATTTTTGTCCTAAAAACTCCTGCAGATGAAATAAATCTATCAAAAATCCTAACGACTCTTCGGATGAGAGGATCTGAACACAATGGATGGGAAAAGGTCATTTTAGGAGGAAAGGTTAAAATTCCTGAAAAGGTTCCTAAAATCAAGAAACAACCTATTATTCCACCTGTACAAGTAGAAAGACCTAGAAAAGTTGGTTTCTTCTCTAGAATTAAGCAAGCACTTTTTGGGAAAAAAGATGAGATATCGGAGCAGGAGCTTCCTATACAACTTAAACCCGTCAAAAAAATTAAGAAAGAAAGAAAAATGCCTCCATTTATTGCCAAGAATTTTTATCTTGCCCATGGAATTACGGTCGATGCGGTCAGTGATCTCGATATTTATGAACTATTTGATACTATTAGGGAGGCTAATTACCATATTTTAGGTGCTTTTGACTCAGACTTTAGAGAAAATCAAACTTACTTTTCAGCGAAACCAAATTTACATTCTAAAATAAGGCCATTTCTTCAATCATTATATGCGGATATTTCTAAGTTCAATGAAACTACATTCTCAGATAAACCCAAAGTGTTGATTGAAGAAGTATTCTTTATGACAGAAGACCTACAACGGTATCTTATTAGCTTAAACGGAAATCAAGAAAGAATTGTAGGAACTATTGCTACATCTCAACCGGACATAACTGAGTGGCAAGTGCGGGGAAAAGAGAAAGAACCCCTTCTACGACGATCTTTGCATATGAGAACGAAGCAGTTCTTAAATGCGAGACGACATACAAAGTTTAGTGAAGCTGTAGAACGAATCTATGGGCCTAATTTTAACATAGAATCAGCGGAAGAGCAAAGCTTTGATGATATATTAATTAAAACTTAATAAAAATATTGTCTAGTTTATGAGGAGGACTCCTTTAGCCCAAGATAAAGGAAGATAAGTGTTAACATAGCACCGATAACTCCTCCAAAAAAACCAAAGTCAAACCACCACCAAATATCCTCTAATAAAACAATGATAATAAATAACAGAGCAATAGCTGCTTGAATTGCAATCGATATAATAGATGCAAAAATTCCAAACTGTAAATATGTATCTTCGATTGATTCTCTCAATCCTAATACTGAAATATAACTACAGAACAACAGTAAGAACGCTGCTGCTAGAAATAAAGGTGCTACTAAAAGGTTTTCAAGACTCACATCAAGCACCCCGCTTTCTTGAACACCAGTATAATAATTACTAGCATCCCAACCAGCAAAATCTGCAAGTATTAATGCAGCTGCTCCCACAACACTAGTAATCAATGAACCGACATATAAATAATTTTGAGTATTAGTAGTAGACATCAAATTCACCATTTTCAATAAAGTTTTTCTAGTATTGAGTTATTTTTAGGCTTTAGTTTATCAATTTTATTATGAGTTTCAAGTAAAAATACTATTGATCTGTGATTATGTATCGCATTTGTACATAATTTTATATCTTCTAAGTTTTATTATGATTCTTGGCTTCATAAATTATTTGAATGTTAAATAGCAGGAAAGACGAATTATTTATGAATAAATCTAACATCTGGTACATATGTAGATTTTGGTGATGGAATTGAATGAGGAAGAGAC
Source organism: Candidatus Hodarchaeota archaeon (assembly GCA_048887065.1). Classification (GTDB taxonomy): domain Archaea; phylum Asgardarchaeota; class Heimdallarchaeia; order Hodarchaeales; family Hodarchaeaceae; genus Hodarchaeum. Next base: position 2,820 of record JBHLKC010000311.1, read on the forward strand.
ATCCATTTTTGCTGAAAAAGGTAAATTTTCTATTGTAATAATGCCATTAACATTTATTTGGTTAATGACAACTTTTTGTATTTTAATTTACATTTTTGATTTGATAGACTTTGTTAAAGCCAATAATCTTATGATAATTGATAATGATTTTATCATTCTATCAATTTGGGCAGTTCCAGCAGGATTCAGTTGTTTTATTGGTATAGTTATAGACCATTACCCCCGTTTATTACGTTCTATCGCGACTTATAGTTTCCTTGGATGTTCTCTGTCTCTTCTTCTAAATATGATTGCATTAGGAATTTCTAATGTATTTTTAATGATTATAACATTGGCTTCTATGGGATTTTTTACTGGTGTCCTAGCTATTTCGGGGCAAACAATCTATGGATTAATAGTGAACGAAAAAGACAGAGGAAAAACATATGCAATTGTTATCTTTCTTTTTGCAGGGATTTCCGTAGGATTGATATTAATCACTGGTTTATTGGGATTTGATTTCTTCTTTCCATTGATCTTAGTTGCTTTAATGGGAATAAGTCTTAGCATTGTATTTCACTTCCTATCTGAAAAAGTAGATCTGACCTTGGACTTAGAGAAACAAGATATTTGGCCTACAAGATTGGTTCAAATTCTAATTCGTCCTTCAGTTATTTCCTATTTCTGGTCTCACACCTTAATCTGGATAATGTTTGGTCTGATGATTGGCAGTCTAGCTCAAGTAGGAAGAGATCTTAATTATACTGGGTTCTTTGGTATTGAGATCGGAGATTACAAAGCTTTTTGGATTATTATCCTTTTGGGGAGTTTTGCTACAGTTTTAATTTCAGGATATCTAACGGATACTTGGGGTCGGAAGACTTCAATTATAATAGCTACATATGGAATTGTCTTTGCCTCATTGCTTGTTGGCATTCTACCTTTAGAATTTTCGTTTATTCTTTCTACACTAATAATTGGGGCCTCATTTGCCTTAATTAATTCTTCTCTGGACAGTAGCTTATGGATTGATTTGGCTTCGAAAGACTCACTAGGTAGATATGTTACATTAGGATTCGAGTCATTTGGCCTTGGTTTTATAATTGGTTTTATCATCAGTTATTGGTTCTATATTCCGTTATATCCTGAAATTCTTGAATATAATGTATTCATTTTAATAGGGTTGGCAGTCCTTGCTAGCCTACCACTTTTCTGGATTAGTGACTCTTTTCCACCGTTAGAATTCTTTCTCCTACTAATAATTGATCAAGCAGGAATTCCAATCTTCAATTATGATTTTAGGAGGGGAAAAGCATTGCATGTAGATCTTCCTTTGATCTCTGGTGCTTTATCTGCTGTGGGTTCTTTTATGCTTGAAGCTACGGGTGAGAAAGACGCACGGTTAGATCTCGTTCG
>JBHLKC010000312.1:0-4204 GCA_048887065.1 Candidatus Hodarchaeota archaeon
CCTCTTGGCATTATTTTCACCAATGAGCTATTGCACAAAACTAGTATATAAATTTTGTGCAATCGCACAAAATCCAAAAAAGACATTTTTCAATTATTATAGGTTTTTATGGGTCTTTAAATACGGTAGAGGAGCTTTTAATCAACAAGATTTGAGCTTTATAGGTTGTAGAAATGTTCCAAATAAACATTGATGTGCGACTCTTTACTAGAGAGAACCGAAAACCTTTTTTGCAATAGCTCAAAATTAAGTATTGATTCTTAATTATTTACAATTATTGGAGTGTGTTGCTTATTAGAGGCCCAGATTCTGGTCGGGGTGGTAGAGGGGGAAGAGGAAGGCGTTTTAGAGGGGGAAGACCCAAAGTTCAGCCATTCATTGGACGAGATTGGAAGACTCTGGAAGGAGAAGTAGAATTAATTCTTTCCAATGCAGAGTTAGAAGCATTGCGACTAGTTGATGAAGAAAATATGACTCAGGAACAAGCAGCAGAGAAAATGCATATCTCTAGGGGAACCTTATGGCGAATTCTACAGCAAGCTCGGAGAAAGATCTTTACAGCTTTGAATTCAGGAAAAACCCACATTCATTTACGTGTTCATGATGAATCAGAATAATCAATGAAGTGAGATTTTAATGAGAGACACATTAAATGTAACTTACAAAGCGATCGGTTTTATTCGGACACCGTTCCGAGAATACAAAGGGGTTCCTATTCAATCCTGTTATTCTTCTATTGAAGGGCGGATTGAGCTTTTTCCCCAATATATTGAAGGACTAGCTGATTTAGATGGTTTTTCACACATAATATTGTTGTACCACTTTCATAAAGCGTATGAGGTTAAAATGAAGGTTATCCCGTTTCTAGATACAAAACAAAGAGGAATCTTTTCAACTAGGGCACCTGTTAGACCAAATCCAATTGGAATCTCAATAGTTGAACTTGTGTCAGTTAGTTCTACCAACAAAACTATAAAAATCAGAGGTGTGGATATGCTCGATTCTACTCCGTTACTAGACCTTAAGCCTTATGTTCCGTTATTTGATCAGCGAGATGCGAAGACAGGCTGGATCACACACTCTTTGGCCCAAAAAGAGAATAAAATTGTCTTAGATGGCCGTTTTTAAGAACTACTACTTATTTTGATGTAGTTTCAATTAATTGATGGAAACGAGATTATTTATGAGAGGAATTTCTCTTGTCTAAGAAGGTGAGAGAATGAAGCCTTCATCTCAAACTGCTCTCTTTGGCTTAGGAAGTATTCTTTGTGTCCTTATTGCACTAAGTCTTCCTTGGATTTTTATGGAAAGTGATTTAGTGGGTACTGACATAGTAATGATGAATTTTTTTCAGCTAATCTTAGGTCTATTGTTCATTCCTATAATGTCGTGGTATAGTTATCGCGCATATTTAGAAAAAAGACAAAAGGTGGCTCATTATGGGTTGTTCAGCCCCTGTCGGATCATACCGAGTCATCATACTCAGGAAACGCCGAGGTATCATTATGGACTCCAACTCCTCTTCCCACTCTGTTATCTATTTTTTTCCTATGTTATGTATCAGAATATAGACTCATCAATGACTCTTATAGATATCATGATATTCATTTTATGGGGGGCCGCTGCAGTCTGTATAATCCTTGGCGTTATAGTGTATAAAGAGTCTCCTACTCCATCGCTTTCAATGACCTTCTCAAAATACTGTCCAAATTGTGGGCGGAGCGGTTTTAAAGATCTTCAATTTTGTAGTAATTGTGGGACAAAATTAGTACAAGAATCACCACAGCAATTCAATACATCGTTAATTAGGGACAAATAATCAAAGTGATATTAATCATAATTACTGAATTAATAGAAATTATTTATTTAATCCTTTATAGTATCAATTATTTCCTGGGGTAACTGCAAGGCGAATTTACAAGCCATATCTCCCATAAGAACCGATTCTAACAGTTCTATATGCACGGGTTGATCCAACACCGCCTCCCAAAAATTTTTATAATACCCACCACTACAATTACAAAAAATCGGATCAACAGGTTGGTCGTCCTCCAATAATGCTTCTCTAACCCATGGACAGTGGCAGTAATAATATCTCTTCTTCTTTTCATCTGTTTCCTTAAGATATTGTTTAGTCATATATGGAATTTTCTTGATAAGGACCTTATTCCCGTCTCGTATTCCTGCTTCGGTCATCCCTTGCTGGTTTTTAACATATTCAAGTACTTCTTCATCAACTTCTTGGGTAAAGAAAAGTTTACCTTCTTCTAAATGGTTTTTCAGGGTATTTATGAAATCTTGGCGTTTAATTTCTAAAAATTTATCTATACTTTTTGCTTTCAGAAATTTTTCTCGTGCTGGCTTATACGAGGCTGTATATTTATCCCTTAATCCGTTTGCAAGGAATTTAGCGCATTTTTCGTGATTAACTTCTGCAAGAAATCTCTCAATTACCTTTTTTGTAATTTCAGGCTTTTTCTGAGGGTGTAAACCCATCGGTGGAACTTCTATGTCGTCAAAAATTTTATTTCTTACTTCCTCACCAAACTTATCTATTAATCGCTTTGAGAAATTGGTCATCACTTCGCTACCATCAATATTCTCCATTGATGCAATAGTTAATTGATTATTCTTCGTAAATTGGCCAAATCGCAGCAGACCAACATAATTATCAAATATATTTCTATTATTCTCTATTAAATATGCAGAAAAATTATGGACGTCGTCATATAATGCATTTTCAGCTGATCTGTTATATTTGGTGAGAAATTCATCAAATTCTTTCACAATAGCGATAGAGCTAGCAATGTTGTCATCTTTAATTTTTCGCTTTTGCATAAATTTCTTGAAATCGGCTAGATCCATAAAACCACCAAATTTATTCCAATAATCTTACAATATAAATCATCTGATAGGGGCATTTTATCAATCATCTTTGCCACTATGCAAAGGTTTATTCAGGGACTTTAAAAGCAAAATTTTTTGACAAAACAAATAATCTATAGTTGAAGGATAAAATAATCAAATGAAAGGTTGAAATCAAATTTAACTATTCATTTTCCATAATCTGATTTTCTTATCAGCAGCTCCAACAGCTAACCATTGTCCATCAGGTGAGAAAGTTACTGAAGTGAGTCCTTTGGGTTTTAGTTTCTGTTCTATTAACATCTCACCAGTCTCTACCGACCAAATCATCACTTTATATGCTGCGACTACTGCGAGAGTTTCTGAGTCTGGTGAAAATGCAGATCGAAAATACCCTTCAGTATCCAAAGTAAAATCCTGAATAATATCCCAGTCTTTTATCCTCCAGAGCTTAACAGTTTTATCATATCCAGAAGAGGCAAGATATTTTCCTCCCTTTGAAATTGTTAATGCTGTTACAGCAGTTTTATGACCTGGTAATTGATTGATTAATTCACCAGATGGAAGTTCATAGATTAAAATATCATCATTAATCCCTGACACCAATAATGTTTTACCATCGGGGTGGAAAACGCTAGCAGATACATTTCTGTCTAACGCATTAATTGTTGTGATTTCCTCACCAGTCTGTAATGACCAAATCTTGACCTTACCCGTATAAGACCCTGAAGCAATATATTCTCCGTCAGGTGAAACATTAACACAAGCAACAGTTTTTCTATGGCCTTTTAAGGTCATTTTTTCTTTCCCTTCGAGTAAAGACCATACTTTGAGAGTTGTATCAGTTGAACCAGAAACTAAAGTATTTGCATCTGGGGTGAGTGCAATAGAATTAACACTATGAGTATGACCAGTCATACTTCCCTTTAATTTCCATTCGGGTACGTTCCACATGTTTATAATGTTATCCATTCCTGATGAAATTAGTATCTGGCTATCAGGAGTGAATAATACATCTATAACATAACTAGAGTGTGCATTAATTATTTCAGGTTCTTTCAGAAGTAATTTCCTCCTTCACACGAGTTTTTTAAGTGATTGCAGCTTCAATAGTGCAATTTTCTTAATAAGACTGCAGATGAAATAGATACTAGTGTCACTCCCTTTTTTGTACAATTTTATCAGTATATTGATACATTTTTCATAATTTCTATTGACTTTATAATAGAAACCAAATCAATATGAAGCCATTAACCTTCAAATTATGTTGTATCCATCCAAGAAAACAGAAAACGATCAGTTCCAATACCAAATAGCTTTTTTGGATCTAAATCCATAG
>JBHLKC010000313.1:0-4161 GCA_048887065.1 Candidatus Hodarchaeota archaeon
GTTATTACTTGATCACCGAGATGAAAAAGAATTTTATGGGACTGGAGAATATAAATATGAAAAGTATGGACATATTCCCAACTCTCAGTTGATCCCACTTTTTGAACTACCATCTCATTTCGAGAACCTTCAACCGTTTAAAGATGAAGAAATAGTCACTATTTGTCAGGGAGGTGGCGCCTCTTTGGTAGCAGTTGACGTTTTGAGGGAAGCAGGGTTTAATGATGTTAAGAGTCTAAAAGGTGGAATTAAGAAATGGTACAAGAAAGGATATCCCCTTATTCGTGGTACTCCACCTGAAGAAAGTCCTTCCTCTTCTAAGGCTGCCTTCCCTAGCACTTTGGAAGAGATTGTAGGAAAACACCCCTTTGACGAGAAATCAATAAGTATAGACTATTCCTTGGATGCCCGTGGATTATTATGTCCTCAACCTATTTTGAGATCGAAGAAAAAATTGAATAAATTAAAAGTGGGTCAAGTATTAGAAATACTAACTACTGATCCAGGGAGTAAACGGGATATTCCAGCCTGGATTCATGTCACGGGGAATGAACTCTTAACCTTAGAGGAACGTGGTCCTAGAGATTTCCGATTTCTTGTGAAACGCTTGAAATAAAATTAATACTTTTCATTCCCTCTAAATAGAAGGAAAGTGGTATATATTGAATTCAAATTTTCAAGGAAAAGCTTCTTTTGTATATAAGAAATATATGCATCCTTTCTGAATAGTTAATTAGATTGTTATGGAGGCAAAATAAGTGAATAGTGGCGAAGACTTCCAAGTAGCTGATACACGCCCCCTTACTCTTCTTAAACAGATATGGGGAGTTTGGACATTCTTGACTGTAGTCCCAGCTTTATTTTTAGGGATCCCAGCTTTATTTTTAGGGATTCTTTACTTACCAACTTTTCTTCGTTCACCTACAGAAGAGGTATATATCGGATTTTCTTTGGTCCCTGCTTACTCCGCTGTATTTGCGTGCATAATAGGTATAGGTATATGGGTTCTTTTTCTGGGTAATATTTACATCACAATTGGTTTAGCTCGATTGGATTATTTTCGATGGAAACTTTTAGTAATTGACTCAGGCTTAAGTGGGATAGTGCTGGGACTTGTGAGTTTAATTGTTATAATAGACTTGGGATATAATTTACAGGATACTTTTCTACAGAATCTAATCCGAATCTTACGGGGCTCTTTTCTAGGTTTAGGTGGGACAGGATGTTGTCTGGTTTTATTATATCTTGCCTTTAATGTTCGAGATAAATTTAGGAAAACCTAGGTTTACTAATGAGATGATATGTAGGCTAAGTATTTCTCTTGTCCCCCATTACCTCACGAGATGTATGTATATAAAATCTGGGGATCTAGTTCATCGTAAAATAATTTCACCTAATTTAAGCAGATTTGATGATTAACTTTACCGTAATTTAAAAATAGGTTCCTTTATCCCTCTCTTTTCTATGAAAGTTTCAGAGAGGAAGACTTGTCATTATTGTCTTGAAATATCAAAATATAATAGTACATATCCAAAGAGGAAAGGACTATTTAGCTTTGAAGGGGAAATTGATAGATGTTATTGGCATGCACAATTTCGATGTTCGGCCTGTGGTGACTATCATCATTTTAGTTGGCTTTATTGGTGTCCTACTTCAAAAGAATTAGTCTGTGGAACTTGTAATGCCCCTAAATTAGATCCTGTCAAATTTTGGAATAAAACCTACGCTTACATGTTTTATTGTAAAGATTGTGAAACGAATCATCATGATCTCCTATACAGTGAATTCCAAGGAGTTCATCCTGTTCAAAATGGGTTGGATAAATTTGTAAAATCTATTGTACAAAATATTACACCCAATAAGGCATGGAAACCAGAAAAATCACAAGAAGGAAGACAGATTTCCCTTACAGATTCCTTAAAAGCCCCTAATAATGTTTTACCAATTCGGAAAAGGAGAGCTGGTGTTCATTTTCATTCTGATCTAATTAAAGAATCTGAGATTACACAAAACCAAGTCTATCAGCAGTGGGAAAAGACCAGCCATGAATGGATAAAACATCATGAACGTACTTCTCCAGAGGATAAAGGGGATATAAACAGACAACTGATTATTGACCCAGATCTTTGGAGTTTGATTGGAGACCCCTCTGGTCTTAAAATTCTCGACGCTGGTTGTGGAAACGGCTATTTGAGTAGAGAACTTGCACGTAAAGGAGCTAAAGTAGTGGGAATTGATCATTCTGCAGGATTCATTTCATATTGTGAAGAGAAGGAAAAAAGCAATCCTCTGGGGTGTGAATATTTTCAATCAAAATTAGATCATCTCCCCTTTTTTTCAGACCATGAATTTGATCTAGTCGTCAGTAATATCGTTTTTGTGGACGTACTCGAGTATCAACGATCTTTTTATGAAATTTCTCGGGTATTAAAGCCAAATTGTCGTTTTATTTGGTCTAACCTTCATCCTGTTTTCGGAAGGACATCAAACGATTTTTTTAGGCTTCCATTTGATACATCAAGAAATGAAGAACGGCTTTATGTCATGATTGATCGGTATTTTGATACTGGTGCAATGATGATTTCATGGAGTGATTTTGAACCATTATGGCAATTTGATAGAACGCTCTCTGAGTATAGTAAAGCATTAAAAGAAGCTGGTTTTGTGATTCAAGAAATAATTGAACCTAAACCCGATGAAAAGACAATAAAGGAGAATCCTAGGTTACTAGCTTTTGATGCTGACCGAATCCCCTTCTTCATTATTTTTGACTGTTTGAAACTTAAATAATAGAGCCTGACTTTTATCGATTATCGATTTTGATGTCGGAACAGAAAATTATTTATACTGTATCATCTACAGTATAATCATCAATACAGTATTGTAGGTGGTACATATTGATTAGTAATATCAAAGGAATTGACTCAACTGCGTTAATAGAGTCCGAAGCACATCGTAAATTTCTTGAAAACTTCGAAAGTGACCTATTACGCGGTATAGGGAAATTAACTATCTTAAAAGTAATCAAGAATCATGGTAAAGCGGGAGTATATGGCTATCAACTCCTTAGGGATCTTAAAGAGTTAACAAATAATATGTTAATTATTAAAGAAGGAACTCTTTATCCTTTATTAAGAAATCTTGAGAAATGGCAATCTAGAGATAGTAAACTATCTTTAATCCATTCTTATAGGCATATTGAAGGAGATCGTCCAAGAAAATATTATTATCTCACGGAAGAGGGTGAAAGAATTCTTTCTCACTTGGAAGGCTTCTTTCTCAAACTACTTGAAGCAATTTCAGAGATAAATGATTTTCAAATCCTCCTGAATGAGGAAAAATATCTGTTTTGCCAAAACTGTAAAACTAGAATCGACTATTCTGAAAGTGATGTTAAGTTCTGTGAAATTTGTGGATTTAAACTTAACTATGAAAACTTGGAGGAAAAGAAATGACTGTAAAAAATAAAATTTTAGTAGATAATTTCCTTAAAGAAATTAAAAAACACTTACCAGAATGGATTAAAAATAATGATGAAAAATTAGAAGACGTTTTATTTGACATTAGTTCACATATATGGGATAGTGCCCAGGAGATAGCTGGATCAAATGAACCAGACCCAATAAGTATTCAAAAAGCCATTAATCGTCTAGGCACTCCAAAAGAGATAGCAAGCAGTTACAAAAAACGCGGAACACCGAAGTATTTTATCTCAGAAGAATTATGGCCAATTTATTCCAAAGTTAATGCGATTTTAGCATTTATCGTACTTATTATTGTTATTACTGTCCAGATAGTAATAGTTGAACCCAATAATCTTTCTCAGGCTCTTATTAATGGAATTACCATTTCTTTCCCGAGTATTTCCGCATTTGTTCTTATTGTTACTCTTATTTTCGCGGGCCTATCGCATGAAGGATATTTTCCAGAAGACTTAGGTTCAAAGGAGTCAGATGATCCAATATCAAAATACTATAAACCAGATGAATTTCTCTTTAGTGGCCTTGTTGGAATTCTCTTTGGTTTCCTCATAATAATCATACCAATTGATATGATAAATCTATTCCGAATCATTGTAAACTTTATCCTAGACTTCTTGGGTTACAATACGCTGGCTATGAGCTCTGAATATATAGGTATATCAATGGAATTACGAATATG
>JBHLKC010000314.1:0-4152 GCA_048887065.1 Candidatus Hodarchaeota archaeon
GGAATATAGAAAATGAAGAAAAACAGTTCTAAAACTTCAGCTTATCATGGAGTGCCGCTTTACAAAGAAGACGCAGCTTTTCTCTATGAGCTTGAAGAAATAACTGAGTCAGAAGTTCCTAGTGGTAAATGTGGATTTTACAGTGCAGGATTTAAACATGAAAATAAAAGGATAGTTGGTTTAAGTCTTCACAAAATGGGATTGTCAAGGATTCCTGAAAGCATTGGTAATCTCAAATATCTTCAGAAAATATTTTTACGGGATAATCAGCTAAAAACTCTACCCAAGAGTATTGGTAAAATCAAGACTTTAAAGAATTTAGATGTATTTAATAACCAAATAGAATCCCTACCTGATAGTATAGGAAATTTAATGAACCTTCAGAGAGCTGATTTATCTAGGAACCCACTGAAGACACTACCAGACAGTATTTGCAATCTCGAAAACCTAGAAAGACTAGGACTAGTAAATGTTCAATTGGAGTATTTACCTGAGAATATTGGAATGCTCACTCGCCTTTGGGACTTGGCTGCCTATATAAATCAGTTACAATCAATCCCTAAGAGTGTTGGTGATTTAATCAGTCTCAAGAGATTAAGTCTTCATGATAATCAATTAACTTCTCTTCCTGAAAGTTTGGGAAAGTTACCAAACCTTAAAGAATTATCTTTAAACAAGAATCAGTTAACTTCCCTTCCTGATAGTATCTGCAATCTGATTAATCTTGAACTCTTAAGATTGGATCAAAATCGGTTGAAAACACTCCCCGAGAACATAATACATCTTAAAAATCTTAAATCGTTTTGGATAGAAAAAAATCAGTTTGAATCACTACCAGAAGAGATAGAAGAGTGGATTAGAAAACTGAAATCTGGAGGTTGTAGAATAAGAAGATAGAAGAATAATTATTTCTTCTTACAATATTTTTTTCACGTTTATACTTTGAAATTTTTATAAATTTTTTAAAAAAAAGTCATATTAATAATAAAAAAAGAAAAAGAAGGTAGATGGAAGTTTTTTGTACTTCTGACGGTTATTCCAGGTTATTGCAAATGAACTTTTTGGTTCATTGGTATTCACAAGAGGTCATCACATAGCTCGTCACCGTAGCTATGCTCTATCATGCAGGCGAAAACCCATCGCCTCTATCCCATTGACATAAGTCTTTGGGAGTGCTTGCATTCTCATTTACCGACCTATAGGTGAGTTGGATGCTCTAAGTTTGGAGCGTGTCTAAAAAACAAATGTACTTGCTGACCTGACCATCTCCCTAAGGTTTTCAAAAAACCTTAAAGACGGATGCGAACAGCAGGAGTTTCACCCGTTGTTTTAAGACGCCATCTTGGTCGGTTATGATAATATTATTACATTGTCTTTTTAAACCTTGATTAGCCCCTATTCAAAGTTAAAGTTTTGGGAGTAAGCTGTAAAACAGGTGTCCTTATCGTAATAATAAACTCTCAAGCTTCATCCCAAGGAGATAGATTAGTCTTGTAATACGAGACATGAACCAATTGATCGCGTCAGCTAAATACATTTGAGACTGATGAAAAATATTTCACTCCATATATTTATGATAGATAAACAGAGTCCCAGGAGGACCATCTATGTGTTGTTCTCGCACTTTTGTGAATCCACATTTTTTCTCATAGAAATGGTGGTTACGAGTTGCCCAACCAGGGGTGTCTAAAGCCCAAGCTTTCGTGTTTGGATATGTCTCCTCAATAAATTGCCACATACGTGTACCGATACCCTTATTCTGGTATTCTGGATCAATGAACATTGTTCCAAGAACGTTCTTACCATGGTCATAAATGAAAACAATGAATGCTCCAATAATTTTATCATTTACCATGACTTTGTAACCCGTTGATGCCTCCTCTTCGATCATCCATCGCTGAAAGAACTCTCCTGTGTCATATCCATCAGGTCCGCCCTTAGGTTCACCAAGATGTTTTTGAGTATCGTCATCAAACGTACGAGTCATTAAGTTGGTGAGTTCAGGAATATCTTCTTCTCCAGCTATTTCATATCGTAAATTCATATTCTATCGTATCTCCTCTTGCCAATCAGTATATAAAACATGATCTACAAGTGAATGAGGAGATATAATGGAATTATATATGGTTTACTATCACGGCAGGCTTCCTTAGATCAAATAAGTCAAAATTAGAAGAGATTGAATCGAAAAAACTGGGAAATCCTGCGGATATTTATTATAAGACAATAGTATTAAAAATGTTCAATACTGGTAAAATATTCGTTATCCTATTGATTGGTTAATTAAATCACTCTAAATGAGGATAGCTCAACAGAATAAAAAAAATTCAACAGAAAAACCAAAAAAAAAATATTAGAAAAAGAAAGTTAAGAACCCCATTAAAAATCGGAGTCCTATAACCTTTACTTCAAAATTGGATACTTTTCAACAAAAGAAAGGCTTGACCATCTTTCACCTAATCCTAGATAATTTCCGACTGGTTTAATCAAGAAAAATGCTAGAATTAAGATATAAATAATATGTTCATCAATCAAAGGATTATAAATCGCCACGCCTTCTGCTGGGTTTATAATCCATGCAGATAAATAAATTGAGGCCATGAATATAATTGTTGATAGACTTGAGAGTCTTACAAAAACACCTGTCATAAGACCTACCCCTGCAAACAGCAACATCGCCATATAAGCGATATCTACGAGCTGGTACATACTTCCTAAAGTATCACCAAAAATGAATGCAAACGGGCTATTCTGATTAACTCCGTAAATTTGTAAGAATCCTTTAGTTGGAGATGCTCCAGCTAACCAAGAATTTTCAGGTGCTGTAGCAAATCCTAAACCGAACATCTTGTCAAGAAATGGCCATAGGAATACAAAACCCATTGCTATTCGCAAAATTCCTAGAACCTTTTCATCTATTTTATATTGCTCTAAAAAACTCATATAAATTACCCTCTGTTCAAAACAGGATTAAAAATCAAATTCGTATTACTAATACCACTTTATTTCTAATTTAATGGTATTTAACGATAGTTAACTAAATGATAATTTAACTATTGTTTCGAATATCGCACAGTATTTAAAGGATTACTGACATAAAATGCATTGAAGACCATGTCTTCGGATATAAAAAAGCCGACCCCATATAATGAAAGATTCTGCTTCTTTTTTTCTGGATTATTTGCCATTTTACTCCCGATATCTGTAATGATATTCCCCTTTGTGATGCTTCCATTTAACCTCTTGTTCTTACCATTTTCCTTGTTGCATGAATTAGGACATTTTTGTTTAACAACGTGTTTTCTTCCTTCTATTAACCCTCAGATGAAGTTTGGATTAATTGGAGGGGAGTTAAGCTGTTCTTGTGTTATAACTGAGGGTTTTCCGTGTTGTTGGTCCTCTGTTATTTCAATACTTGGGGGATCTGGAAGTGTTGTCATAATTGGCCTGGCCATATATTTTACTGTAACCAAGATTAAGTCTAAAACAACTGTAGATATTGGAGGGAAATTCTTACTTTTTGGATTATTAGCTGATTTTCCTAACCTATTTCCTATTCTTCCTTCTAGTTTAGGATCAGTTACAGATGGATATATCATTTATACATACATCCATCAGATGGGTTATATCCCCTCACTTCCGTCTAATCTTTCTTATTTTCTTTCTTTAACCTCAATGATCCTGGTACTAATTTCATTTTACTTCCTTGGATCGTTTCTATACCATATCGGGCTCCTAATACTAGATGAGTATCAAAACCTCCAAACACGAAAGCTCATTCTAAATTAAAACATTTTTAGAATTATTCATCGAATCTTGAATTATCCAATGATTTGAAGAGGGAAGATGAACTCAAATGGAATCTTTTTTATTCGTGGAAATATGAATGATCTAGCAATTTTGTACAGCAGATTAGAAATATCGAACTGAAGCTGGTACTTATGCGGATAAAAGTTGTAACATTTTTTTCATTATTCATTATTGCATTAATCTCATGTTCACAAATATTAACATCAATTCAATCGTGGGAGATATATGTAACTGCGAGTGAAAGATTCCAGATCCATTATATCCCACCAGGATCGGGTTTTCCCCTATATGAAGTAACACTTAGTCAAGTCCAGAATTGGGGAATGATTGTGGATGATGCTC
>JBHLKC010000315.1:0-4137 GCA_048887065.1 Candidatus Hodarchaeota archaeon
ATATTCAGTCCTTTTTCTGGTGAACAGCTCGGAGAGGGATAACCAGTGGGGATGAATGCTAAATCTGCTTGATAATTCTCTAAGGGTACGTAATCTGAATCAGCCCCGTGAAAAACGCTTAAACCGTCCCATTTGACATGAAAAACACTAATTGGAGATGGATGAATACCTTCAATAGAATTGACGGTAAATTCACCGACAGTTATAGGTTTGTTAGGAATTGCACTGAACAAGACTTCATTCGGAAACTCATTCTTCAATTCGTCGAAAATTTGTGGATTCACGATTATTTTTGCCCCTGTTTGTTGGAACAATTGTTTTGTACTCCCTAGATTAAAATGATCTCTATGTATATGACTATTTAACTGAAGATCAAGGGTTGTAATCTTCTGAACATTCTGTTTCTTTAAGAGAATGTTATCATATGGGCATAAATCAAATGCTATTAGTTTTTGTTTGGCTTTCAAAAGAATTCCTGCCCAACCAAAATAGATAAAGGCGACATCATTTTTTTCTAACGATACGGTTATCAAATCACTAATGGGGTCAAGTTGTTTTTTTTCAGTCATTCGCTAAATCTTCCTTTAGGTGATTTCTTTGCTTTTCGACATATATTCTTTTTCATTTTTGTCAAAAAATTAATAAAGAATATCGAGCATGAAGAATTCCTAAAGCTGAGTTCTAATTTAATCCCTTTTTCGTGTGAGTGTCGATAGGTTTAATGGAGCTGTTCTGGTGGGTGGCTGTTCCCTCCTCTTAATGAAAAAAGATAGAACAAAAGACAGATGAAATAAGGGGTCATTTCATGCATTATTGCGAATCCTGTGGCTCTGAAATTGATGAAGATAGTAGATATTGTAAAAGATGTGGAAAGAAAGTATCTAGCTTAAAAGATACTTATCAACAGATATTCCACCCTAAATCCGAACCTTCAATAAGGGAGGAAGTAGAAGAATCAAGTCTAAAAGAAGCGTACGACAAAATATTTCAAGATACACCTCGTCCTCCAGAAACTCGACGTTTAACTCATATAGGCAGAGAGGCACCATTACTAGAGAGATGTATAGCATATTTGATTGATGAAGCCATTATTTCATTTATTCCATGTTTTGGGTGTATATATGCATGGTTTAAGGATGGAGTAAACGAGGGCCGATCTGTTGGGAAGTATTTTATGGGATTAAGAGTTGTTGATTACCAGAGTGGTGTTCCTGCCTCATACGAACAATCGTTTGTACGCAATTGCTGTCCAGGGTGTCTTGATGGTTGTTGTTGTTACTTACCTGCGTTTATAAATGAACAAGGACGACGTATTGGAGATCGCGCTGCTGGAACTATTGTGATTCTTGATCAATAAGGTCTTGAAAATAGAAATGAATGATGCTCGGCTCAGCTCTCGTTGGAAGATAGCACTATTACAAAATTAAGACGATTTATGAAATGCTTCTTCTAGTCGTTTGTCAAGAAGTTTATTACCTTTCGACCTATACTCCTGAAATGAAAAAATATCTTTGTTAGTATGCCCCCTTATTTAGATTAAATAAAATTAATGTTGGAAACATCTATATTAGAGTCGATAAATTGAACATCCACTCGGTCAGGGGGGTATCTGGAGCGAATTACTAGCTCCCTTGCTTTAATTGAGAGATCTTTGATTAGGAAGACTTTTTTTATACGGGTTTGCTTTCTGAGTTTTTTTAAGATCCTATCTGGTAGGAGAAACCATTTTGAAAATAAACCACCATAAAAAATGGTGACGATGGGAGCGTTGACGACTCCAGTTATTCTAGGGCCTTTTCTCTTCGGATGAATAGGTATAGAGATTGATTCAGACGCATGAAGATCCGTTTCAACTTCAACATCACCCCACAGTTCAATGTTCTCCCCTTCAATTGCGTGCACTTTTACTGATTTACCGCTAAAACGAATTTTCTTGCCTCGTACATTTCCTTTGATTTCACAAGTTCCCTCCACAGTAATGTTTTCAGCAGATATTATATCCTTTCCTATTTTCAAAGAGTTTTTAGCGGTAATTGATCCTCTGGTAGTTACAAGGTCTTCATTGACAGTTAAAGCTCCTTCAGATAAGAGAGAAAATACTTGGATAGATCCATCTGCTGTAGTTTCACCAGTAATATGAAGATCATCTTCCAAGATAAAGTCTTCTTTCAAAATTCTGGAGTGAAATTTCATATAGGTCAATTTCCATAAGTATGAGAAGTTTTTACGATTTTTGGTCGTTATCTTGTTGAAAGTTTATAAATGATTAATCGAAAAAGCGAATTCGTTAGAGGATTTCATCTCATAAAAAATGGATCTGACTCACCTATGACTAATTTGCGTTGTTAGAATTACTTCTTTTTTAATTTTAATATGCTTTTTCGGACAATCCATATCATTGTAATGAGTAAAATGCTGGAAATAAAGCAATTAATGAAATTTGGTCTAATGGTGAAGCTTGATTCTGAAATTTCTTCATAAACAATGAAAAAATGAGGATCATAGCTTAGTAAGGCTCGTAGTGCTAATTCAAAGAAAGGAGCTAATGCAATTGACACGATAAATATTAGAAGAAAAAAGCCGAAGAAACTTATAATCCTAGGACTCTCGTGAAACACTCTTACAATAGGAGAATTTGCATTAATTAATGGTTTTTTTTCTAAATCATCTTTTGAAAGAATTTGTAATTGTAGTCCAAGATCATTCAAGAGAATTGTTGGTGGACATTTAAAAACTGTATAAAGCAACGCAGCATCTCCCCCACCGCCTGCGATGTGGGTGATGAATAGCATCACGAAAAAAGAAAATAAAATCTCACCTTTTGTAATCAAGATAAGAATAGCTAAAAATACATTGATTATTAAATTAGGCATTATAGCTATCCATATGAATTGAAGTCTATTCACAGGCTTTTTTAGAGAAACAGAAAAGTAAGGAACGAGTTTTCCCATTATTCCCCAACCAAATTTGGTCGGGATATGAAATGTCCATGCAGTTATTGCGTGAAGTAATTCATGAACTAGGAACATTCCAATGAAAAAGCAGAATATGATGAATGTAAGAGACCAGAAAGGGAATTGGGTTGTTAAAAGAACAACTGGAAGATTTAGCGAATTTTTTACCAAAATTAAACCTAATGAAAGGATAATACCAACGATTGTTAAGCCAAGGATTCCTATCAAAACCACTGGCATGAGTTCCTTCTGGTGATAATCAGCCACAATATGAAAATCCTCATTATTCATCTTAAAAGTATCCTTGATTGGTTAATTGTAAAATCTCCAGGACCAGAAAACACTGCCAACGTTATTGTAAAAATGATTACAGCTACCAAACCAACCCATACAAATAACTTTTGAACTAAATGTTCTCTGCTGTTTCATCTATAATTTTTTTGATTGGTATAATTCTGAATTTACTACATGTGAAACTTTTATATCCCCTTATTCATTTCTTACTTCTTAGAATAGTACGAACATAAATAATACTAAAAACACCCAATATCAACACAAAGTAGCCAAAACCAATTGCTTCTTGATCAGTAGTTGTTGAAAATCCTGAATTCGTTGGAATAGCTTGACAATTAATAACTTCCACCCCCTCACAATTCGAAATAGAGCTATTTCCTACAAAATTAGACCCAACAACGACATAATAATATATACCATCGTTTTTTATCTCTCTATCAATAAAAGAGGACATTTGAGTCTCTGCTAAGGGAGTTAATGTAGAGGTGGAAGTAATTGTATTTGTATCACGGTAAATATAATACTTAAAGGCTCCTAAACCTTCATTCCACGTCAAATTGACAACCCCACCAAGACTTGGATTTGGTAGAATAGGATTTAATATGGGGGAAAGCGGGGGAGCAGCTAGTTTACGATAAAAAATATCAGAATCCACATCTGATCCTAGGTAATTCTCATGATCATTCCAAACAAAATGAGTATGTCCAAAGGTATCGACAGTTATTTCACATAAAGCACTCATTTGATCATTATCCCCATCGCTTGCTGCAGTAGAAATGACCATAATATCTGACCATGAAAGACTAACATTATCCATAAAACGGTAAAAGATGTCGTAATCGGTTCCAGTTCCATTTAAATCAAACTCATCCTCCCAGGCAACATGAAT
>JBHLKC010000316.1:0-4131 GCA_048887065.1 Candidatus Hodarchaeota archaeon
ACTCGTTTTTCACGCCCTAACCATTCATAGTAAAGAATGGTAATTCCTATCAAAACCAACAGACCAAAAAGAACGGGATCTTGCCCAAGTAGCTCAATGAGATAAATAAACTCAATAGCTCCTAAAACCATTCCAGTTAAAAGAAATGAATAACGAATGCCTGTATTCCAAAAACCTTTCTTTTTGAACCAGAAATACCCTACAATAGTCATAACAAAGAAAATTGTACCTACAACTGGTTTTATTACTGGATATCTTGTGGAGAAAGGATATATATGATAATATATCTGATTAAGGAATATCTCAAAGAAAGGAGTTGATAAATTCTCAACTACTATATTAATCAGGGTAACGGCTTGGGAATACAGCAATAAATAAAATGATAATATGATCACAACTGAGATAGTTTGTAAGATTGAGACTCGTATATCATAAATCTCTTTAAAAAAGCGTTTAGATTCCGTTTTTATCCAAGTTCCCTGTGTAGATTTATTTAAATAATTGATAATCGATTTTGCTAATAATGGTATTGCAACAAAGAATACAATAACACCTTTCAAAGTATCTGCTACGTCCCTTGGAATTCCATTTACTTGTAAAGTTGTACCTGCGTCTTTAAGCCATCCGAAGAGAATAGCGCCAAAAATAACGCCAAAGGGATGGTTTCCACCTATTATTGCCACAGAAATGCCATCAAATCCGTAACCTGGGCTAAACCCTGAAATAAAGCGATAGAAAAAACCCATTATTTCGAATCCCCCAGCAAGCCCCCCAAGTGCTCCTGAAATCAACATTATATAGATATAGGTTCTTGGAACACTTATTCCTCCATATTTTGCTGCGTTAGGATTATGACCTACTGCTCGAGCTTCATATCCAATTTTTGTTTTCCATAAAACAATGAAGATGATAACACATGCGATTAAACCAAATACAAAACCCCAATGAAGGTCATATTGCGCCTTATCAAAAATTGTGGGGACTTTGGCTGCGGGAACTATCGCTGGTGTTTGTGGTGAAAAATTACCTCCTCCATATGTTTCTATAAACGGGGATGTAAGATCACCAACAAAAAAAATCATAAGGAATAATGCGACATAATTCATCATGATAGTAGTAATAACTTCATGAACACCTCTAGCTTTTAATAATGCAGGGACTAATGCCCAAAAGGCCCCACCTAATGCTGCCACAATCATCAGGAGAGGAATCATAATTACCGATGCTAAAATCAAACCAATATCTGGACCAAAGATTGAGCTGAAGATAATTTGCAAATCAAAATTAAAATATCTCTTTAAACCAAATCCTACCAATGCTGATAAAAAAGCGCCAAAGTACAATTGTCCTTCCGTACCAATATTAAACATTCCAGCTCTAAAAGCTACTGCAACAGAAAGACCTGTAAATAATAGCGGAGTGGAATAAAATAAAATATCTGGTAAGTTTTCAAGGGTGATCGTACCAAAAGTCATCTGATAAATAGCAAAGAAAGGATCATATCCAAGAAAATATAAAGTAATAATACCTAAAATGAAAGCCATCAGTATGGAGATTATAGGAACAGACGTTCGATCTCCTATTTCATTTAATCTCTGTTTCCAAGTTTTTACTTCTTTTTCTAATATTAAGGTAGTTTCACTCATAATTTTCACCCTTAGTTAATCTCATCAATTTTATCTGTATGTCCAGCCATTAACAATCCAAGTCTCCGATCAGTTGTTTTTTCAGGATCTTCATATGATATGAATTTTCCTTCATAAATTACTGCTATTCGATCTGATAGGGTTAAGAGTTCATCCAAATCGCTGGATATCAATAATACCGCTTTTCCGCTATCTCTCAACTCTAAGATTCTCTTATGAACATATTCAATCACTCCAACATCTAAACCCCGTGTAGGTTGAGCAGCAATGACTACAGTAGGATCTTTGGATAATTCTCTAGCAACAATTACTTTTTGTTGATTCCCGCCACTTAAAGACCGGATTTTCGTCAAGATAGAAGGAGTTCTTACATCAAATTGTTTGGCCATTCCTCGAGATTCGGAATAAATTTTACCCCAGTTTAGGAATCTTGATAACAAACCATCTCTATACCATTTAGCATGATGATGTAATCCGATGATTAGGTTCTCTGCTACTGTGAACTCTCCAACTGTCCCTGTTTTTTGCCGGTCTTCTGGAATATAAGATAATCCTAGATCATAGATAGTTCTTGTTTTAAGTTCCGTTATGTCCTTATTCAATAATTTTATCGAACCGCTTTGGATTCTTCGAAGTCCTGTTATTGCCTCAACCAATTCTCCTTGGCCATTTCCCACAACACCAGCGATACCAACAACTTCACCAGTTTTGATGTCGAGATCGACTCCATGAACGGTAATCTGACCTCTATCATCTTCAACTGTTAAATTTCTAATCTCTAAGGCTGATTCACCCTTGGTTGAAGGAGTCTTTTTAATCTTAGCAAGCTTTCGACCAATCATCATTTCCGCGAGTTCTTCTGGGGATGTTTGCTCCCTTTCAACCGTTCCAATCATTTTTCCCCCTCTTAAGACGGTTATCCGATCAGCTAAAGCCATAGGCTCTTTTAATTTGTGTGTAATAATAATTATTGTTTTACCTTGTTGTTGTAGAAGACGAAGGGTCTTAAATAGAGCAGTTACTTCTTGGGGAACAAGTACAGCAGTTGGTTCATCTAAAATTAAAATATTTGCCCCACGATAAAGGATCTTCAGAATTTCAACTCTTTGTTGTAAACCAACAGGAAGTCCCTCTATCTTTGCCTCAGGATCTATATCTAATCCATATTCACGCGAAATTCTCAAAACATCATTTCTCATTTTTGAATTATTTAGACGGATTCCATTAAAGGTGGGTTCAGAGCCAAGGATAATATTTTCTGCAACTGTCATGATTGGGATTAACATAAAATGCTGATGTACCATACCGATACCGAGTTCCATTGCGTCAACTGGCTTTTTGATCGAGACTTCTTTCCCATCGACAAAAATCTTTCCTGAATCCCCATCTGGTTCATAAAGACCATATAGGACATTCATCAATGTTGTTTTCCCAGCCCCATTCTCCCCTAAAAGAGCATGAATTTCCCCATTCTTTATTTCGATATTAATATGATCATTTGCTACGACGCCTGGAAATTTCTTTACAATATTAGTCATTTTAACAGCTATATTACCATTAGAGGAAAATGTAGAGTGATTACTCATTGTCAATAAGGAGGTCTCCAATTAAAAAAAAATTCTAATCTCTTTGTTAATAAAAAGAAAAAAAAAGAGAAAGATTAAATTGTTTTCGGTGGCTAGGAACGTCGGGATCTTTTGATTTGGATTGCAGCTAATCCTAACAGTATGATTATAGCCAAAAATGCTTCAAATCCAGGAGTTGCCATTTGAATTCTTTGGAATTTGGTTGCGTCAGGAATTTCCTCTACTATGATATCTCCATCAATAATATCTTGTCTAAAGTCCTGTACATGTTGCCAACGAGTTTTATTAACTCCGTTAAATACATAACTGGTGTTCGCTTCTTCCGTGGTGTGTGTCATTGGGCTGATTCCCACACCATTTTCTTCTAACCCGAGTATTTCGACACCAGCTGTCCATGTATCTTGCATGATGTCTCTGATCGAGTTATAAGTCGCTGTTTCGACTAATTTCAGCATAGAACAAAGAACTACTCCTGGCATCTCCCCATCTTGATCACTGTCAACTCCAATGGCATATGTATTCTCTGCTTCCGATGCAGCTTGGAAAACTCCTATACCAGTTCCACCAGCTGCAGCAAATATAATATCATTGCCTTTGCCGATCAATGTCTTTCCCATATTCTTCCCGCTTGGAATATCATTCCAGCAGTCGGGAGGGGGAAGTGGACTGTAAACTGCAGTAATCTCAATACTTTCATTGATATAGTGTGCGCCTTGTTCGTAACCCGAGAGAAATTTATTGATTAAATAAATATCCATACCACCAACGAAGCCTATTTTGCCAGTTTGCGTTGTCATACCAGCCATGGCGCCTACTAAGAACCCTGCTTGGTGTTCATGGTACATGTAGCTTTTAACGTTCGATCTAGTGATATTCTCGTCAATAAGAACCCATTTTTG
>JBHLKC010000317.1:0-1682 GCA_048887065.1 Candidatus Hodarchaeota archaeon
ATGGGGGTTCTAGCGTTTCTTCCGATGGTATTGGCCTTGTTAATTTTTACCAAGTTTCCGAAAGAACTGATCATCGAAAATCAATAGCTGTCTTATGGAATTTAAAGGCTTGAATCTACAGTTTTTTCGATATTTCCTAAATTCGAAATTTCATTCCAATTTTTAAATTATAAGAGCTTTTGAAATATAAGTCTAAGTAAAACAAATATATATTACAAGCTGAGAGGATTTATTTTGACAAATCGTGAAAATGCTTTTAATTCTAGTTTAAAGATGGGATCAGTTTTATGTCTGATTCTTACTTTAATTTTGTTAAATTTTTCGTCTTTTGGTAATTCAAATTTAATGGTTAATGCTACTGAACCAGCACCTTTGTTCCATGTCCATATGATTGCTCCAACAAGCAATCCAATACGTATGCAGGCTGCTCATCTTATTGAAAGAGAGTTAGAGAGTATTGGTATTTCCTGTGACTTAGATTTGTTGAATTGGCGTAACATAGGCCCAAGATCCTACTATGATACTGTTGGACCATATAATGAAGGTGGATATGACATAGCATTCATTGGAATGACTCTAGGAAATGTCATAAATCATCCTGTTGACACATTGATGAGTTCTTTTGGTGTGGATTCCTACCCTCCATTTGGTTATAACATGATGTATTGGAGTAACGCTACTGAGCCTGGTGGTTCGCAAGAGGGGCTACACACTTGGAATAGTTACAGAGCTGGAGAGCAAAATCAGCTACTTGCAGATATTAGAGTTGAAACAAATCTAACTACAGTAAAAGAGATGTTTGATGATTGGCAAAAGATCTATTACGATGCCATGCCTCAAGCCTTAGTTTATAATCAACTTGAGGTTCACGCCATCTCAGCAGGCCTTTATGGTTACGATCCAGTCCTTCCTTATCCTTTTAGTTCTACAGAAGATTTTTGGACTACAGCTGATTATACTGGTACAGCTGATGAAGTAATACTAGCAGCTGCTGCGGGAGGAGACGAGTTTTTTTCAATACTCACTGGGGATATTTACGATCAATATTCTGCTGCTCATGTATGGGATGGGCTTGTGGGTGTAACACCATCCAAAAATACAGTTCTCCCTGCTGGTACCGACAGAACTCAGTGGATGCAAAATCGTTATGGTATTACTGACTATCTTGCAGTTTATCCCCGGCTGGCTAAAGATATGGGGAATTTTAGTTCTGATTTGCTAAATTATACAATCGAGCTGGATCAAGGTCATTACTTCCACGATGGCCATGAAATCGACGCCTGGGATGTTGTATTCTCCTTCCAAGCACATTTACTCCCTGAACTTAGTAGTTTAACCTATAGTACTAGGAAAAGCTGTTTTGGGACTGATGCTGACGGTATGGGCCATGGTAATAGCTCTTTCATTGCAAAGGATACTAATGTTGACGGGTTCTATGAGACAATCGATTTTAATTTCATGAATCCATACAGTCCCTTCGTGATTGACCTCTTAGGGACAGCTATCCTACCCGAACATATTCTTGGAGACAATGATACAACTCATGGTTGGACGGGTGCTACAGCTTACACAGGCTCATTTGACCCGAATACTGAATGGCAGGCAAGGCCTGATTCTTGGCAAACTCACTCATTCAACACGGGAGATCCCAGTGATGCTGGTGGATTCAAAGGCCCAATTGG
>JBHLKC010000317.1:1782-4118 GCA_048887065.1 Candidatus Hodarchaeota archaeon
GAATACCAAGGTGCTGATGGTGTCTATCACCTAAAAAAGAAAGGTGTCCGTCATGCAATTTCCCACATTATACCCAGAGAATTAATGCGAGATGGGCTTCTAGAGGGATTTATACGACCTGCATATACCCCTCTACCATTAAATTCTTGGGCAGCAATATCAGAGGCTGATCTACTAGCATATAAGAAAACGCTTCAAGCTACTGATGGATCTTATCCTGAACAGTTTGCTACGACAGCATGGGATAGCTTTGATAGATCATTAGCTCTTGATTGGTTAGAAACCGAGGGATATGATGTCACTGCGTGGCGTACCTATACTCCACCTCCACCCCCTAGCTGGCCAACATCAGATGCTCAACAATGGGACCCACGGATTAAAGCAGGGTTAACACTCCGCTTTAATGTTGAACAAGTCTTAGATCAAAGTTTTTACTCTGACTGGTATTGGAATGCTGCAGATGTAACCTTTATTGAATGGGATACAATTGAAATCTCTTGGAATAGTGACCCGTACAATACCGAAATTGTCGGAAATGAGGGTCCTGTAACCTATCCTATCACTGTGACCATTAACGGAGCCCCGCTTGACCCCTCACATTCCCAACAATTTGGATGGTTCATTTTACCACTTGTAACTACTAATGGTTTGGGAGAACATGAATCTGGGATTAGATCTGCAGAACGCTGGTTCTCTTGGACTATGAATTTAATCAATCCTAGCTATTCAGGCCCAAATCAATGGAACATCGTCATAGATGACGATACTAGTCTCCATAATACTGGAGGAGCCGCCTCTCCTGGTAGTGAAATCCATGCACACATAATTAGTTGTACTTATAACATTCTAGAGGAACGTGTATTCAATTTAACATATGATGCCCAATTTGGGTGGCTTAACCAACTTACGTTCACAAACACCATGGGTGGGGATCCCTCTTCAGGGAAAATAGACTCCGAGATTGTCCAAGGATTACAAAGATTAGTAATTACCAGAGATTTTGCATCAGATCCCCCCTTTCCCCCACCCACGACCATTCCACCCACTACTCCGCCTACTACCCCTCCCACTAGTGAACCTCCCATTAGTAAGTCTACTACTACTACTAGCCGAATTACTCCTAGTTGGTCAATTATATTTACTTTGAGTACTTTATTGATTATCAGAATCGGATGGAGGAAAATAAATAGATAAGCTAATATTTCCTCTGTTTTCTTTCCTCCAGCTCTTCTTTTTTTTCTAGCTCAAAAAGCTAAGAACTAATACCCTAAATGATTCTTAATATTACTGAACTGAGGGAATAAAAAGCATTTGGGAAGTATGTTGAGAATTTAAACTCCAATCATAATCGAAGTAGATTATTTTTGCATCACTAAACTTTTCATGATCAATGGGTCTATCTAGATATCTTAAAATAAATTCTTTAACTCCTCCATGTTCTAAAAAGTCTTTTGAATACCATTTGAAAATCTGATTTACGTAAAGGATATTTGTTTCTTCATTATATTTGACATGATTCTCATCATTGATAAAAATTCGTGTAAGATCTTCCAGATGGGATTCAAGCGTTTCGGTTTCAAATAACCTCCTTGGTAAGACAGGACAACTCCTACTCGCACAATTGATTGCAAAATGGATACGTGGATCCTTAAACTCTCTTCTAAGAATTTTATTTTCGATATTATAAAGATTTAACTTTTTTCCAGCAACATTAAACTTACGAAGGTAGAAAAATTTGATTCTACTCCACAAAGATTTATTACCATCCCAAGATGGATTTTTTTTTACTTCATGATATACTCCCTTCAGGACCAAGAGATTGTAAGCATTTAACCAGAATGCAAATTGTTCCTCACTACTAATAGCATCCAGCTTAAAGGCTTCTATTCTTTTTATTTGATTTTTCAACCATTCACCTTTTTTTAATCGATTATAATCTACTAACCCATCCTCATTTATGTATTCTTTAAGGATTGTCATATTTTTAATATCAGTTTTTTGCATTTAATCTCAGGATTGCCTATTGATCGGTTTTATAAAAACGATTACGAACGAAAAACGTTATCAAATAAGCTAGTGCCCGAAAACCGTAATTTATGGATGATATTCTGTAATTTAAAGGCTTGAGTTGATCAACTCAACTCTCCCAATTATAATGCCTTTAAAATTAATAAAAATTTTGCTATTTTCCTAAGAACGAGGAAGTAAGGTAATCAAGCCCTCCTTCAACGACTCCTTTAGCCCGAAGAAATCTCTGATAAAATTTTTCATACTCCTCACGAATCATTTTCTCATATCTTATGTAAAATAATACAATACTGGACAGGAATGCAGAA
>JBHLKC010000318.1:0-4105 GCA_048887065.1 Candidatus Hodarchaeota archaeon
GCAAAATTGGATGGAAAATCCCTAGGAGAATTTAGTGATGCCTTGTGCTATAGTTTTTATCCATCAAAGAATCTAGGCGCATTAGGAGACGGGGGGTTTGTTGCTTCAAATGACTCTGAATTAATTCAGAAAATTAACATCCTGAGAAATTGTGGCCAAAAGGAGAAGAATTATCATACAGAAGTTGGTTTTAACTCACGTTTGGATAATCTACAAGCAGCATATCTTCAGATAAAGCTAAAGAAATTAGATGAATGGAATCAGTCTCGTAGACAAATTGCAAAAAGATACCAAGAGTATCTCCAGGAACTTGATGAAATAAAAGCTATCTCTGAGACAAAAAAGGGGGAAAATGTGTATCATATATTTGGAATTAGGACAAGGAAAAGGAAGCATCTTATAAATACTTTTCAGAAAAACCAGATTCAATATGGGATTCATTATCCAGTTCCAATTAATCGAACAGAAGCCTATAAAAACTTTAATTTCTCTAGCAATCACTTTCCAGTCTCAGAACAGGCCTCGAAAGAAATAATTTCTATTCCAATTTTTCCATACATGAGGGATGACGAAATTAATCGGGTAATAGATGCAATTAAACAAGTCTAAAGGTAATTAGGAGTGTTTAATATGGATCTATCTTACTAGATAAAACTGAAAGCATTTTGTCGATAATGTATGGAATCACGGTTATATCTTTGACAAAAGAGCGTTATATGAATCAATCAATCTTTTTTCGCACGTTGACCAATTCCATTTCCTTTCAATGATTTGTTGAGCTTTCAGTACCATCTTTTTTCTTCTTTCTTCATCATTATAAAGTACCTTGACCGCTTGGGCAATTGATTCGGGATTCATCGGATCATCAATAAATACACCATCAATCCTTTTCATATATAACCCAATTCCATTTGCCTTAACACAAATCAAACCTAGTCCCAATTGTAAATATTCAAAGTATTTATTAGGCATAATACTTCGCATATTTCTTTGTGGTTCCACTAAGATTAGTCCTACATCCCCTTTACAAGTTATTTCCAAGGCTTCTTCTTGAGGTAAATGTCCAGTTAATATAATCATGTCTTCTAGATTCTCATTTCTTACTCTATTCATAACATGAGAATACATTGGTCCGTCCCCTATTAAGAAGATTTCACAAGAATAATCTTCTTTCCTTAAGATTTTCGATGCATCAATCAACTGATCATAACATCGTTCAGGTTGCATACTTCCTAAGAAAATTACCCTAAAAACTTGATTTCTAACATG
Source organism: Candidatus Hodarchaeota archaeon (assembly GCA_048887065.1). GTDB lineage: Archaea > Asgardarchaeota > Heimdallarchaeia > Hodarchaeales > Hodarchaeaceae > Hodarchaeum. The sequence goes on from JBHLKC010000318.1 coordinate 1,270, forward strand.
AAAACAGGGTTTTTTCAGAACACCAGTCAATTCAGGATAATTTGGAATATAACTAAAATAAATGTTACTATAATTTTTTATTCTTTTTTTAACTAGTTCTATCTGAGGTTTCATAACACCTAAAAAAAGATCAGATCTTTTCGTACAAAAATTTTCAATTAACTGAGTTAAACCAAATGCTAAAGGTCCGTAATAATCATAAACAGCATCAGAGAACTGTTCATGAGAATCAAAAACTACAAATTTTGTTCTTCTAAGTAATTTGAGTAGAATTCCTGGAGGGAGGGAAGATAAATCGTGAGCGTGTATAATTGTAATGTTATTTATCTTCCAAATTGAACGAAGTAGACAAAACCAGAATAAAAGCATTCCCATTGGAGTTTTTCTTTTTTCTTCTGTCATCTTTTTTACAGGAATTACTTTTATTCCCGAGTTTACATTGTTTTTTGAATAGGTTTCATCTTTTTCTTGCAGACAATAAACCGTGACGTCAAGTCCATTTTTCACAAGACTTTTAGCTTCTTTCTTCACCCGAATATCCTTATAATAATAACCATGTAAGAACATAAAGATTTTCGGGTTTTTTGACAAAGATATTTCGCCTTTTTTTAAGCTAATTTCCATAAATCGAGATTCTTAGTTTCAAAGATTTTGAAAGCATCCATTGTTTTGAGAAAAACTGAATTGAACTGGCCCCACCTTGATCTAGCTATTGTACTATTTCTTTCTGTGATTATATATTCGATTTTATATTTCGATCTGATAGCCTTATTTAAATTACTTGAATATGGGGACTTCAATAAATCAGTCCAAAGCTTTGTGAAGCGATTTGTGTTCTCCCATTCAAGTATCAATCCTTGATCTAAAAATTCTTCAAATGTTGCAGAGCGAGTTGCACTCATTAAATCTTCAGATTGAATGAAATCGAAAATAAGAAAAGATATCAAACTATCGTCACCAAGATCAGGTAAATAAGCATGTCCTGCAATTCTTCTCCCTACGAGGTAATCATAGCACACAATCATTCCTTTTGGTTCCAAATCTTTAAGGAAATTTGCTATTATTATTTCATCATCACTAATATAAGTATATGGAAAAGTTTCTTCTTTTTGCGGTTGTACAAATAATACGACCGAAAATGAAGAAAAAATGAAAATAGTACAAATAAGAGCAGAAAAGATGATTCTTTTTGCTTGACGCGTTTTTATTTGGTTTTTATCAATATATTTAATGTAAGAGATCCCTAACAATGTTAAGACTAATAAAGTTCCAGTAATTGTAAATATGAAGTCAAATGGTCGTAAATAGAATAAGTATCCATATAGAATGATAACAAAAAGCGTGAATACTATTGTTAAAAGAACTATTAATTGAATATCCTTGGTTTTTCTCTGAAACAACTTCTTAATTGTATAAATGGATAGTATAGTAATAATCGGAGCTAGAAAGATCGCTAAGTAAATTCCCTTTCCCAAAAATGGGGTTGATGCTATTAAAAAAGTCATTGGACTTAGGAAAAAGTTAAATTCTTCTGAAAAAAGTCTATCTGGCATAAATAAAAGAATAAACCCACTAATCGCAAAAAAAAGAACCATACCATATTTAAAAAAGTAGAAAATACCAAGATTAAATGCAAAACCAAGAAGATCTTTATTACTAAACCATTCTGTTCCCACACTGACAGGTAGAGAGGGTAAGAAAAAAAACCCGAGAAGTGATCCACTTATAATCATTATTATACTTGTAAGAATTACGAAATTATGCTTTTTTTGATGGATATTCATTTGAATAAAGATTAAATGAATGTGGTAAGCTATAACAGTTAATATAAAACATACTAATGAGATTTTATGTACTATTAATATGAGTAACCCCGAAAATGTCAATAACATTCCTTTCTTTAAATTTCTATCTTTTAAAAACATAAAATAAGATAAAAAGAAGTAAGGTACAAAGGCGATGAACAAACCTCGTGAATGAGCTGTGAATACAGAGAGTCTAAGGAAATCGGGTATAATTATATAAATAGTTACAAAAAGGAAGACAAGAAAGTCTTCTGAAAAAAAATAACGGGCTAATAAATATGATGAATGGATTGAAAGACATAAGACCATTATACTAAAGAGAAAAATAGCGAAATTGAAGTTCATTTCTCCAAAAAGTAGTATTGACAATAAAATGAAAACACCCAATATCAATGGTTCTAAGATGGGTACATATGCACCAGGATAATATCCTATGAATGATAATGGTGTAAGTAACCATTTTAATGCGTCATTATGTAAAAAAGTTTGCGCCATCAGCAGATGAATTGAAGTATCGTTACCAAGATAATTCTTAACTGGAGGTATTCTCAGTACTAACCCAATGACGAATAAAAAACTGAAAAAGTAAATTTTCTTTTGTGAAAATAGAAGATGAGTCTGATTCGTGATATTTCTTATTTTATTGTAATTCAATTTTTTCCTTAAGCTTTTTAAGGTTCTCATGTTCAAAACTAGCAGCTACTCCGTATAAACTATTTTAATCGGTTGAAATTCGTCATAATATTAATTTTTCAAAAGATTTTTCAACTTTTTACTTTTTCTTCAAAACCTATTTTCTAAGTTTTCGGTAAATAATAGGACCATATAAAGCAGACATCCCTGCAAAGCTAAAGATATAAAGAAACAGGAGTATGTAATAATGTTTTGGGATGGATCTTCTCAAATCATATCCTAGCAGATCTTCAGTTATTACTCTAGCATCAGAGACAATATATTTGGCTATTTCGGTCTGGATTGTATTTCCATCAATATCTGTTCCCTTAATAAAGTATTCCACAAGGCTAGAATTT
>JBHLKC010000319.1:0-4096 GCA_048887065.1 Candidatus Hodarchaeota archaeon
ATCCTAGACTTCTTGGGTTACAATACGCTGGCTATGAGCTCTGAATATATAGGTATATCAATGGAATTACGAATATGGTTAACACTCATCGGAATAGTGGCAATCATTACTGGAACCATTAATTTATCAAAAATAAGTGCAAAAGATCCTGATTTTCAATTTAATATGAACTTGGCGTTAATTCTTACATATCTAGGGGATTTTGCGTTAGCCCTCTATATACTCGCAAATCTACACTTACTTTCAGAAGTCTTACCCTTGTCTCACAATGTACTCCTGTTTCTTGGAGTGTTGAGTATTATTGGCCAGATCATCGAAATTATTTCGACGGTTCGAAAAAATATCAATTTATATGGATTGATGGAGGAAGCGAAGATTGCGGCAATTCAGATAAGATGAAAAAGAGGAGTATTAAAACGCTCAGTGAATAAGTGTGAATTGGAAATGGTTACAAGAAATACAAAGAAAATGAAAGCAATTATTGCTACAAAAATCGGATCACCAGATTATTTGAAATTGAAAGAAGTAGAAAAACCTACTCCAAAAGACAGAGGGGTTCTGATCAAAGTACATGCTTCGACAGTTACAATAGGCGATGTGATAATGCAAAAACTTAGGTTTCCTCTCTGGCTTATTTTCCATTTTTTTGGTATAAAAAGAAAAAAAATACCAGGACATGAGTTAGCTGGGAAGATTGAAGCTATAGGTAGTGGTGTCACTAAATTCAAAGTAGGTGATCAAGTATTTGGAACTACCTCTGGATTTAGCTTTGGTGCAAATGCAGAGTATGTCTGTCTTCCTGAAGAATGGAAAGAAGGAGTTTTAGCAATAAAACCCTCTAATATGACCTATTCGGAAGCAGCTGCTCTTCCCATTGGGGGAATGACAGCATTATACATTCTACGGAAAGGAAACATACAGAGTGGAGAAAAAGTCCTCATCTATGGAGCTTCTGGAAGTGTAGGTACATTTGCAGTCCAACTTGCTAAGTATTTTGGCGCAGAAGTAACTGGAGTATGCAGCACTGCGAATTTAGACTTAGTTAAATCTTTGGGAGCTGATAAGGTTATTGATTACACTCAAGAGGACTTTGCTGAACATGAAGACACATATGATGTTATTTTTGACGCTGTACGGAAGATCTCAGAGAAACGATGTAAACGCTCTTTGAAGAAGAACGGTGTTTTTCTTTCCGTTAAATCTCCCACAAGCGAAACTAGGGAAAAATTGCTTTTCCTACGCGAGCTTGCAGAAGCAGGTAAACTGAGATCCGTCATAGATAGACGCTATCCTTTGGAAAAGACTGCTGAAGCCCACCGTTATGTCGGTAAAGGACATAAAAAGGGAAACGTAGTCATTATAATAGCAAATAATGACAAGGCCTAACAAAGTAACAACCAGATCTATTTAAATTATAAAAGAAATCAGCGGGGCGTCTGGAAATGAAAACTAATAATATAAAGGGTATACTGGTAGTGTTTTCATTTCATCACAAAAATACTGAGAAAATTGCCAAAGTCTTCGCAAAAGTGCTTGATGCGCCAATAAAAACCCCAAAGCAAATAAACCCTGATGAGCTTCAAAATTATGATTTAATTGGTTTTGGCTCAGGATTATATGATGAAAAACACCATAAAATTCTGCTTCACCTTGCTGATAAACTCCCCCAAGTCACCGACAGGAAAGTATTCCTTTTCTCAACCAGTGGATATACAGGAAAAAGAGAAGTCGCCAAAGCTCATTCACATCTTCGGAAAAAACTGCAATCCAGAGGTTACATGGTTGTTGATGAATTTAATTGTGCTGGATTTAACACAAATAGTTTCCTGCGTTTCATTGGGGGAATGAATAAGGGTAGACCTAATGCTGAAGATCTCAAGCGTGCAGAGGATTTTGCCCAAAACTTGAAACAAATTGTATCAACTAATATACTATAAACTAGAATTCTGATGAATAAGTTTTTATTCACAAGGAAAAATTGTGTGAGCTATTACACGCGTTGTAGCTGTAATAGAATTTACACCAATGTATTCCTCTTTAAAACTTACTAATGATACTTACCAAAGAATTTTTAACAAAATTTTATCCTAAAACAAACTACGTGTTAAATTAATGGGTTTAGTTGACATTCAATGGGCAATTCTGCATATAAATTACCCGATAAGCCTTTCTTTACGAAATTAGGATTTTTTACAAAAAAAGGGTATGCGGTCTCTCTCTCTTTCGTCGTGATTATTGATTACATCTATGTATTAATCATTGGAAAGGATAAATTAAAAATTCTGCTATTCGGAATGCCCTATACTGTATTTATACTTGTATTTTACCATTTAATCTTTATAGGAGGACTTTTTATCTTCTCAAAGATTAAATCCTTATTGGGTATTGATATTACGGCTAATCACCAAGAACAGGATCTTCCTGTTCCTCTGATAACACCTCTTTTTACAGAAAAAGGATTTCAAGATTTTCAATCCTATGCTCTCCGTCGACTCAATAAAAGATGGATTACTTATGGAGCTATCTTTTTCGCTCTACTCATAGTTTTTTTCATATTATGGGGGCCGATTCTCTTTTTTCAAGCAGATGAATGGATCGACAATTTTCCCGAATTAGCTGAAAATGGATTATATTACGTATACCTGGTATTCAGGATTGGTCCATTATCTCTATATTTACTCTGGTTTTCTTTTTCCGTCTTATCTCTTTTATTTCTAATAATTGAGGTTATGATAATTTTTAACGCTTTAGGCAATTTTTCGGGTCTATCCTTAAGTAAAATCTCTGAATATTTCGATAGCTCAATTGTAAACGAAAAATCCACCGATTTTTACCAAAATTCGGAAATCGTTCAGTTCTCTCTGAAGCGTTTCCGTAGAAAATGTAAAATTATCCCCGAAATGTTTCTTAAAATTAATTTAGGAGTTTCTCTAGCTACTTTTGTTCTTGGAATTCTGTTTTCAATATATACTTCCTATACTCTACAAGAAGAAGCAAAAAGTTTTGCTATTTCTTTCTTTTTTCCCATTATAGCAGGAGTCATGCTGTTTAACCTCATAGTTTTTATTTTCCCTCAATTATCCTTGCATAGACACCTTGCACGTGTAAAAGAGTTCATTTTGGAAAAATTCGAAGAGATTTACGAAATTAAAAGGTTTCAATATCTTAATTTCGCCTTTAACGATAACTTAGAAGAAAAAAATTCACTTTTAAGTGAATTACAGACATTAAATCAAATGATTGTGGATATCGAAGATATCCCAACATGGCCCTTTAATTATAATCACCTGACGACATTATTCATTGGGTTAATTTTTCCTTTCTTACCCCTGATCTTTGAAATCCTCTTTTTATAGCAATATCACAAATGATGGAAAATGACTCCAGATACAACGCCCGCTAACTTAGTTTCACTCATGTTGAATCACCTTTACCTCAATAAATGATTTTCTCAACACAAATGGTTATGGAAAGAAATTTTTTGTCATCTGAAGAAATTTTTTAGTCATTAATTGGGAATTTCTGTTCTTAAAGTTGTAGAAAAAAAACAGGTTTCACGAGTACCATTCACTGGTACAACAGAGCTATCCCTGTTCTAATGTGTGGGTTTAATTCAGTATTTAGATAGTTATTCAATTGATTATTTTAATTATAAATTAAGGATTGGTGTCTTTATGGCCTTAGATAATTCAGTTAAGAAAAAGATTTTCTCAGGAGGAATACTTGGTATCTGTTTAGCAATAATCGTTGTATTTTCTAGTGTCTTTATTTCCAATTATTTTACGAATCCTTTTATTCCAAATTCTACTAAGACAGGGGATCTTTTCTATACGATCCCGAAGTCTATCAAAACTAATTTTGGTACCTATATTCCTTATGAGACTTCCCTTGACTTCACGCCTAATTTATCCCCCTTTTCGATTGCTAGTGATCTCAGTAATGTCAAGAACTATGATCCTTCTAATCCATTTTTTCAGGCTTTAACTGAAGAAGTAAAAGCTCTTCTAGTTAAAAATGGATTTGTTGTAGTTCCTTCTGGTTATCACCAGATTTATGATATTTACGTTGACAATGAAGATGAAAGTATCCCAAATTT
>JBHLKC010000320.1:0-4084 GCA_048887065.1 Candidatus Hodarchaeota archaeon
AAAATTTTTCATACTCCTCACGAATCATTTTCTCATATCTTATGTAAAATAATACAATACTGGACAGGAATGCAGAAAACGCAGCTAAGAAGTAAATAATCATAATGGGAGTAATTAAAATACCTGCAATTTCTATAGGTGTTGCAAAAATTATGATTATCTGGGCACCTAAGATTGCTACAAACGGTTCAGTCCAGGTTTGAGCTAGTTTATTGATACCCATGAACTGAGCTTCTTTACCTTCTGGTACAAGATCAGCTGGTAATGAGACTCGTACTGATTCAATGAAAATAGCTCCAAAACCGCCAACAGCTGCTAAAGACAGTACTACTAAAAGTGAATCCCCAGCTCCTATAAGTGCCATACCTACACAATAGATACCATATACGATTGAACCAACAATAGCAGTTCTTACTTTTCCAACTTTTTGGATAAGTAGTCCCGCAGGAATAGCCATCACTGCAGCAACGAGACCTGTAATCAAAAGTACAATTCCAATATCTTCTTTTCGTATTCCTATATTATCAGTTAAATGTTGTACCAGATACATTGACACTGCAGCAACAGAAAAGCCCCAAAGACTCTGAACGACGAGCATCCTAGTAAACCCACCTGACCCAAAATTAAAAAGATATTTTGGAGTACTTAGAATATCTTTAATTGTATCGTCAATAGGTGGAAAAGGAGGATTAACCTTTTGAACCATAAAGAAGATCAGAATACCAATACCGATGATCAAGATACCTGCGACAATGAAAATCGCAGAAACTGAAGTTTCTGCGATGAATCTAAATACAATAAGCCCAGTGAATGATCCTAATGTTGTTAATCCAGCAAGTATTAATCCTACCCATCCACGTTGTTTCTGAGTAAAAAGTTCTGACAATAAAGCCCCATTGGGAGAAGCAGCTAACCCAAAACCAGCATCTTTAATGAAAAAACAGAGTGAGAAAACAATAATCATGAATAAGTCAAGACTAATCATTGGTCCAATAAAGGGAAGTACAGAGATTATATTGTCGTGAATCGAAGGAGTGATATCACCAAAAAAAGGTACGAGAACCATCATTATACCTGCAATTAAACATCCTATTAGTATAAATGGAGCACGAGCACCATATCTTTCTGAACGATAATCATCACTATATGCACCCCCAGCAATTACAGCTAATAATACGCCAATGGATCCTGCAGCTGTTGAATAGCTGAATATAGTATTGGCAACGGTCTCACTAAGGCCAATTGTATCCCGTAAATACCAGGTGTTATAATATGTTATAATTATTGACACTGTCAACGCACTTGCAAAACCAAAAAGTCCTAATGAAAGTATATTACGATATTTCTGAGAGATAGGTAACTTTTCTCTGAGAAATTTTGTTGAAATAAGATTAGAAAGAGTTTTCTCAATTGTAGATTTTTCTTTTGATGTCATTGTTCAGTGTCCACCTGATTCTATACCTTTTATTCACTATTAAAGAAGATTTTTAATACTTCACATATTATCGAATTCTAGTGCAAATATGTGAAAGGATTCACAATTTTACGTTTCGGAGTGAGAATAAATGACAAAGATAGGGATAATTTCAGACACACATGATAATCAAATAGCTATTTTGAATGCTCTTAAGGTATTTAAAGAACAGAATGTAAATATCATATTTCATTGTGGAGATTTTATTGCTCCGTTTTCTGTGAAAAAACTCTTTGAATTACCTCTTAGAATGGTATTCGGGAATAATGATGGCGAAAAACGAATAATACGACAGATAGCAAAAAGGGAACGCGATTGTATACTTGAAGATGTTCTATTAATTGAAGAATTAGATGGAAAAAAAATTGCTATGACCCATGGACATCATAACCATGTCCTTGAAACAGTATTGAACTCTGGTTCTTATGATATTGTTCTCAGTGGTCATAATCATGAAAAAATGAGCAAAATTCATCAAAATGGCACCCTTCATATAAACCCAGGAGAGGGTGGTGGCTGGATAAAAGGATTTGCTTCAACTGTAGTTCTTGATTTAGATTCTATGTATCCTTCGTTTTTTGACATCTGGCAGTATAATAAAACATGATTTAACTATCGAAATAATGGATCCATTATTGATCTTGCTGCCGAATAAGGATCAATTTTCTTCTTAATAACATCTTGTAATATTTCTTCCCATTTCTGCTTATTAATCAAATTTTCCAACATGTTTTCAAATATTTCAACCTTGATGATTTCATTAATTTCATTCTTACGCCGAATCATCTCTCGTTCTAGTGCATACTCTTCGTTCGCGGGATCTGATAAATATTCGTGGTGTGATAAAATTGTATCGGTAAGCTCTGCTATACCAACGATTGGGGGAATGTTTGATGTAGATATTACTGGGATTTTCCACTTTTTATCATCTTTTGAAGTAGGATCAAGACTTAAAAGAAGCTTTAGCTCATTTACAATTTCTTGCGCTCCAGGACGATCTGCTTTATTAACAACATATATATCAGCAATTTCTAATATTCCAGCCTTAATTGCTTGAACAGCGTCTCCAGTTCCTGGGATACCTATTACTAGAGTCGTATGTGCAGTCTTTACAATTTCTACTTCAGATTGTCCAGCTCCCACTGTTTCAACAAGTATTATTTCATATCCAGCAGCATCTAAGACTCGAATAGCATCAATGGTCGCACGAGAAAGCCCACCAAGGCTCCCACGAGACCCCATTGATCTAATAAAAACACCTTTATCCGAAGATAAAGAATCCATTCGAATTCTATCTCCAAGAAGAGCTCCCCCACTAAATGGAGACGTTGGGTCAACTGCAATTACCCCAACAGTTTTCCCACGGTTACGAAATTCTGAAGCTACATTATTTACTAGGGTAGATTTCCCTGATCCTGGTGGCCCTGTTACTCCAACTATGAATGCTTTTCCTGTTGCTGAATAAATCGCCTTAATAAATTCCTCACATTTTTGGGGTTCATTTTCTACTAATGAGATCGCTCTTGCAATTGCCCGTCGATTTCCTTGTAGGACTTGCTCGATCATTTCAAGCATAATTTTACCCGACTATTCGTTAAAAGAAGTCAATTCTGCAAAAAATCAAAATGAGTAAAATAAAGAAAAAATGGATTAAGATTCCCCTCTAGAGATAAGTCATATACGGTCAATTATTGCAATAAGAATCAATAAAGCTCCAGTACAGACTACTCCAATCAATACTGAAAATAAAGGATCAAGATTAAATAACTCCATAAGTATTATAATAGCTACTACAGCCCAAATGACTAATAAACCACCAACTAAAAAGTATATTTTCCAATCGAGTTTATCTAACGGTCCCAAATGAATGTCCTCCATATATAGATCATATTAATTTTAGCGAGAAATACTTGGATGGTTAATTTTGAGGATATTTATAAATTCTGGTAGTTCATAATCCAACTATATTCAGTTTTGTTATCTTTTCAAATTTTTAGTTTAAAAGTGAATTTCCCTTTTTTTGTTTCAGAATTATCTTTCTTAGTACTCTTTCAATCAGTTAAAGAAACTAAACTTCTTCTATATACCTCAGTTCTTCTATTACACTTGGAGTCTCACGAGAATCAAAATGTAGGGTAATTGGAGTTACAGAAGTGACTTTCTTTTTCAAGACTGCAAAAGCATCAGTATTCTCAGGAATATCTAAAGTCTCTCCCCAAATCCAGTAATAAGGAACTCCTCTGGGATCTTCCCGTTTTATGGTGTAATCGCGATATTTTGTCATTGCCATCTTACAGATTTCATTAGGAGTATCTTGTGTAATATTACTTGGGAAATTGACATTTAAAAAGCCAACACTTTCAGGTAAACCATGTTTTAACACTTTAGCAATGATACCACAGGCTGATTCTGCAGCGACTTCCAATCCAGGGGGATTTGCTAATTCATCAAAGAAAAAGTGTTCCTCTACATCTAAAGAGAATGCTATTGCTTGAAATCCAAGTATTGCTGCCTCAAAACAAACAGCACAAGTTCCTGATGTTAGTATTGAATGGACAGATGTATTTTCTCCTGTGTTGATTCCAGATATAACTAAATCGAATGAAGGTT
>JBHLKC010000321.1:0-4076 GCA_048887065.1 Candidatus Hodarchaeota archaeon
ATAAACTGAAAGAAGATCTTGTAATTGCTCCATATATTTACACTGTGAAAGCAAAGCATCAAGACACTTTTGTTATGTCCCTTTTTCTCACACCGTGGGCTGATGTCAACCTTTCCAAATTTCAAGAAAAAATTATCGATTTCACAACTGATTTTTCAGGGATATTTCGCCGAACCACTGAAGAAATTCATAATGAAGGAAAAGAACTTCAATACCGTACAAAGGAATGCGAACAAGGGGGGACTATGCTGATGGACTATTTGAGCCACCTAGTTTTTGATTAAAGACAAATGCTGGGGGGCATCGAAAAGGTTACAAAACCAATCAATTTACTTGCAGTACTATTTCAGCGCGGGAAAATTGGGAAATATTATGCTTGTGGTGTTTGTGGAACCACATTCACCGCGAAATCAGCTCAAAATTTAGAAAAATGCCCAAATTGCGCTAATCCTGTGTCCAAGGCTCCTATTCATCTCTTTAATCCGTTATATGTTTCAATTGCATATCCTGAAGGATTTGTTAAAGCTGAATCTGGGATTAGCTCAACAAATAACATTCACAAACCCATAGATTTGTTGTATTTGTTTCAATCATCATATTTGCCTAATGAAATTCGTGTAACATTAAACCGAATCGCTGAACATATTTTTACCTGGATAGTTCCTCTCCCTCATCGCGCACTCTTTGAATATCGCGACACTGATGATATATTGACACTGTATTCGTTATCTAAACTTGAGAGGGATGAAATCTTAGTAATAAGTGGAATTGCGGACAGTCGAATCCAAGTTGAAGGACAACTCTCCCAAATGGCGCTTCGTCTTTTTATTCGCGATTTAAATGAGGGTGTTAAGAAAGGTTATACCCGAGAAGAGATTTTTTCAAAATCCCTTTTGAAGGATTGGCAATTATCATCATGGATCCCTCTAAAAGGTGAATTTACTCCAGAACCTCTCACCTCCTGGTCTAATCTTAAAAATTTAGCTACTAACAAAGAAGAATAGGGAGTGAACGCAAACTGTCTCAGAAAAGCCATTTAACTAAAGAATATGAAGCATTATTTGGAAATTTAAATTCACGATTGGATCTGTTACAAAAAACTCAGGAAGAGACTTTAGAGCAATATATTACTCAACTTCCAGATTATATTCCTCAAAACTTTAAAAAAATAGTAGCTGCGTCTTACCTTCTCTGTTTAACCGAAAAAATTTTCCAGGTCACCTTTACCAATTTTAGGATTGATATGATCACATTTTGTACCATGCTTGGGTTTAATTTTAGACAATCATCGGGTATTGCTAGTCATGATTCTGTGGATAAATACTTGACCAAATTCGTTCAAATTCTGAAAGTCTGCTCGGATACTCTCCAAGAGATGCTAACAGCGTTCATTGTGGAGCTAGCGTCAGGTTATAACCAAGGATTAGTACAGACTTTAGTCATAATGGATTATTTAAAGCCTTTATTCAATGAAATGTTATCTATCATTGATAAAGATGTTGATCTACGTTTTGTGAGTGCTATTCTTACAACAACGATAGAAGATTTCATTGATCGGAGATCAAGGCTTAAAAGAGGTCAAGAAATTGGCAATTCTTCGATTGTTGCGGTGTATGAGGATTACAAGAAACACTATCCATTAAGCCAAGGTAAAGATTTAATCTTTGATTTGTGTAATAAATTGACCATTGAGCGTACTTGGAAACCTTTAGAAGCCCTCGTCCAAAAAGAAATTGAAACAATGGCCGAATCAATCGCAATTCAACGGGAGGATTCTTTGGCTCAATATCATGCCAATATCGCAAGAGAAAAAGAAATGTATTCTGACAACTACTATGTTTCAATGATTACTGGACGATTATTTGAATTATTTGTATTAGACCGTCCTATGACTACTAACCTTAGAACGGGTATCATCAATGCTGTTGACGTTATGATTCGCCGTTATCTTATTGATAAGCATGGATATGCTTCTGCTAGTAGTGAAGAGACCCTAGAAATTGCCACAAACTTACTATGGGGCACTGTGTGGGAGATCCCTCAAATTATTGCAGCTGTTTTAGATCCGAAAGAGATAATGGATATTATGAAGGCTGAGGATCCCCGTAAATGGTTAAAACAACATGAGAGAACTCTTAAAACTCATTTTGGACGACTATTGTCGCGTTATGCTGGAAAAAATCCAGTACCCGCTGTTATTGGGAATGCTTTCATTACAATTCTTGAGACTACTTTGAATATGAGGGTTCGAATAACCTTCGATTGAAAATTTATTCTTTCACAAGTTGTCCCTTCATCGATGCAATAGAATTCTCAAAAATTTACTGAAAATGAAAGACATCTCTTATTTTGAATGAAAGAAACGTTAAAGAGCGTTTTTGTTTCACGTAGTGATCCTAGATTCATTTTTTATGATTCAAAACCTTGATCAAAAAAGAAAGAATTGATTAGCTGCAACGTATTTAGCTACAGCTAGTCGTTTAATTTAGAAATCGACTATTACAGCTTATTTGGTTGCTGCTAATTTAATGTCTGATTCCTTAACTGTTTTTCTACCAGAGTGGCGAGCTATCTCAACTGCATATTTAGCAATATTGGTGCCATAATCAGTAACGATCTCATTTAGTCTCTCGATCGCACCAGCTGATACTCGTCTTGCCCCAGCATTTCGTATAATTTTTTCAATTCGTGCGGATGCAAATCCAGCCATTTTCTTTTCACCTTTTCTTAGAAAACAATGTTCTATCGTTCTACTTCGATATAGAACAATTAGCCCAGATTTTCTTATCTTTATAAATATTTCTCCTTTTTTTGTTTATTTAATGACCAAAAAACCATTGGGTCTAGCTTTAATAGTAGCTTTAACACTCAAACTAACTATGACCAATAATGGTACATAGTTTACATTTAGAGTGACAACTCAATGAACACAAAGAAGTATTAACCCTTTCAGTTAAGTCTATCTTAAAATTATGATTACTATCGCTTATAAAACACAAAAAAGAAAAAAATACCTTTGTTTTTCACCTAACTTTCTTAAAATGTAAAATTCCTAAAAAAACATATTTTCTTTTGAAAAATCTTGGAAATATAAAAATTAATATAACTATAAACTATATTAAGACTTTTCAAGTGTGTTTGGAATAATTTGTAAGGTTTTTATTACTTAAACTAAAAAATACCCCTAACCATCATAATTTAATGATAAAATGGAGTACTCTTTTTCCGAATTTATTAATGGATTGGCCAAAATACACAGTTTAAGCTTTGACGTCAATTTTGATTTATGTATAATAGAATAGATTCAAAAGCCTATTATGCAAGGATATGTTGATGCCAATCATTGAGGAGCCTCGGACATTTTTATATTACCAAAATGAATTCTCTGATCGGGAACCACTTATACTATTTGGAGGGTGTATTTACCATAATGTGGATGAACCTGCCAAGGAAATAATCCAAGACGTGTATAAATTGTTTGTTAGTTTATTGGATTCTATTGAACAGGCATATTTAATACGTTTCCAATTGTCTCAAGATGTCCGTGGTATGTCAGGCAAATTACATGTCTCTATGTCAAATCTTAAAGGTGATCTACAAGAAAGTGCACAAGATTATCATTCTCGTTATGGAAAAAATCGAGTAGTTAGATTACGAATGATGAATCAGCTGTATCTGTTAAAAAAAACAAATGCAGTTTGGTTTGGCTCACAAAGGTATCCTCCCTTTCAGCTTTTCTTTTTACACTGGTTGGAGGCCACCTTAAATGAATTTTTTATTGTAGACCTACTAAATGCGATTGTACTTAACGTTTTAGAAAGAATTGGTTTAGTAGCGCAAGCTCATGCTATTCTAGATCAATTATCAGCGAAAATTTCGATTTTAATTCGAGACCTTCGAATTCGCTATACAATTTAAATAACTAGCAATTTTGAAGATTTTTAAAGATAATTAAACTTCTCTTACATGGAAATTTCGTTCTTAATTCGTAATTTCTAATTCTATTGTAATTAATTTCATAAAAATTGTCCGGTAGCAGTTAACAATATCTATTAAGTCTTCATGAAAAAACTTTT
>JBHLKC010000322.1:0-1964 GCA_048887065.1 Candidatus Hodarchaeota archaeon
TTTCACTTCTAATGGTTTTTCTTACGTTATTTAGGTCTTCAACCACAGTTTTCACTGGGACTTGGATTATATCAGCCAGTTCTTGTAAGGTCGTATCATCATTTTCAGAAAGTAATTTGATAATTTTCTCTCTACGTGTCTTCATCTGATTTCAACTCTTTGATAAAGAATAAAATGGGGTTAACAATCTAAATGCTCCAGAAAGAGTGAAGGATCTAAAACTGCCTTTATTAAAATTAAATTATACTCTTTTCTTTGATTATAAGATGCTTTGTACTCCATAAATTTGTGAGTTCTAGTTGATAATAACTCTGAATCTTCAAATGCAAAATTACATTAAATTTATGAGTCTTCAAGCTCCTCTAAAATGATCTCTTCATCTAAAATAGGAAAAATAACTTTTACTGGTCCCTCTTGGACCGTGAGGGACATTATGGCATCATAAAGTGAACTAGTTTTAGGGATTTTGGTGACATCCAACATCTCGAAAAAGTATACTATGACTCCTCCTAAGAATAAGATAGAACTAATTAGCAAGCCTGATCCTATATGAAGAACGTAAATGAACATTTGCAAATGAGAGCTGCTTATCCCATAAAGGAATGGATCAAGGAGAATAATAATGGCCAGAAGAATTAAAAAATATACAATACCAATAACTATCAGTATTTGACTATGTCCTATTCTTCTTATGAGTCCCTGGTTTAATTTAACTTGATTTTTCATCATTATTACCTTCTTTTATCTTTTTTCGGCAAATTACAATCTAATCATGAATATACAACTATATGCTCAGTGATCTTAATCACATTTCAATTCCTCAGTTTTATAAAGAGTTACATATGCGCACAAGTAATCATAGAAAACGCTTTTTTAATTTCGGGCATATTGAACTTGGAAGCTAGTAATTTTGAAGATTTATTTGCGATTTTTTAAGAGAGGGTGTTCAATTAGATAAATATGGATTTCGCACATGATTTTGTAACGAGGTTATTTCCAAATATTCTGAAACATAGAAAAATGTCTAAATCCTAGTCTTTTGATTTAAGTACTAATTCACCAGATTTTACTCAAAAGATGACTTGAAAAGCAAGAAAAAAGAATTTGAATAGGATTTCATGGCCTTACGATAATAATTCAGACAAATAATTTTAAATAGCTATTATTGTCGGCTTTTTGAAGATATAAAGACATGATTTATAATAGAATCTAATGATATGCGGATAAATTGTCTAAAAAGGCATATTAAGACCAGAAAAACTGATTACATGTCTAATTCTGTTAGATATAAAGAGAAACTTTAATATTCCAGAATTCTGACGGAGGTATCAAAAAATTACTGTCCTCAAAATCGTACTAATTGGTGACGGTGGCGTAGGTAAAACAGCCATTAGAGAACGTTACTTGGGTAAAGGATTTAAAGCTCAATATTTACTGACGATTGGCGCAGATTTTGCCATGCGTGATGATATTATTAAAGGAACACCCATCCGCTACCAAATCTGGGACTTGGCGGGACAACAACGATTTGATGCAGTCAGGGAGGTTTATTACAAGGGATGTGTGGGCGCGTTATTAGTTTATGACGTTACTCGGCCAGATTCATACTTTAATACACCGAAATGGATCAACGAGCTCTGGACCAACAATGGTCGTGGGAGAGTACCTATTATTGTGGTAGCAAACAAAATAGATATGCGAGAATTGTCTGATGACACGGTTTCTTCTGAACAAGGACGAGTGTTTACCGAAAGACTTGCAAACTTAACAAAACCTGAAGGATTTTCATGTCATTTCATTGAAACTTCAGCCAAAACAGGTGTAAATATTAACGCTGCATTTTCATTACTTGGAGAAAACATCATGAAATTCGTTGAAAAGCAACGAAAAACTAGCAGGACAACTAGCAGATTACGAGCGACTCCTCAAAGATCAATACCAGAACAGCGTCAAATTTAACACTC
>JBHLKC010000322.1:2064-4067 GCA_048887065.1 Candidatus Hodarchaeota archaeon
AATTTAAATCCTTTGGGTTCAAAAGACCTTTGATGTTGCACGATTATTTCTTGAATAAAGGAGGTTTTCCCTCCAAAGAATCCACTCATTATATCCTTTGGCCTAGGTTTTCTTCTCAACCATAATGAGACTTTTCCAAGAGTACTGGCACCTAAAGAGATTATTTTGCGAATAAAACTCCAACCTACAATTTTAGTTCTAGTTCCTACGATTAGCTCAAATCCTTTAGTTAATAAAAGCAATCCATCCTTTATTTTTTCTGGAGGATGTTGAAAATCGCAGTCAATAACAATAAAAAATTCCGTTCGGGTAAGTTTGATCCCATCAACGAGTGAAATCGTTAATCCTTTTATCAACTCTTCCTTTCGATCCAATAATGTAACTTTGGGATTTTTTGCATTCCAATCTCTCACTATATCAGGTGTTCCATCAGTGGATCCGTCATCAACCACTATAATTGATATTTCTGGGTAATCAGAAAGCAATTTTCGAATTAGTAAATCTATATTGCTCCTTTCGTTTAGTGTTGGAACAATAACCGTTAACTGAGCTGTAGGAAGATTCTTTTCCATAAGATTAATTCCTCTAGATATGTTTTTAGAGTTTTTTACGTGAAAGGATTTCTTTAAGAGGAGTTAATTTTAGAATACTTCTGTAGATTAATAGTTAGTGATTTCAAGTGAGCATACGTCCAATAATTCAGAAATTTGCAGAAGGGTTTATGGTCACTGGAATCTTTTTACAAACCCCTCAGGAACTTTTTCCAATTTTCCAACAAAAAATGGATACATTATTGATACTTAAACGCCACCCTGATCTCCAGACAGGTATAAACGAATTGGAATTTGAGGATAATAGGATTGGAGTTTTAGTAGATCCAATTAAAAACAATACAAAATTGATCATTATGGCAGATGCAAAGCACATTCATGAAGTTGCTGCGCATTGGAAACGATTTTCTCCTGTTGTTAAAGAAAAATTTCAGGTCGAAGAATTTATTCAACAGGAAAGTATTGAAATGAGGTTAGTTAGCAGATTAGAAGAAATTCGAATAGCTTTTGAAGATGCTACATCTTATTTTAAAGGAGAAAAAGAGCCTTGACTGAAAACACTGAAGGTACTGATGATTTAGATCACGAGCTCGCTGGAAGACTCATTGAACTTACGAAATTTGTTGAAAAAAATTCCGCTTTGATCAAAGAGATAAAATCAGAATTATTACAAGATGATCCTACTATTAAAAAGTGGAATGATAAGCTTGAAGACTGGGAGTTAGAACTAGAGAAGAGATTTGAAGAAATTAATAAAGGAATTTCACCTATTACCGATGAAATTAAAAAGATTACCCCTGAATTCGATGAATTGAAAGAAACAATAAGCAATCAAGGTTCATTGATCAGTTCATTAGAGGAAACAATTAATCACCAAGCTCAGCAAATCATCTCTTTTGAAGAAACGATAAATGACCAAGCTCGACAGATTTCCTCTCTCGAAGGAACAATTAATAACCAAGCTCAACAGATTTCGGAAATCAAACAGATTCAGAATACGCATGAAGATACAATTTCCTCACATAGTGAATCTCTTGAAAACCATGATACTGAAATCAACGCCCGTGTTCTTGAAACCCAATTCGAAACAGCTTTAACAGAATCAGTGGAGGGGTTGGTGGAGAAAATCATCTTATTGAAAGAAACCCAAGAGTCAATTAAAACTGGTATAAAAGAGCAAGAAGAAAAAACTAAGACTCAGATTGATGGATTAGCAACAACCCTAGACATTATTGGAAAAGGATTAGAACAGCTTGATTCAATGAGTAAAAGCAATACATCAGCTCTAATAGATCAACGGAGAGGTTTAGCTCAATTTAAATATAAATTAAAAGAACTAATTAGCCTTACGAAGGATGATCAGAAAACACATTTTGAAAACTTCTCAAGACTCTTGGAAAGCTATAATGAAAATATACGCACAGAGATGAGTCTTATAGCGCAATCGATGAA
>JBHLKC010000323.1:0-4015 GCA_048887065.1 Candidatus Hodarchaeota archaeon
TTGGTTCCTTTCCAACTCGAGGGATTAGATTTTTAATGCAAATCGAGGAACCATTCGAGCTACAATCTCTCCAAGTCCTAAATCGATGGTTTGAACCACAACATTTCGGCCTCGATAAGAAAATTGAAGTTCACGGGGCGTCTCAAACATCATAGAGCCAATACCGGTCCCTAGATCAACCGAAAAGTATCGTCTTTTCTCAACGGTCTCAAAAATCTCAGGAATGGCTACTATATGCGGAAAAGTGTATCCCCCTCCATGTGGTAATATATTAGCGTTACTCAATCGATCTTCTAAGCCATACTTTCTCGCACGTTCAATAAAATTCAAAGATTCCATTGCTTCGTCTGTAAAGTTAGGTATTCCTTTCATTAAATAACATGGTAAATCAGATCTGAGTGTGAGGGGAAACAGCTTATCCTCAGCATCGGTAAAAACGTGACATCCTAGTGCTACCTCATTCTGGTGTATCATTCCTTGATGTGAATTATTAGCGATTTCTTTGAATTCCTTTCCGAATAGCATTTCTCCAGCTAGATGTCTACGTTTTTTTCCTATTTCTTTTGCCCATTGAAAGAATTCATAGTAATTGCGAGCATTTTTATCTATTAGATAATGAATATCACCAAAAGGAGTCTCAAGTGTTTCAGAAAAATACCGTAACTCCTCACTTTCATTATAATATAACCCCATTTTCTTGGGATTGTTGTCACTCTTTAATTCTGCTGGTGAACTATGCACGACAAATGCGTGTTGGGGTAAATTCGCCGAATCACTAACAGCTGGATTGGGAAATATATCGAAGACATTAATGAAGTGATTTCCACTACCAAAATTCCAATAGATGGGGATTCCTTCTATTTCGATATTTCCACTCCTTTCATTCATATCGTGGATTCGTTGAATCAGCTCAATCGGATCAGGAATTTCATCTAGAGAACCAACAAGCATTCCACAGGCATTAGGCATTGTATCCACGAATACTAGGGGCTCATTTCCGTCTCCCCATGTAATCTTACCACCATAACCAATCCCATTTCTCCATCGATCCAAATTACGGGTTATCGTAGCATCAGGAGCAGCGATAAAAGTAGCAGTGGGATCCATTCCTAAATGCTCTTGTATTAGATGCATTTTTGCTAATCCATATCTAAAGTTCAACCTGCATAGTTTGGAGGCGCTATCTTCGAGAGCAGTCGAAAAAATGAACTTCTTCGATCTTTCGAGTAATTTTATCCTACTCTTTTGTTCTAGGCCTTCCATTTCAACACCAATAGGTTAATGTTACTTTAGAGACTTTCATCAAATTCGGAACATAGCTCTATAAAAATTCACCTCATTTTTGTTATTGTTGTTTTGATATACTGGAAGCCAAAAACATGACAAAATCTAAAAAACATGCGACAAAAAATATACCGATTTTAAACGGTTATTGGGGGATTTATAATGAATTTAAATCGGCTCCAGAAGAGCGATGGGATCCATTCCGTACTATTATAAGCAAAAATGGAACGAAGATAGGTTTTCATACTTTCATTAATACGTTACGCTATGATAGACCAATTGAATACTTGGAACCAAAGGTTACTATTCAAGTCAAGGCACTTGAAGAAGGAGAAGACTCATTTTGCCATTTAGTTGAAGGTAAACTTCCAGCTATTATCATTTCAAAAGATTTGACTGTAAATAAAGATCCATTATCAATAGAACCGGAATTTGAAGATCTTCGTTCATTTAAAGCTTTCTCTACAATTAACCTTTACCCTGCAATGCCGCGAGTTTTTCCTTCAAAGAAGTATTTCTTTAAAAAGAGAACGATCAAGGAGCTTTCTTTAGTCCATATATTCTCTAAACATTACCTCGCTCTAGAAGAAATCCCAATTGATGAGTTAGCCATTTATTTAAAAAATGTCATATTAACTATCGAATCGTGCCAGGATACTCTAATAACTGAAAATAGAGAAAATATCACCATTCATCACTTTTACAATATTGGTTTAAATGCTGGAGCAAGTATCCCTCATCTCCACAGTCAAACTTTGTTTCATATCAATATAAGTGGTCATGGCTGGAAACATCAAGGATTCTTACGAGCTTTTGAAGAAAATAGCCATTCTGACTCTTCTTATTGTTTGGGCTGTAATTATGCCAATTACGCTGATATTGATCCTTTAGGCCAAGTTTTATTTCTTAAAGAACGATTAATTTGGGAAGATCCACATTGGATGATTCTTACATCTTTTGCTCCCGAAAGGGATGGTCAAATTCGTTTAATACCGAAAAGGCATGTATCTGCAATCTGGCAGTTGAAGCCAGAGGAGATTGAATCCCTTGCAAAAGCATTATTAATTGCTAATACTAGCTTAAGTCGTTTTATTACGGAATTTGGAGAAAAATTACTCATTCTTCAAGATAGAAATATCGTATTTAGACAATTTAACTCTAATTTCCATATGATGATAGATATTATTCCTGTTCAACAGGTTGGGGGAGCTGAAGCTCTGGATGACTACCGACTCTCAAGTTTTCTTCCAGAAGCCACAGCGAAACATATGAAAGATTTAATAGAATTGATTGAATAACTTTCAGATATTTGAGGTATTGAGGTATTTTTTTTGGAATTCGCAGAAGTGATTCAGAATCGTTTCTCATGTCGATCTTTTTCCAAGACAAAACCAGTTTCCTTAGAATTGATAAAAAGAATTATCAAACTTTGTCAGAAAGCTCCCTCTGCAGGTAATCTTCAAGCATTTCGTATTATTGTGGTCTGGAATTCGGAAATCAAACTACAACTTGCCAAAGCAGCATTTGGTCAATATTTCCTTGCTGACGTTCCCGTGGTTATAGTAATTTCAGCAGCTCCTACAATATCCGAATGGAGATATCGAGATCGTGGTAGAAATTTGTATTCAATACAAGATGCTACGATTTTTGCTTCTTTTATTGAATTAGCTTGCACAAATTTTGGTCTTGGTTCTGTTTGGGTTGGTGCCTTTTCAGAAACCCAAGTCGTTAGTATCCTTAAAAGTCATGTTCCACCTCAGTATATTGAAAAACCGATCGCTCTTATTGGTATAGGATATTGTAGGGAAGAACCTTCAATGTTCACATCACGTATTAGCTTTAATGATTTAGTCTACTCTCTAGATTAAAAAAATCAGATACAATCTCCTCTCATTATTTGAGTAGATCCTGTCATTGTTTCTCTTAACAATTACCAATATAGGCTTACCCGTATGAATCATAGGGGTCAATCATACTTGGTTAGAAACTTCTTGAACAGTCAATTGCAGGATTCTGCAAAAATATACGAAACAATACAAATCTCATGTAACGAATGTTTTATAATCTAAATAGATTCAAATTATTTTAATCGCTCTTTTTACAGGTGTTGGGTTGTTGAACGAACTAAATGATGATCAGCTTCGTGTGATTGAAGTACTTGCGGTAAATTTCCTGAATAAATCATCGGACTACCTAGTGGGTACCGATAATGGTATTGTAGGCGTTCCATATAAGAAAATTATGGAAACAGCGAGCTTATCCCTTGAGAAGACCTTACTCTCTTTAGGCTGGTTAGAAGCCAATGGTTTTGTAAAACACGATTGTGCAATCCAACGACAAACAATAGACTACCTTGGAAGATCGAATGTTGAAATTGGAGGTCAGAAGATAGTTCGTATGTTTAGCTTAACAGAGAAAGGACAATCTGTTCTAAAAGTGATAGACATATAACTTCAAACGTATTAAAATAGGATTTTTTTCACTTTCAACTCTTATCAACGCAGTCCTGTACATTTTCTTCCATTTATGACTCCTTGAAAAGACCTTTCTTCTCAACCCATCTTTGTAACCCCTGTCAAACTATTTGTATATGTTTGAAACTTACTAGCTCGAAGTGTTTGTGTTAAAAGACTGTCATCATATACTTAGTTCATAAAAAAACTAGAAGAGGATGAATCTATTGAAAGTTGAAGATCTAAATCTAGATCAAAAAAAGGTTATTTTAGCATTG
>JBHLKC010000324.1:0-4015 GCA_048887065.1 Candidatus Hodarchaeota archaeon
ATGTTTCTTTTACAATTCAAAGATTTCATTGTATTTTTATTACTTGGAGCTACATTGGTTTCTATTCTGTTTCAAGATTATATTGAAGCCTTAATAATTATTGTTATTGTAGTATTGAATGGTGTGTTAGGCTTTATTCAGGAATTTAGGGCCGAAGCTGCCCTTGAAAAGTTAAAGGAGTTAACAGGAGATGATACTCTAGTTATAAGAGACGGTAAAGAGATGCGTATTGACACTCGAGATTTAGTTCCTGGTGATGTGTTATTGATGTATGAGGGAGAAACTATTGCCGCAGATGCGAGAATTTTTGAGGCGAGTCGGCTCAGAGTTGAAGAAGGTCTTTTAACTGGAGAATCAATACCAGTAGATAAAACAGTAGATCCAATTCATGACGAAATGATTCCCATTGCAGATCGTACTAATATAGCGTATATGGGAACTACTACTGTGAAAGGAAGAGGGAAAGCTCTAATTACAAAGACAGGTATGAAGACTGAAATGGGTAAAATTGCTCAATCCACAGTCGAAACAGAAGAACAAGAAACTCCGTTACAAATACAATTATCCAGATTGGGGAAAAGCCTTGGAATTTTAGTTATAATTGTTGTATTTGTTGTATTAATCGCTCAAATATTCCAAGGAAGATTTGAGGAACAGTTAGCCGAGGTACTTGAAACTTCCATTGCACTCGCTGTTTCTGCTGTTCCTGAAGGATTAGCTGCTGCTATTACACTCACTTTAGCTATTGGAGTCCAAAGAATGGCCAGAAAAAATGCAATTATTAGAAAATTACCCGCTGTTGAAACTCTAGGGAGTGTAGAAGTCATTTGCACAGATAAAACAGGAACTTTGACTCAAAATAAGATGACAGTCCAAAGGTTATGGACACCGGCATTAGGGCTTGTAGAAGTGACAGGTACAGGTTATTTACCACGTGGTAATTTTATTCATATGGAAAAACAAATACGATTAGATGTACGAGATCACCGAGACCTTTATCAAGCATTAAAAGCAGGAGCTTTATGTAATACTTCCTCCATTAACTATTCTCATAAAGACGGATGGTTGTGCGAGGGAGATCCAACTGAGGGTGCATTGATTGTTTCAGCAATGAAAGCTGCACTTATGGATCGTTGGGAAGCAGGTTATGAATTAAAAAAAGATGGTGAAATTTTCTTTGATAGTGACCGTAAACGTATGACTATGGTCTATAGTCGAAAAAGGCCAGGACTAGAAGAAACCTGGGCATTTATGAAGGGATCTCCAGCAATTATATTGAATTATTGTTCCCATATTCTGGTTGGAGACGATGTTATTCCTCTCGACGATCAAATGAGAACAAAAATTCTTGAGAGTAACTCTGAATTAGCGAACCAAGCATATCGTATGCTAGGCTTTGCTCAGAGAAATCTCTCTAATGATTTAACTGATTTCACTGAAGATATTGTTGAAACAAATATGACATTCATAGGTTTAGTTGGAATGATTGATCCGCCACGGACGGAAGTAGCAGAGGCTATTGAAAAATGTAAGAATGCTGGGATTCGAATTATAATGATTACTGGAGATCAATTAGGGACAGCTATGGCGATTGCAAAGTCTTTAGATCTAAAACCATATGAAGATACGTTTTATCTGGCTCACACATCTGCTGAACTTGAAGCAATGAATGATGAGGAATTCAAAGAAGTTTTAAATGATTTGGATGTTTGTGCTCGTGCGACCCCTAGCATTAAACGACGAATTGTTGAAACCCTT
Organism: Candidatus Hodarchaeota archaeon; assembly: GCA_048887065.1. Classification (GTDB taxonomy): domain Archaea; phylum Asgardarchaeota; class Heimdallarchaeia; order Hodarchaeales; family Hodarchaeaceae; genus Hodarchaeum. Next base: position 1,759 of record JBHLKC010000324.1, read on the forward strand.
CAAGATGAGTTTGGTTTAGTAGTCGCTATGACAGGTGATGGGGTGAATGACGCCCCAGCCCTGAAAAAAGCTGATATCGGTGTAGCAATGGGGATTACTGGGACAGATGTGGCTCGAGAAGCAAGTGATCTCATCTTGATGGACGATAATTTTGCTACAATAGTTTCAGCGGTGGAAGAGGGACGAACGATCTATGACAACATGAAGAAATTCATCCGTTATTTATTGAGCTCGAATTTTGATGAAATTTTAGTTGTTTTTACAGCTACAGTTTTACTTGGGTGGCCGTCTCCGTATTTAGCATTAGGAATTCTTTGGATCAATCTTTTAACAGATGGTTTACCTGCTTTAGCACTTTCTGTAGACCCTGGGGATCCAGACATAATGAAACGCAAGCCAAGAGGGCGAAAAAGCAGAATGTTTAACGAGATCTTAATCTTTTCATTAGTGGCAGGAATTATCTCTTTTTTGGCAACTATGCTGTTATTTTACATCGAATTTTCCCCAGCTCTAGGCCTAGATATCATAACAAATCCTGGTCTTGTACCAGACTATGAAAACTATTTAGCCTTAGCAAGAACGATGGCTTTAACAGTGTCAGTTGTTTTTGAGCTATTTCAAGTATTTATCTCACGAGCTCCTGATGGCAAAAGCGCGCTTTTTACAAACGCATTCAACAACATCTATCTGCTAATAGCTGTAGGTTCTGCTTTTATCCTTCATTTATTCATTGTATATGTCGAACCTTTGTCAATAATATTTGGATTTGTTCCATTAGACTTAATACACTGGATTAGGATTGTTATAGTTGTTGTTATGGGCATTATTATATTGGATCTAGTAAAATTGACTCAATCGAAGATATCATTACGTTTTGCTCCAACATAAAATTATATTACAGAATTTTCTCATCGCTTCATGATTTTCATCGGCCTATCCGCATAAAAAATTCTTTGAAAAGGTGGTAAATTGAAATAGTGCATCATTAAAAAGGAAAAATGAAACTATTTTTTAATTAAATCACACTATAGATATTATAGAATTCTAGTGCTGTGTAGTTTCTAGTTTGCATTTAAAAAAGGCAAGAAAAGGATTATTCGGTCATGTATCTCCGTAAGGCGATGTTAGAATCAATTAACAGTTAGATCGTTCAATATCTACTCTGCCTTGGTTTTTAGAAGATAGACAAGCCATGGATAAAGGTGTTTTAACTCATAGTTCCAGAAGTACAGATTAAATAATAGTTTTTCATTACATGATGAAAAGAGTACTCATCATTGATATGGTTAAATAGAATGTAAAACCTTTTAAAGAGCAATTTACTTTCTGAAAATTGTACCCAATGATCATTTGAGGGTTCAAAAAAAATATTGGAGAAAAGGTGTACAGAAACAATGGCAACTTTCGCCAAAGCACGTATTGAGACAATAATGAAAGCTGCAGGAGCAGAACGAATTTCTGCAAAAGCAATTGCACGAATGGATGAATTATGTGCTGAGTTTGGTACTAATGCATCAAAGACTGCCATAAACCTCGCTAATACGGCAGGTAGAAAAACTGTTCAGTCAGAGGATGTTAAATTAGCTGTATCAAAAATTGGTGTTCCAAAAAGTTCTCCCACGGATCCCAAAGCTCGAGCATTCGCCAAAGCTCGTGTTGAACGAGTTATCCGCGAAGCTGGGGCATCTAGAGTTTCTGGGGATGCAGTCGAGTATCTTAATAAACAGATAGAAGCATATTGCTATACTCTAGCAAAATCTGCTATTGATATCGCTCGACATGCGAAAAGAAAAACTATCAAGGACACCGATATCATGCCATAAAGGATAATTCAATCCTTTTAACTAAAAATACTTCCATTCTAAAAGTTAGCTAAAACAACCTGACAGCTTTTTCTTTTTTTTCTTTTTTTGTTAAGGCTGTATTTGGATTCCAACTGCAGTACTAGATTCCTATTCTAATTGATTCGAGAAGCTGGTGCCAAACGTGTTTCAACAGATTGAACGAAGTTCTTACAGATTATGGCACGAATATCTCTCATTATGCTGTAGAAATTACTAGTCTTTATGGTTGAAAAACAATAAAGGAATCAGACATAAAATTAGCTGCTACTAAGTAGTTAAACCAGTTTCCTCCCTTTTTATTATTTTTAAAGAATAGAAACCTTGACCTTTATATCCGAAATAATTATCTTTTCATTCAATTCATCAAGAATATACTAATCAGGCATAGTAAACAATAAAAAATGATAGTAAAT
>JBHLKC010000325.1:0-3959 GCA_048887065.1 Candidatus Hodarchaeota archaeon
GTCTTAATAATGAACATAGATATTATTTATTCAAGGAGAAACCTTTGAAGTATTGTCTAAGCCGAGACTAAAACCTTCTACTCTAAAAATCTTCCAAGATATCAACTCTAGAACGAAATAGAAAATAACTGCAATAAATAAGGTTACTGGTAATTCAGGTAAAGACAATGAAGCAGTTATGATATCAATGAAAGTGTTGTATCCAATAATGGTAAGAAATAGTACTAAAATTAGAATTGCTAATTTCAAGAAAGCATGATCGTTATTTTCGACAGTTAAAGTGTATCTATGATTAAATGATCCATATAAAAGTGTATTCACAAGGATTAGTTCTGTTCCTATTAATAAATAAGTTAGAAGCAATTTAATTCCAGTTAAATAGGGGATTGGAGTTCGAATAAGGTTGCTAACAATAAACGCGAATAGTAAAGGAAAAACCAAACCACAGGTAACGATAATTTGTTTTGATCGGAATAATGTCATTTCTCTTAACGGTAAAGAACCGTAAATATCACCTAGGTTCCGTTCTGAAATTTTAGTACCAGCAAAGAACAAAGTAGCAATCATTCCTGAAGAAAATGATAGCATTGTAACTAGAAATCCTAGTACACCTCCCCCCATATCAATATATCTTTGAGGAAAGATGATCGACATTATTACGATGAGAAAAGGAAAAAGGATAGCTAGAACAAACATCATCAATGAAGTATAATCTCTAAAAACTAAAATTAGATTCATTTTAATTGTTTCAATTACCGGATGAGAATTTTTCACCGTTATTGGTATATCATCTACCTCTGTCTGTTTTTTATCCCGAATTACGATCTCCATGTTCAGTTTTTTAATTAAATTTAATCCTTTTATGATAACAATAATAATTAAGAAAAAAAGTAGTCCTGAACCTATAATTGAGGAAATTAATAATGGAAAAGGAATAAGGTTCAAACTATTAGATAGAATTATGGAAGTTAGATATCCACTTGACATTGGAAAAGGAATAAGAGACAATAAAATATTTGTTTCAGTAGTAATGCCAGACTCAAGACTTAAAGAGAAAATTTCCATGATAATATTTAGAAGCTGACTCATTAACAGGAAAATAGGAATAACAGTAAAACTGTAAACAATCATTGACAAAATCGTAATTAATGAGCCCCATCGTGTTCTTTCAGATGTGTTGAAAATTTTTTGAGCCAAAAACCATGAAATAATGATTAAAATAAATATTATAAAAAATGTGTTAACTAGGTTATTCAAGAAAATGATTAGGAAAATTAGAGGATTCAGAGTGATAATAAAACTAGCAATCGGCAACGCTAACAATATGAATATAACTTGAATCATGTTCATCCGTATAAACACAAAAAAGCTAATTTGAGTTAATTGAGAAGGACTGAGAGTGAGTGGATACAAGAGTTTAAAGTATTCTCCTTTCATGAATGTGACATAGGTCATTAATCCTCCCATAAAAAGAATGAAGAAAACATAAAGATTATAAATCCCAAAGATTACGCTATTAACAAACAATAATTGGTTAATATTGGAGAATTCTTTTTTAATCACTAAAAAATTGAGAAGTGCGAAGAGAGGAATAATAGAGACAACACCAATTATATAGACAAAAAGCAAATTACTCAATAATGCCATTCTTCTTTTAAATTTGAGGTTTTTTTGATATTTTTCAATTGTTTCCACCTTAGATGCAGTACCTGTACGTAGTTCAGTTTTAAAATAAATTTCTTCATGGATAGATTTAGATATCTTCCACAATGTTAAAGTGCTCATTGTAAATACCTTATTTCCCCTTTATTGCAGGTAATTGTTGAAGTTGTTGGATAATATTCGATGTTGTCTCAGATTGATTTGTTAATTCAAGAAAGAGTTGTTCAAGAGATTTAGTCGAATTCGATTTTTCCTGAAGCTCTTCAAATGAACCTTCTGCTATAATAGTACCGTTATTGATAATCCCAATTCTGGTACAGAGCTGTTGAGCAAGATCCATGATATGAGTACTTAACACAATGGAACCCCCTTGTTGTATATGAAGTCGAAAAACTTCTTTCAAGATCACCGCGGATCGTGTGTCTAGACCAGAAAGAGGTTCATCTAGAATTAATAGCTGGGGCCTGTGTAATAAAGTGGTGATAATCTCAATTTTTCTTTTATTACCCTTACTGAGACTTGCAATCATTGAAGTGTAATATTTTCTAGCATTTAATATAGTTAATAATCGATCCAACACCTTATGCGTTGTAGTTGGGTTAAGATTCCTTATCGAAATAATAAAATCTAACAATTCTTTAACGGTCATTGATTCATATAATGAAGATTCTTCTGGAAGATACCCAATTAACTCTTTAACTTGGACTGAAAATGTGATTGGATCATATCCTAACACTGAAATTCTTCCAGAGTTAATTTCTAACAGACCAAGTATTGATTTAAGAGTAGTAGATTTACCAGCTCCATTTGGTCCTAATAAGCCATAGATTTCTCCAGTAAAAACTTCAAAATTTAGTTGATCCACTGCTGTGTTTTGGCCAAACTTTTTTGTTAAATTTATCACTTTTAAAACAGTATCACTTTTCTTTTGTCTAAGATTATTCATTTTTGTTTCACCATTAGTTTTATTTTATCATGAACCCAATTGCAAGAGTTGTTGCATGGATTCTCTATACCTGTCAAGTGCTTCCCTTCCTCTGTTAGTTAAGCTAATGTAAGTTCGGGGTGTTTTCTTTGAACTTTTTCTCTTCTGAACGAGTTCTTTCCTTAGCTCTACATAACCCACCTCTTGAAGTTTATCAAGATGAGAGGCTAATCTACCCCAAGTAAATCCAGTCTGATTCTTTAAATAAGTGAAATCAGTTTCTTCTAGTGAATATAAATAAGCAATGATCTTTAATCGAGATGGATCGTGTAAGATTCTATCAATATCATCTATCGTTTCCATATCGATTGGAAGAGAACTAGTTTTTTTCTTAGAAGTCATCGTAATCTTCCTGTATGTCCAAATGTTCAGAATCCTCGATTATTGGATACTTTTTTATGAATCTGATAAAAGTTATAAAACCAATAATACAAGAAATGCTTCCTAATAGTAATAAATAGATTGTAAAACCAAATTTGGCGTTTTGAAAATTCACCCAAGCTATTAACAATCCTAAAACCGTCGATAAAATGCCAATCCCGTAATATATTCTTTGACCTGTTTTATCAACTAAATCAAGACTTGGGCCAAACATAATAAGTCCGAAAACTATGGGTAAAAACCTATACCAATTTTCATAGTCGTAGAGGACTCTGGGGTCACCTCCAGAAAATAGAACAAGCAAAATGAAAAAAGCAATCAAAATACTAAATGTAAACAATAATATACCTGGAATTAATTTTTTCGGATCTTCGGTTTTTATTTTAAAGTATCCAAGTCGTGGATAGGTATACCGCTGACTTATTGCTTTGTTTAGAAGTAAACAACCAATAAATGCAACAACTAGCAAGCTTATGAACACTGGATGTAAATTAATAATACCTGCCGTGACAAAAAAAATAACACCCATTAAAATAAACGCAAAACCATCTATATATGCACTACGGTATATTTTCTGTGATATTTCTTTAATTTCATCTTTTTTATTCTGTTCAGGCACTTATATCACAATTAAATCTTTATAATATCGATAATATAAAGCTTTGTAATGCGGAGTACTTTGTAAATATAATATCTAATAAAACAATTATTTTTGATGTTAACGTGACACATCTATGTTTAAAAAACAAATGAAGAGGTCTTCGGTATCGAGAAAGGCAATAGCTTGATTCGTAGCCTCAATAACAGCCTCATTAAGGTGAATTTGAGTTTGCCACTTATTAATTGGTAAAATTTGAAAAACTGGAAATCAGCAACTCATGATATTTATAAATCATGCTATCTAAAATCTTTAGATTAAGAAATTTCTATT
>JBHLKC010000326.1:0-3943 GCA_048887065.1 Candidatus Hodarchaeota archaeon
GATTATTATTGCAGATAAAGCAAGTCTTACAATCTATAATAAAATTAAACATGTCAAACCTTTCAATATGCTCCCCGTTTAATTGTTCTAGAATGTGATCTATTTGTGATAGAACTGTATTCTGATCTTGAGCCAAAGCTGTAGCAAAATGATCATATTTTTTTTCTAAGAGCCTTTCACCTATCATAGATCCTAATGATCCTAATTCATACTCAAAATATTCTTCCTCTGACATTAGCTCTTCATCTATTAAGAATATAAACAATTCGAGCTTTTTATTCAAATCCTGAAAGAATTTATCAGCATCAGTTTCAAACGGCGAGAATTTTGCGAGGTTTATTATTTCAGTTTGCCATAACACTTCAGGAAAGCGTTTGAAAAACTGATTCGCTAGAAATTCAATGTCATTTTTACAAAATTCTGGGTTTACAGTTGAATCAAGGAATACGACAAAAATGAGGAGGTCACGTTTTATAAATATTAAGGAAATTTTCTCCATACGTAGGATATCAATTGCATCATTTTCAACTTGCACCGTAAAGTTGTAAATCGCTGAAATAAGCCCAGAACGAATAGTTATGTCTTTAGATTCACCATAATATCTTCGATGAAAAATGACAGTTCCGTATTCGTGAACAATAAGAAACTCACGTATAAATGTCACTGAAAAATCCTCTAATGCGGAAATAAAGATCTTTTTATCTTTCAAAAAGGTTTGGTTCACATTCAATTAAAAAATAACGACTGAAAGAGAGAATCTAAAATATGAATAATTATCTCTAAGTCTGTGAGACATTATCCTTTTTTATCAATTCCCAACGATCATCGCTAAGTCTATAATTAATGAAACCTTTTTCTTGGAACTCTGATAATTCCCTATCTATGGCTTCGTGAGATATGTGAGGACTTTCCCTGCATTAAATTACGTTCATGTTGAACTGGAAAGACCCAAGGAGTGTTCATATCTGGAAAACGCATATCTTCTTCTTCTGAAATCAGGTTTTTAACTACGATTACCCTAAAATCGAAATAGTAAGGCCAAGAAGTAAGTTAATAAGAAATTTGAATATTATTATTCTTTCTTTGCGATTCTTTTGTTTAATAGATAAACAAAAACTACTTCTTGTTAAGTGTCTTTGAGGGAATATATATAATAAGAGTTCAAAATGAACTTCAGCTCATCAACTTTGAAAAAACTACCTGTATATGGGACTGTAATTCCATGGAAATTGACTCCACATTTGTAGGTACATCTTTAAAAAAATATTCCTGTAAAGTTAATTGGCGCGATATAATGAATTATGCTGCTGCTACCGAGGATAACAATCAAAAATATTTTGATGATGAAAAAGAAGAAGGAATCGTTGCCCCTCCTATGTTTGCTGTATCTAAAAGTTGGCCTATATTAGAAAACCTATCTCAATTTATCGAAGCATATGATTTTCCTACAGAATTGTTTTTTACTATTGTCCATTACACTGAACACCTTAAAATCCACCGTCTTATAAAACCAGGTGATGAATTAGAATTTAAAGGAAAAATTGCAGCAATACTCCCACATCGTGCCGGAACACATATCATCCTTTGTTTGGAAGTAACGGATAACAATAATAAACCTGTTTTCACCGAATTCCTTGGTGGTATGTTGCGTGGAGTCGAATGTATTGGAGGAGCTATGGGAGAGAAGAATGTTCCCGTACTTGCAAGAGATTTTCTGGATAAAGAAAATCATGATCCACTTTGGGAAAAAAGTATCGTTATTGATCCTTTAAGAACATTCATTTATGATGGATGTACAGGGATTTCCTTTCCTATCCATACTTCTAAGCAGTTTGCTCGTCAAGTTGGATTACCTGGAATAATATTACATGGTACAGCTACATTGGCTTTTGCTGTTAAAGAACTTACCAATAAAGAAGCAAATGGAAATCCTTCAAAGATAAAGGAAATCGCCTGTAAATTCACGGATATGGTGTTTCCAGGAAGCATTATTAAGCTAATTCTGCAAGAAAGGGAAAAAACAGATAATGGAAAAGAATTAATTTTTGAAGTCCACAATGATAAAGGCAAAAAAGCTATTCGTGAGGGATACGTTCTTATAAAAGAATGATGTCTCAATTTTAACAGAACTTAAAGAAAGGTGATCAGGAATGGAGAATTTTCTTGAATGTCCTTCTTGTGGACTAAAACAGAATAAAACTTTCGCTTATTGTGTCCACTGTGGAGCACAGTTATCTGCAGCTCCTCAACATAAACGAGAACAATACCAATATTCATTATCGCAGCATGTGCCAGCGGCTAAGTATTCTCCAATTTCAATATATAGCCAAAGAATGCGTGTTTACCTTTCAGAATCATATCCTTCTTGGATTATGAAGACTGCTTTCCTCATAATCATTTTAAATAATATTGGTTGGATACTAGTTCTTGTATTATCACCTTTTACAACCCTGTCTTACATAACTCCGTCCTACGAAGACTATTTTACTCCAATATGGGTACTGATGGCAAATTTCTGTTTTCTTAGCGATATCCTAGGATTTTCTATTCTCGGAATAAGTCTGGTATTAATAAAACAAACATCTGAAGGATCTGAAGAGGATCAGTCACTCCTTTTCGCTGGAGGAAGTTTCTTCACGTGGTCTGTTCTAGCTATTCTATGGAGATTTTTAGGACCACTTGCTCTTGGGTACCCAATAGCTGGAGATTTTGGAACCGGCTTCAATTTAAGTTTTTACAATGATCCAGTTTTAATAGTGCTTTTTTTAACTAATGGATTTGTTATGATCCTAGGAACCTATTTTCTGATGAAGATGTTTGAAACCAAGCTATTATTAAGTTACGGAATTCTGAATTTGATTGGTGTTATCTCCTTTGTAATCTCATCTGTACCGATAATGGGCAATATTGAAAGCCAAATGCTCATTTCTATTTTTTTTCTTGGTGGCTTTGGTTTCCTTAGTAAGGTGTTATTCACCCCTTGTTTTGGTGTCTTAACTTTCACAAGAATATGGAATATTTTGAGATCTTATTTGGCCACCCAATAAATAAAAATGAATCTTACACTTTTAGACTCTGAATATGGAGCAACGAATATGGGACAATTTTTCTTAGTATTCATTTCACTCATTTATCTTGGATGAGAGTCATAATTATGATCAAATATCCTAAACATATCGAAAAAATAATGACTCCACCTATTGATGATATTTTCAATATGGTAAAGAATAAGGATGAATTGATTTCCTTTGGTCAGGGTGTTCCTTTCTTTTTTCCTAATGAAGATTTAATGGGACAATTTTGGAATGAAGTAAAAGCAAATCCAAATATTCATAATTACTCCCCTGATCCAGGTTTCTTAAGTGTACGAGAGGAAGTAGCTAGATATTTAGCTATACAATATCATTCAAACTCCTTATCTTGGAAAAACATCATTCTAACTAGTGGAGCTAATACAGCATTTTTTAATTTAATTTCAACCATCACGGAGCCAAAAGATGAAGTTATCCTTTTAACACCCTATTATTTCAATCATATGATGGCTTTACAAATTCTCCATATTACTCCTGTTGAAGTCAAGACCGATGAAAACTACCAACCTATGATAAATTCCATTAATGAGAAAATAACAAGTAAAACCAGGGCAATATTAGTTGTAAGTCCAAATAATCCTACAGGAGCCGTTTTTAGTGAATCAACCATCAAAAAGATTTTAGAAATCTGTGAGAGTCATAACCTTGTCTTAATTTTAGATGAAACTTATTCCGAGTTCGTTTATCGAAATAATCAAGTGATAAAATCATATTACAAGTCTTTTCACCCTCTACTTATTCGTATAGGTTCGTTCTCAAAGATATTTGGGATCGCAGGGTGGCGGATTGGTTACATTGTGCTCCCAGAAGCATTCATTTCAAATTTTATGAAAATTCAAGATACAATAACA
>JBHLKC010000327.1:0-3919 GCA_048887065.1 Candidatus Hodarchaeota archaeon
CAAGGTTCAATCAAAAGTCGTATTTCCTTTAGCACAAGATGAAATTCAAGAAATTGATGAACTTATAATTCATATTTTGACGCAATATGGAATAAGTGAGGATAAACTAAAGGGTGAATTGAGCTCTGCTGACGAATTAAAATTTATTAAGGAAGTTACAGAAGAATTAAGAGACATGAAGACAACACCAAAAGAAATTGCTGAAAGGATCTTTGGTGAGGGTCTATCTACAAGAGATCCTAGCTATATCAAGGAAAAAATATCTATTCTTCAGACATTTCTAGATTCTGGTCATGTGCACAAATCACTCGTAAAACCCCTCAATAAATTGGTAAAATACCTTGAAAGGACAATAAAGTCAGCCTCTCTCTTCGGGTTCTAAGATAGTTGATTCAAGAAACAAATTCCTCTATTTAAGATTTCATTGGGGACCAAAGTACAATAACAGTGATTAAAGCCCCTAAAAGGGCAACAGCATGCGTTAGAAGATGACCAAATGAATTTTTGATTATCTCTTGAAAGAGGGGAAATACAAAAGAGATGTCGAAACAAAAAACAACGGTAATAATCATAAGAAATCCTGCAATTAAACCTACAAACTTCTTTTGAACTGTTCTATCCACTATTCCAATAATGAGAAGAACAAGGAAAAGAACAATAATAGCTGAATAGACAATAAAAGCACCTGTTATCCCCAACCACCCAATCAGCTCACGCTGCTTACCTGGTTGGTCCCCGTAATAACCTCCTAGAAGGAGATTGTCTCCTAATATTCCTCCTAATACCAATAATCCCACTATTATGAACCAAGGCACTAATCTATTGGCCTTAAATAACGATTGATCACCAAAATATATGGTTAATACTGCCAATGCTCCAAAATTTAAACCTAAAATTAAAAATAAGATGGAAAAATCTCTTAATAGGTTTGAAACATCAATATCATTCAATCCGATGTGAAAATAAGTCATTCCTGCGTCAAAAATCTGATGTAAGCCTATTCCTACAAAAAAGCCTAAAAATAGCTGATTTAATCGTGAATCTTTTTTTCGAGTGAAAACTACTCCTCCAGCAACTCCTAAAACAAAACCAGATACAGAGCTAGCTATTATATGTAATAAAACGTTTGGTTCAAGAGATTCTAAGAGAGCCATATTCAATTCCTCGTGTTATAAAAACTTAGTTCTATTAGCAAAATTATGATTACTACAAAATTGACTAATACAAAATGAGGTAATTCTTTTTTTTTTAATTATTTTACCCTGTGATAAACGTTAACTTCCCACCTTAATTTTAGGTTAAATTAGTATTATTCGATATGACCGTAAACTGAATCTTAGATATCGATAAATCATTCTATTTGGTGAACCATTTGATATTGAGTTTCAGTTTCACCCCTTAAGGTAAATCCTAGAGTTTTGTATAGCTTAAGAGCTCTTTGATTCATTTTAAGAACCTGTAATTCAATAGGTTTCTTATCATATAATCCTTTTCTAATAAGATTTCGAATCAACGAACTTCCAATGCCCTTGTTTTGATATTTTGGGTGTATTTCAATTATATTGAGAATTATTTTTTCTGATTGCTCCTCCACAGATAAGCAACCGATATCTTTTCCACTTTTTTGAATGATGCTGTATTTTTGCGAAATAAAGATCTTTTGATGAAAGGGTCGCTGAATTTCTTCATCCCAACCCCAAGTTTCTTTTATATATCTTTTTAATGTCTGTTTCTTAAGCTGATAGAGAAATTCTGAATCATCAGGTGTTGCAGGACGGAGATGGATCATGATAAACAAGCTATTTTTTTATATATTGATAATGAACCTAAAATACCTATCTGTAAAACATTTAAATATCATAATGACTATAAGCACTATCTAAGGAAGTCCTTTCGTTACTTATTTCCAAGATACGTTCGGAAACGATTTGAGACCGTATTTTCAGAAATCATTATCCTTTTGCTTTTTTTATCATTGATTCTTTTTATAATATCACATTTTTAAAGGTAAGATAGAAGGATTTCCAATTATAATTATTGTCTTGCTTTCAGTTGATAAGCCATTCTTCAAGATATGGATGAAAGAGGGATAATATATGGAAAAAATTGTCAACGTCCTTCATGTAGACGATGAACCTAGCTTCTTAGCTTTGACAGAAAGGTATTTGGGCCTCATAGCGGGTGAGGAGCTGAGAATAATGTCTCTTTCGGATCCATTAAAGGTTTTTGATGAATTAAAGGAGGAAATCTATGATATTATAGTAACTGATTATCAAATGCCTGGAATGGACGGTTTGGAACTATTAAAAAGATTACGCGATCAAAATAATAATATACCAATTATAATATTCACGGGCCGAGGTAGAGAAGAAGTAGCAATCAACGCTTTGAATTTAGGCGCGAACTACTACATCGATAAAGGGGGTGACTTAAAAAGCCAATTTAGTGAGCTTTGGCATGTCATTAAGCAAGTTGTTGAACATAGACGAATTGAGGAAGCACTAAGGGAGAGTGAGGAACGGTATAGAATAATTTTTGATGAGTCACCAATTAGTCTCTGGGAGGAAGATTTTTCTGCAGTTAAAGAATATTTTGATTTTTTAAGAGATCAAGGCGTCCAAGATTTACGCCAATATCTGAGTGATAACCCTTACGAGGTAGAAAAACTTACTCAATTAGTTAAAATAGTCAGTGTGAACAATACTACTTTGAAAATGTATAACGCAAGAGATAAAACAGAATTTTATGAAGGATTACCCTCTTTCTTCAATGAAGAGGCAACAGCTCAATTTAAAGAAGAATTAATTGCGCTTTTCGAGGGGAAAACGGTTTATCAAAGCGAATTTCCAGGATATAAGCTAACTGGGGAAAAAATCGATGTTATAGTACGACTGTCCGTTATTCCTGGTTATGAAAAGACACTATCAAAGATCATTGTGTCAGTAATTGATATAACAAAACTAAAGCAAGTTGAGAAAACATTAAGATTAAGTGAACAGCGATTTAGAGAACTCGCAGACTTATTACCTCAAACTGTCTTTGAAATGGATTTAGAAGGAAAGTTCACTTTTATTAATCATTTCGGACTTGAGACATCTGGATATTCTGAAGAGGATTTTGAAGAGGAGCTTACTGTTTTTCAGATGGTTTCTCAAAAGGATAGAGAGAAAGCAAAACTACTTTTTAAAAAAATAATACAGGGAAGAGAATTAGATAGTCTTGAGTATGTTGCACAAAAAAAAGATGGAAGTACGTTTCCTGCTCTTATTTATTGTAATTCCATAACTTCTGAAAATAATGTCATAGGGATAAGAGGAATTGTCATTGATATCACACAACTCAAGAAAGCGGAAGAAAAACTCAGAAGACAAAAGAGTGAATTGAGCGAGTTTGCGCATTTCATCGCTCATGATATAAATAACTGTCTAACCACTATTCAAGGATACACTCAGCTTCTTGATCTTGAATATGATGAGACACATATAATTATTAAACAAATCGAATACATGAAGAATCTATTACAGCGTTCTCTCATACTAGCAGATGCAGGATTAGCTGTCGCAAAAAATGAACATGTAAACTTAAATAAATTAGTTGAAAGGGTTGCTGAAGTTACTATCCCGAAAAATATCTTGTTTTCTCATGATAATTTACCAACGGTTCTTTGTGATCAAGAAAGACTGGCTCAAGTTGTTAAGAACATATTTGAAAATGCATTAATCCATGGAAAAGCACATAAAATCGAAGTTAAGTTAGAGAAGGATTATAAACATATGAAACTCCTTTTTAATAACGATGGTGTTCCAATTCCCTCCAGTATTAGAGAAAAAATCTTCAATTATGGATTTACTACCTCGAAGGGATCTATGGGACTTGGATTATCAATAGTAAAAAAGATAATAGAAGCTCACGGTTGGTA
>JBHLKC010000328.1:0-3918 GCA_048887065.1 Candidatus Hodarchaeota archaeon
TTCTGGCCAATGCATGAACAACCAATTTTTAAAAAAATGAAACTTTTTGAAAATGAACGGTACCCCGTGGCTGAACGACTTGCTCGTCGTGGATTTTATCTTCCTAGTGGATTAGCTTTAACCCATGGTCAAATAAAGGAGGTTTCGAGAAGAATAGACTCATTAATGAAAGAGGTTCTATAATGAAAGCTTTTGATAAATATTCCAGTTTCTATAACATTATGTATCAGGATAAGGATTATGTAAAGGAAGCTGATTATATAGATAAGATCATTCGTCATTATCAACCATCAACCAAATCTATTCTAGATTTAGGATGCGGAACAGGCCAACATGCGAAGCTTTTGGTTCAAAAAGGATATAAAGTTCATGGTGTTGACACGAGTAAGACGATGATAGAAGAAGCAAAAAGAATTGAAAGTCATCCGAGTTTGTGGTTCTCAATAGGTGATGTTAGAGCAATTCAGCTAAAAGAATCTTTTGATGTTGTGATATCTCTATTTCATGTAATTAGTTACCAAACAGGTAATGATGACTTACAAAAAGTGTTTTCTACTGCTTATAACCACTTGAAAGATGGAGGACTTTTTATTTTTGATTGTTGGTATGGACCAGCTGTTCTAACGGAACGGCCAACAGACAGAATTAAAATTGTCGAAAATAATGATTATAAAATTATTCGATCAGCTAATCCTGTCATGTACGCAAATGAAAACGTTGTAAAGGTGATATACCACTTTTTTATTCTTGATACACAGAATAAAATTATGGAGGAGTTTGAGGAGTCTCATTTTATGCGTTATTTGTTTAAACCAGAATTAGAAATGTTACTCAATAAAACTGGGTTTACATTATTACGAACTACTGAATTTTTAACTGATAAAGAACTGGATTATACTACTTGGAGTGCTTGCTTTATTGCAAAGAAGAAATGAAAAAAATCAACCTATAACAAACTGAAAAGCTCCTAGGCCTAGCTATAACGAGCTCATTCACCGAAACCAGTTATTTAAAGCCATCATTCTCTTAATTGGTAATTCTTACAATACTTTTAGAGGTTATTCAGACTAATTTTTCGATGTTCTGATTATCAGATTCATCAGTTCATTCTGTATTGAAGTTCTCCCTTGTTGATGGAATCTGATCAATTTTGTCAAAATCTTTATTTCTTTTAAAAACTAGACGAAAAACCGCAACTAGAAGAGAATATTGAATTGCCAACATCAATATAATTGCTAATCTGATTTTTGGTATTATTAAAAGAATGATTGTAAAGCTACTAACTATAAATACTAACTCAAATTCATACAGGATCAGGTTAATCCAGTTCTCAACCAAGAAAAGAAAAAATGATATTTGTGAGAAAAGCAATAGAAATGGAGTAATGAATAGCATCAGAAAATTAAAAGGATATATAATTAATCCAAAATAACCATATTTTGGATTTAGAAGGAACCCCTTATTTTCAAATATTGTTTTAAGCAGGTTCGTTGCTCTTGTCGTTTTTTGCTGAACTAATTCCGATTTGGAGCTTGTTGCGTTTTCATAGTAAACTATATCTGGATAATATTTTATTTTAAATCCCTTTTTTCTTATATGAAATGCACAAAAAATATCAAAAATACCCTTAATTGAACTGATATCAGAAATTAGTGATTTTTTGAACATACTGATTTCCCCCCTTGAGTGGAATGTTGAATCAATTATTGATTCACCATTTCTTTGAAAATTTTGTAAAGATAGATATAGATGTTCCAAACTTGCTCCTTGTTTTTGTTGATTAATAACGATCCCTTTCCCTGTTACACACCCTACATTGTCTTGTTTTATTCTCTTTAACATATTTTTAATTGTATCTTTATCAAAATATGAGCTCGAATCTGTAATAATCAAATATTCGAATCTAGCGTTACTAATCCCCCTAATCATAGCATTATTATACCCTTCTCTCTTGTCCATCTCAATAAGTCGAATTTGGTGATATTTTTGTCGAATATCTTCAATAATTACTCTTGTATTATCTTCAGAGTCATCTATGACAAGAATTTCAAATTTAGAGAAACCCTTACAAGCCTGTAAAAGATTATCAATCTTGCTAGCAATTATCTTCTCTTCATTATGAGTAGGTATAATAACAGTTACACCTTCCTCAATTATTTCTCGTGCAAGTTCGCTATCCGCTTGAGGAGGTTTTTCTCCGCGAATATTCGCAAAAATAATTATAATACCATAAAAGAAAAAGTATAACATCATAGTAGAGAGAAAAATCAAGGAGATTAAAATAAAGAATTCCGACATTTTAACATCAGTTTTAATATATAGGTGTTATTGTCATTATTTTCCTTCTTTTATGATAAATACGTATTAAACATTATTATTAAAGTATGATGGAAGTAAGAGGTATAATTTAATATCTAAACATCAATTATAATATGCTTTAAAGGTTAAGTATTTGTACTTTAACTGTTTACTCTCCTCTTCTATCAATATTCCCAGTATAGATAGATTCTCCTACTAGAGGCTATAGATAGGTAGTTTTAATTCTTTTTAATATTGATAAAATATAATGATTTATATTATTTTCTCGAACTAAGGTTATGACCTTATTTAGTGTATATAAAGTTTTTATGGGAAGTATTCTGTATTTCATAAAGACTTAGGTCAGATTCATATCTAATAGTTACTAAATTCAAAATAGTGATTTGTCAATTCATTGCCAATTTCTATCCACGTTTTAACAGGTTTTTTTGATATTATATAATCTTTTAATTTTTCTCTGTTTTCAGAAAAGAAATCCAAGGTCTGTCCGAGAAGTTGAGGATCATTTGGCTTTAATATTCTGTTTTGTGGGGGGAATGTGTCAATTAAAGAACCAGTTGCAGTAGATATAATAGGCATTTCCATCTGAATTGCCTCAAACGACACTAAAGGGCTAGCTTCACTAAAACTTGGAATCACTAATAAATTGCTATTATTAAATACTTCTACTAATTTCTTTTGTTCAGTAATCTTTCCAAGCCAGATAATTTTACCTTTTATATTAGGATTTAACTGACTCCAAATTTTCATAAAATAAAATCTTCCAACGATTGGTGTTGGAGCTCCTAAGAGAATAACTTTTATATTTTTAGCTTGATTCAATTCCATTGCTCTGAATAGTAAGCTCTGGTTTTTTCTATTGTTTATCTCTCCGACACAAAGAACTATGAATTTTTCTCTTTTACCCGGGGGTAATTTATTCCCTGTACCCTTTGCAATAAGGTTTTCATAGCTATCATCTCTCCCATTTGGTAAAAAAAACACATTTTTTGAATGAATGCCAAAATTAATCAAAAATTCTTTTATTTCAGATGATAATGCATGGAAAACTATTCTAGGGCTTTCTGTACTTTTACTAGCGTTTAATAATTTTCTCCAAAGACTTTTTACTAGCCATTTCCATATACTCTCAATAATATTAAAGGGGAAAAAATTCTCTGGAGTCCAACACCACTTTTCTGGGAAATCATGAATAGTGTAAATGTAAGTAAGACCAATCTTTTTTTCCTTCTTATGATTTACAGAATTAAAAAATACATAAAACGTATTAAATCCATGTATATGAATTAAATCTATCTTCATTTCATTCTTAAGCTGACGAATGACTTTTCTAAAACGGATTCCATTAAAAATATCAGTGATTAAAGGAATTTTAATTTTAATAAGAGGAACTGCAATAATTTTTTCAATATTTTTATTATGATACAGGATTTTTCGATTTTTCTTAGATTTTCTTTTATTACCTTCTTTTAAGGAATTTTTATCAGTTAGGACTGTGATTCTTATGCTGGGGTCTGTGATAAGGCTCAAAAGTTTTGAAGCTGCAAATTCAGCTCCACCCCCTGGATTAAAAAGTCCTTTTCCCACATAAACCAAGTT
>JBHLKC010000329.1:0-3899 GCA_048887065.1 Candidatus Hodarchaeota archaeon
AAAAGGATTCCATAAACACGATAAAGCGCTGGAAAAGGTGCTGTGGGATGTATGGATAGCTCTTCAAAAAAAAGGTTATGAGTTTCATTAGTGATTAAGAAAAAGTAATCTATTATTCCTGGAATAAAAAACACTATAATGTTGATTGGTTTTGAAAAAAGTCTTGGAGCAAAATATGTGAAAGAAAAACAAAATAATAAGAAAAAAACAGCAGCAAGGTTAATTCCAATAAAACGAAAATAATCCCAAAAAATCATGATATCTTTTGTAGTAGCTAATATTTCAAGTAGGGTTCCTGATATCCACACTGTTAATGATGAAGTTAAACCAACAAAAAGTAAATTTGTGCGTGTTCGCTCGAAAAACACAAAGGCATATATAGAAATGAATCCTGCTAGTATAAGAGTAATAAGATAAGGAATTGCAAATGGTGTAAAGGCGTACGACATCAAGGATCTTCATACGACAATTAGATATTTATAAATTGTCCTTAACATAAACCTTTTTTTTTCTCAAGAGTGGAGTTTAAATCTGATTTAAAGAAAAAACTAAATTGGAAATGCGATAAGAACAGAATTAATAAAATCGAAAGCAATTAAATTAACTAATAGTATTTTTGTTAATAGACTTTTACATAATCACAATCATTTAATTTAAAAAAGATCCAATAATTGTCATTATAGGTGGAAATGGCTAATAACCTAGCTGAAGAAACAATCAAACTTCCTGTAAGTGATTGGCTACTTATTATATTTTACGTCCTTATTTTACCATTGATTTTGGGTTTGTCTATTATTAGCTTGGGACTTCTTAATGATAATGATTGGTTTTTTTTTCTAATCCTACTAGTAATTCAAACCTCATTTATGCTAATAATTGCTAATGCTTATTTCAAAGCGTATAAACAGTTAAGAGAATATGCATTCTCCGTTAAATATGTTCATTTTCAACCTTCATGGCGTGATCTAGCGCTCGTACTTATCAGATATGTTTATTATGTTGTTATTATTGGACTAATCCTTTTATTGCTTCTAAGACCAATAATTGAATTAATATTACCATTATGGCTATATTTTGGTCTAATGCTTTTAGCTTCAATAACAATTCAATTTTATCTAATGATTCGGGCAATGTATGGAAAAATAGCATTACTTAATACTGCTCGTGAACCAATTAACGAAGAAATAATTAATTATATTAATCAAAATCATCATAGTAGTCATTTGATAGCCCAGTATCGTTTTGCTGACATTCAAATACCGTCTCTATTTCTATCTGCTGGTGTTATGACTTTCGGAAGGAGTAATATCGTACTAATTTCACGGTACTTTAACTGGAAATTGTCTAATGAAGAATTAATCGCCGTGATTAGCCATGAATTAGGCCACTTAAATCGTAATCATATCATTCATTCATATATTCACGAGGGTCTAGCTGTTGTCCTACGATCATTACGATTCTTCTGTATTCTAAGTGGACTAGTGTTCATTGTAGAAAATTCATCACTTGTTCAGCTTATCTTATCCACTGACCCTTTTATTTCATTTATGTATATTATTTTAGTCTTAATTGTATATTTGTCTTCAGGAATGTTTAGCTTATTTCGACAATATAGGGTACTTCTAGCAGAGATTCGAGCAGACAATTACGGAGCAAAACTCGTTGGTCATGAAGTTCTGGCAAGCACCCTTCGAAAATTACCTGACACTATCCCTTCTCCCATCAGTTACAATCAATCCTCATTCTTGGGATTTCGGATCGCTCTTCTCCGAAATAATATGAATAACAAAAATGGTTAGAGCTTCTTAATTAACATGTTTCCTTTAATGTCTAATGCTCCTTTGTCAATCAATTCGTCAATTGCTCCTTCTAACGCATCTTTAGGTGGCGGGGCTTTTCCAGCTTGAGCCTCCTTCATTGTTACATTCATTATCAAGGCTGTACGATTTTCAAACTTTCCCTGGAATGCTTCAAGGAGCTTTAACTGAAGTTCTGGGAAATCTTGGGAGCTATAGGTTGCGACAGGTTGTTCTATAGGCTCCTCCTCGGCCTCTATATTAATGCTAGGAGCTCTTTCACTCTTTAAAATCAATAGGTTCCCTTTTTCTTCAAATATTCCGTTTGCAATCATGTCTTCGATAGCTTTTTCAATTTCAGATTTTGAAGGTGGGGAATTCCCTTTTTGTGCTTGGTTCAGCGCAAAAGTCATTATGAAAACTTGCTTATTTTCCATCTTACCTGGAAATGATTTGAGTAATTGATCTTTCAAGCTGGTCATTTTTGTACACTTCGCTTTTACCTTATTAATCAATGTTTGAATATGTTTCGTAAAATTTTTGGATTGATCGTCCAATAACTTCGAAAGCTAATGGAACGCCTTGACCTGTTTTTGCTGATGTATCAAGATAGGGGATTTCCCAAGGATTCATTGGATAATCATTTTCAGATTTTTGAATGAACTCTTTTAATAATGCTGGGTCAATATTATTCTTAAGATCACATTTATTTCCTAAGATCATTACGGGAATTTCATGGCCGACAAATCTGAACAACTCCTTTCTCCAATGTTCAAGATTTGCTAAAGAAACTGGTCGTGTTCGATCAAAAACTAATATCCCACCATGGGAACCCCGGTAATAGAGTGTTCTCACTGCATTAAATCGTTGTTGCCCCGCAAGATCCCAAAATTGAAAACGACATTGCTCACCATCAATTACGGTAGTGTATGTAGTAATGTCAGCACCAATGGTTATCACATAGGTTGAATGAAATCCCTTTCCGACAAGACGTTCGATTAATGATGTCTTTCCTACTCCTCCGTCACCTATGATACATACTTTCATGAAAAATGACCCTTTTTCTCCAGTCGGGATTGTACTGTCCAAATTCTCACATTCCACTGGTTATCGAAATCTAAAATAGGTCAAGTTGCAGTTCACTATTATACTTTTTAGATCATTCTATATTCTTTTATTCAGTTCCTTTCAACATTGTCAATTTTAGTATTAACTTTCGTCGTTGATTCGTTTAGAAAAGTATTTTACTTCAGGCCATAAAACATATCCTGCATTTTTAAAACATTGAATACTTGCCTCGTTATCTTCAAAGATTAGAACTCCATATACCTCAATTCCTTGTTTTAGAAAAATTTTTTCAGATTCTAGGAGTAATTTCTTAGCTATTCCTTTTTTTTGATATCTGGGGAGAACTGCGAGACGATTGATCCAACCTTTTCTGCCATCTTGACTGAGTAGCACTACTCCACGGAGTTCATCTTCCTCTTCATATCCAATTATTGTGATTCTCCCAGATTCAATTTGATCTTTAATTCGGTTATAACTATCACGACCACGTTTTTTTATTGGGAGTCCAGCTTTTTTCCAGACATCAATGATATGATTATAATCAGTAATATTTAATTCACGAATGGTCATTGTTCTAGTCCCCCAAGGCTCGATTATTCGAAGAAAGAAAACTTGTCATAAGAATTTATCAATCTTGTTCATTTATTTGAATCTAAACCTTGAAAAGAAATAAAACCAAAAGGTGCGAATAAAGCAAGTTTCGGACCTTTTGCCATCCCTTTTATTCATCGTTTGGCTTATATTTTTCCATCTATAAAGAGAAAACTAGCTTAGATGATCTTTGGTGTCATTTTTTCTCCACAATGTTCAGGTACAGGGACATTTTTGCCGTGACAGGCGAATTTGTCTTCCTCAAAATTCATTGGTTCTCCACATTCTTCACAGATTGGAAACTCTTGCGTTTCACCACATTTTTCGCAACTTAAGACTACTTTACGTTCAGATGTGGCAGTCTTGGTCTCAACATGTTCTAATTTCTCTGCTCCTTCAGCTAATTCAGCATCAGTTGGTGGTTTTCCTTCTTCACTCATTTCA
>JBHLKC010000330.1:0-3878 GCA_048887065.1 Candidatus Hodarchaeota archaeon
ACTTGTATAAATTCATCAAAAAAATCATCTATTAATTGCCTATAGATCTGACGAGCCCATTCTGTTAAACCTAAATGTCTGACAGTAAAATATCGGCCTACAAGTTCTCTTTCTGGGTTATCCGTTGTGGTATCAGTTTTAAATGACCAACGAAAGATTTTATACTCGAAATTTGGCTTATAACGTAATGAAATTGTTTTATCAAAAAGATCTATCCATATAAGGTCAGGTCTTATTTCTACTTCATATATTTCAGTATATGTAGTGTTATACCAAATAAAAAATTCTAGTCTATCTGGGTCAGGAAGAAAGTGAACTATACCATTAATTCGCCATTCTTCTACCATATAAGGTTGGAAATCCGTGATCAGCTCATTAAAACGTGTTTTTGCCTGTAGTCTTTCTAATTCTGGATTGTAATACAACGTTATATTTTCAAAATAATCACCCGTTTTATAATCAAGATAGTTAAAACTAGTCCATGGACCCATTTTTTTTCTTAAATCATCGACTAATTCATTATATTCGAGAGAATAACGAGTTTGGGGGAGTATTACAGCGGTTGCTATGAATATCGAACCTACAATGGCAAAAATTGCTGAAAAAATCCAAACAAATAAAACAAAAATCCCCTTTTTTTTTCGACTCATACTTGTCAGGCGGTAAACCATTTTGGGAAATCACATCCAAAGGGTAATTCGATATTTATCAATACTATTTGTGAAAAGGTATTTTTATTTTAAGGTTCCCTAATGTAAAATGCTTAAATCTCATACTTTAACAATCTATGAGTTAAGAATTGAATTAATGAAAAAGATCATCTAATTATATTTTTAAAAATGGCAATAAAGAGAGTTGCCTATCCACTTTTTTTAAGGAAGATAAACGGACACCAATTAACCTTATTTTTTTTGAGCTAGTATAAAATTCTTCAAGTAGTTTCAATGCTGTCTTGTAAATCACTCTTTCTTCTGATAGATATGTACTAAAGGTGTAACTACGAGTATTCGTTATGTATCCTTGAAAACGTATTTTAATTGATACAGTTCGAGCAAAAAGGTCGTTCTCCTTAAGTCTATTTACAAGATTCGAGATAATTTCCTTAATTTTTTTATGAACTACATTCCAATCGTTTTGATCTCTACCAAAGGTTCTTTCAGAACTAATTGATTTCCTTCCCTCATAAAAGTACCCTACTTCTTTGTAGTTCTGTCCGAGAACTACTTTCCTTAAATATAAGCCATACTCGCCAAGTAAAAGAAATAATCGTTCCCGTGAAATGGTTGCTATATCACCAATTGTCTTTATTCCTTTTTTATGCAATAATAATTCGGTTTTTTTTCCAACACCAACAATTTTTCGAGTAGATAAATGATATAATCTTTCCTTGAGCGTTGTATTCGGAATTACTGTTATTCCGTTTGGTTTATTTAGATCAGAAGCGATTTTTGCAATTGATTTAGATTCAGCAACACCAATTGATACTGGAAGTGACAACTTATCCTGAATTTGATCCTGAATGTGTTTTGCTATAAACCATGGAGACTCTCCAAAATTTTGCCAATTATTGGTAACATCTAGATATGCTTCGTCTATTCCTGCAGCTTGGAATTTATCTGAATATCCCTTTAAAAGAGTCATCACATGCTTTGATTCCGTACGATAAGATGAAAATGATATTTGGCGCCTTGAACAAATGAAAATACCATGGGGGCATGATTTATATGCTTGTGAGATCGGCATAGCAGAGTGAATACCGAATGCTCGTGCTTCAT
The DNA here is from genome assembly GCA_048887065.1 of Candidatus Hodarchaeota archaeon. Lineage (GTDB taxonomy): Archaea > Asgardarchaeota > Heimdallarchaeia > Hodarchaeales > Hodarchaeaceae > Hodarchaeum. The sequence goes on from JBHLKC010000330.1 coordinate 1,776, forward strand.
AAGAGCAGGTAGATACAACGCCCCGTCCATTCCCATTTCGTGGATCTGCTCCTATTATAACTGGAAATCCTCTTAAAAATGGATGATTCTTTATATGTACGCTAGCAAAAAATGAATCGAGGTCAATATGGAGTATTACGTACTTCCAATCCAATGTTCCTCACGATCCAATTACAATTGAAAAAAAGGTTTAGCTGGATATAAATTTTCAATCCACGAGAATAAAATTCAAAAGGTTTACATTTTGAATTTCTAGAATGGTCAAGCTTTATCAACGTTTAATGATTGATATTATATGATGAGAATCAAATTATAACATATTCCAATCATTTTTCTAATAGAGGAGTTATTAACATATCATTTTGGAAAAAATTAGTAATAATGTTCAGATATCTTTTCTCGTCATATTTATGCTATAAAAGGTATTTCTTCTACTATTTTCAATTCCCTTTTAATAATTGGATCGTAAATACATTTAACTGTACACACTTGCACTCCACTTTTGATAGATTTTGAAAGGGCCGAGGTAAAAGTCGGATCCATTTTTTTGTTTGGAGAAAGAGAGTCCACATCGTTACGTTTTACAATAAAAACAATAAAAGCTTTGAATTGCTTCTCAATTGCTTTAGATAAGTCAATTAAGTGTTTAGTTCCCCTTTTTGTAGGAGCGTCTGGGAATAGAGCTTGTCTATTTTGAACTAATGTTACACTTTTTACTTCAACTAATGCGTGGTGTTTACTTTTTCTATCAGACATTAGAAAATCAAATCTACTATTTCCAAAAGAATATTCTGATTGTTTTATGTTATAGTTGCTAAATTGAGGGAGAATGCGAAACTCCTTTTTAAAAAGACGATTTGAAATGTGAGAATCAATATTCACCCATACGTTTCCAGTTTTCACACCAACAAGAGAATAGCGTGTCTTTCGTGTGAGGTTGGTACTCTCTCGAAGAACAACTTCTGTGTTAGGAAGCAATATTTCTTTTAATCTGCCTGGGTCAGGCACATGAACTTCTACTATTCTCTCTTCCGCTCCTTCTGCAGCTAGGTTAACCTTAGCCAAGAATCTATTTGGACGTTCTAAGAATATCGCTATTTTATATGATCCTTCACATTTCAAAGAATTTACAGCTCCCATTTTCTCATTCTTCTATTTGATAAAGAAATCTTCAACAACTATTAAGAATGCTCGACTAATAATTTCCAATATCGGAACTTATAATGAAATGAGATTAAAAGATAAGAAAAAGATAAAAGGTAAAGTTGTTATGATAGTAACCAATAAAAAAATAGCACGATTAAAACGCTCAGGATTTTTTTTTCCTGATTCAAATGCCAGAATCTTAGTATGGAGCAACCTATGATGGCTAAAATGGCAAAAGGAGAAACAGAACCAATAGATCCTGAGGTTTATGGAAAATTTAAGAAAATTCTTAGAAAGTCTGGTGCTTTAGCGGAGGATGGGGAGTTTGGAAAAGCGATCGAACTTCTTGAAAGTAATCTAAAGGAAGCGGAGAAGCTAAAATTCATTCAACCAGAAGTAGAGCTTCGTAATAACTTAGGGATTTTACATTGGAAGAATAATTCATTTCCAAACTTCTTGGAAATAACTGCTACTGCTCTCGCTTTAGCTCGAGCTCACAATTATAAGAGAGGTGTTGCAGAAGCACTCCTTAATCTTGCTTGGGTTTTAGCTATGGAAAGGAAAGACTTTATCAAGGCTTTTGATTTCACTGAAGAAGCACTTGAGGTAACAGAAGAGATTGGTTACGCAAAAGGAATTGCTACTAGCCTTTATATTATTTCAACTGCTTATAAACACAAGAAAATGAAGGAAAAAGCTAATTATTACCTTGAAAAATCCTTAGAAATATCTATGTCATTAGCTGAAGAAACTGATTTATTAATACCAAGTGAAGAGGGTTTAACTGAAGAAGAGAAAGCCCAATTAAAAGGGGCACTTGATCTCTTATAATCCATTTTTTTTGGGTATATTCACCAAATCCCTTTTTCTCGTTATTAATTGTTAATGTTAATTTTGTATCATTGAGCTGTAGCATAAATGTTTATTATAATTCAATTTGGAAAGAATTAAGAGTTG
>JBHLKC010000331.1:0-3864 GCA_048887065.1 Candidatus Hodarchaeota archaeon
TTCCTATCCTTGGTTATTTAGCTTTTGGATCTATTTTACATATTTTTGAAGATATTGTAGCTGGAAGGGACCCTGTTTACCTATTCTCTCCATTTACTCATAAAGGAGCATTGATGCTTATAACAAAAAATCAGTCAATTCAAATTGGCGCAAAGGTTAGAAGATTCATTAAGGGGGCTTTTACTGGATCCGAAAACATTGGTGACGAACTTTCATGGTTTTGGTTCCTTACTATTTTGGGATCATGGTTGCTTATTGCTGGAATTTTCTTTTATTTCCGTTAAAAGAGAAGGTACTTATATGGAAGCATTGAAACATACAGAGTGGGCATTTGGAGTAGTATTCTTTTATTTTGCGTTTTCTAACATCCAGCTTAGAGAAGTCTGGATTATATTCATTTTAATTGGTAGTCAGCTGCCAGACTTCCTAGAATTATTCTTAATTCGATTGGGTTTATCACCAAGCTTAACAAGAAAGATCACGCATGATTATTTTATTGTTATTTTTCTATGGCTCTTGTCTCCACTCAATCTTTTTCCAGAAATCAATATTCTAACTATTACAATTGCAGTTCATTATGTAATTGATCTTTTTTCAGGATTAGAACCAATTTATGTTGCTGGTTTTCTTTTTGGTGATCGCACTGCTATTCTCTACGTTACAGAAACCCACCGAATAGCTATTGGAAAACGAATCGAGAGTTGGGGATCAAATTATTTTGCTGTAGAAACAGAAAAACCTACTCCTGAATTGGCCTGGTTCTGGGTCATGCAACTGTCAAGCACTATCTTTTGTGGATTTGGGATTATTGCCTATCTACTGTAATACTGAGTTTAAAGTTGTCATTGATGACCCCTACCATCAGATTGTTGTGACTTTGTCGTTATTCTCGGTATGAATATGATAGTCCAGAAATTAGAACAAATATTGTCTAGTTGTTCTAATAAGTAGATTCATTAGTTCTTTAAGAATGAAGTATTCAAAAAAGAGAATCCCTTTATTGATATGAAAAAAGAAGTAGAGAAGAGATTGACTTCCCCCTTGTTAAATTATTTATATTTGGACAACGTTAATTCTAATAATATATCAAAAATCATTAAGCTTTATCATTACTTTCTATTGATCTGATATTGCGGGAACGTGAGCACAATGGTCGTATGGATTATTACCAAAATAACTGATCTAATCTATTTAACCTATGAATTACTAATAGGAAACAGAAAATTAATATTTCCAACAATGGTTGGATTGATCATTGCTTTGACAGTAATCTCACAGAGTGGTGTTCTTGTTGAGTCCTATCGGCAAGAAATTTTTGATGAAACGATTTTTAGTGATCAATCCGACTACTATGAAGAAAGGGGGGACATTTCGGTGGAAATCTATAACTGGAATCTAAAGAATCCGTCAACTGGCGGATCAGATTTCTTTACTGATTTTGAACGCTTCGGTAATTATGTGAATACCTCGATGCATCAAGTTGATTATACTGACTATATTTCGAATTATTTTTGGTATAATTATTATACACTTGGCATGTGGTTGAACGAAACAGATCCTTATTCCTCTGGGCAAAAAGAGTATGATCATACCACTTACTTTTTCTCCTCATCAGTACCAAAATTTTATAGCCAAATAGAAGCCCTAATGAAAACAGAGGAAGATGGCCGAATACCCAAGAATTCTTCTGAAATTGTACTGGTTCGACCGAAAGGAATGCCTGAAGAATGGGAAATTGAATGGGAAAAAAGATTTGAAAACCTTACCCTCAATACTAAGGTAAATATTACTGTTCCAGGGTGGGGAATCTCTGAGGGAGAAGACCAGATTAATAAGACTGTCACAATTGTAGGAATCCTGAGAGTCGAGAGACAAGCTCGGATTTTTTATGATTATACTTCAGCAGTATCTTCTATCCACGATAATGCCACTTTATTACTCAGGAAATATTTAGGGGATTTATGGAACAATTACTACTTTATTACGCAACCAGAATTCCTCAAACAGATAACGGACGAAATACTGGCCCCTTATCCAAATTTAGAAATTGAGAAAAAAATTGGTGGAAAGATTTTTCTTGATCAAACCCAATTTAACGCCTATAATGTCAAAGGGGAAATAACTAAACTTCAAAATTTCCTTGAAGCATTGCAAATACAATTGTACGAGATAACGTATTCCCCCAACATTTATTCCAAAATTCTATCGAAATTAAGAACTTATCAAAGCACAATACTTGGATTAATAATCATATTACTCCTAGTGAGTTTTCCTGTCCTTTGTATTGCTCTTTATCTTGTTGTATACTCATTTGGCTTGATCAGAAAACAAAAACAGGAACAAATTGGAATCATCAAGACCCGTGGTGGTTCGTGGCACCAAATATTAGTTATCCTGATAGGAGAAATGGTCGTATCAACAATCTTCGCAGTTATTATTGGATTCTTTACGAGTTTAATCTTAGCTGATCTTGTTATGCGCTCAACTGACTACTTAGAATTTTTAGGTCTTCAGGTACCTGTTCTTTTTTCCATTGAAATGCTTCAAGGTTTACTATTCTGGGGTATTATTTTAGCTCTAGTCCTTAATTTTAGCAGAATCATTAGCATGAGTAAACAACAGATCACAGAAACGTTAGTCCCAACTGAAACTAGGGATCCATTTTGGAAACGATATTACTTAGATGTGATCATGTTCATTATTGGAACTTGTACTTGGATCATTTTTATGACATTGATTAATTCTATCGGTGGTGATGAAGTAGAACCAGCTTATTATATGCTATTTCCAATTATTTCTCTTTTAGCCCTCCCTGCACCTTTCTTCATGTTTTTTGGTTCAATAATGGTAATTGCTCGCATTTTTCCATTCTTAATGAGAAAACTCGCTGAGCTCTTCTGGAAAATCGAGGGGGGGATCAGTGCTTTTTCAATCCGCAATATTGTGAGACATAAACAAGCTGCGAACCGTGCAGTTTTACTCATCACCCTAGCCTTATCATTCTCCATTCTTTCCTCATCATTGATCTTTTCTCTTGATGAAACACAACATCTTAAGTATTATTATTCGGAGGGAGCTGATATAACTCTTTCGGAAAATGGCTATTTGAACAAAACATTTTTACCTATCCTAAAAGAGAATATCACTCAATTAACGAGTATTTCAGTAGCTTACTCAGCGAATTATGAATCCTGGGGATATATCGAAAAAATATATCGCTTCTTATTCATTGACCCCGAAACTTATGCAAAAACTGCGTTTAACGACCCAAGTTTTAAATTAAGCAGTCCTCTTCCTAATCTCATGAATCAACTTGCAAATAATGAAACAATTCTTCTTTTTGAAGGTAATCTAAAAGAAGATATTTCAAAACCTAGAATTGGGGATAATCTGACTATATTCCTTACTAATGGTACGAGTTATACTGAAGAGTTTTCATTCCAAATCGGAGGTACATTTAAGTACTGGCCTACGATGTACCCTGATAGATGGTATGAGTACACACGGTATTACTGGATCATTGGGAGTCTAGGCATGTTTAAACAACTGAACCAATCAGGATTTCTTCAAGGCATATATGGAAAATATCTAGCGAAGGTCGATTCACTTAACAACGTTGAAGAAGCTGTGGATACAGTTTACAATATGACTGGTGTAAGCCCTTCTTCCCCTGCCTTACAATATAAAGAGTATAAAACATCATTCGGACGAAAATTCCGCCTTTCTATCTTAAATTCAGATTTAATAATTTGTTCTGCGGTTGCAATCATCGGAGTGATTATGTTTGCGTTCTTTACTTATGTTGAAAGAGGTAAAGAAATTGGAGTAGAACGTGCTCTCGGAATGACTCAATTCCAAACTGTA
>JBHLKC010000332.1:0-3859 GCA_048887065.1 Candidatus Hodarchaeota archaeon
ATCTTATAGAACCATTAATGGATTTATACAAAGATGAAGTCAGAGAAGTAGGGAAAATATTAGAAATCGACCCAAATTTGTTGAACCGACACCCATTTCCAGGTCCAGGGCTTGCTGTTCGAATTATAGGTGAAGTAACTACTGATCGTCTTCGAATAGTGAGGGAAAGTGATCATATTTTATCAGAAGAACTGAAACAACATGGACTCTACCACGAATCTTGGCAGATTTTCACTGCTTTTTTGAATGTCAAAACGGTTGGAGTTATGGGGGATGCGAGATCTTATCAGTATCCAATCGTAATTCGGTGTGTTGAAAGTAATGATGCAATGACTGCAAGTGCATCCTCCATTCCAATCAAAATTCTGAAAAAAATTGGTACTCGTATTGTTAATGAAGTTGATGGGGTGAATCGAGTTTTCTATGATTTAACCGATAAACCTCCAGCGACAATTGAATATGAATGATTCTTTCTCTCTGTGATTCCTAAATTGGTACAAAGAAATGACAATAAATGTAGCAATTTGCATGGATATTGACCGTGATGCTGCTTTTCCTAAAAAAGGAGTTACTCATGGTGTTTCTTTGACTTCTCATTATCGAAGTTCAAATGAATGGAAAGATCCAAAGAAATTTTCTTTAAAAGGTACCATTAAAGGTATTTATAATTTGCTCACGATCTTTGAAGAGATCAATCTGCCTTTAACTCTATTTATTGAAGCTGGGGTTATCGAGAAGACCATTGAAGAAATTCCTAACTTCTTTTCTACGTTTAGAGGCACTGGTAGTGATTTTGGGCTTCATGGTCTTTATCATGAAGATTTGACTGGTATAGAATCAGGGGTTCTCATTTCTCGACATCAAGAAAACTTAATTCTTGAAAAAGCCCTTCGCATTTTTCGGAGGAGTTTTAACCAAGAACCGGTAGGATTTCGTGCCCCTTATCTTAAACTAAGTGAAAATACACTAGAGTTATTAGCTAAGAACAGATTTCTTTACGATTCATCTGTAATCAAAACAGCAAATCATGTCCCCCATATCTATGAAAATAAGAATCACAAAATTGTAGAAGTTCCAATCCTTCGTTATGAAACTGATTCAAAACCCTTTATTCTGTATCTTTGGACTCTTTTTGAATTCATACGACCAGTTAACCAGATTATTAAGATGATTCAGAATATTATAAACAACACAAAGAAATTTGAGAGCTATAATGAAACGAAAGAACCGTCAATACTCACGATTAATTTCCATCCATGGCACCTATCATATTATATCAAAGAAAAAAGATATTTCACAGAACAGGAGGTAAGGGGGAATATAAAAAATTTCCTGAAGATTCTTGAGACGTTAATACAGACAGAAGGAGTGAAGTTCGTATCAATTTCAGAAGTAATTAATAATTGGCATAAAAATATTGATTAATATCCTATTGGTGGGGAAAGGGGTGAAATCAATATTATTTTATTATTTTAGGAGGTTTTTTGGACAAAAAGGATAAGAGAAAAACCATATTTTTTCTTAAAATACTTGCTTAATGAAATCGGAATAAGCAATTTTTCGTAGAAGAAATTATTAAAACAATTCCACAATAGAGAGCATTGGTGATTTTATTAATGGAGCAAAATTCTAAGCCAGAAATATCCTCTGAAGAGTTATATAAAAAACTACAATCAGAACGTCCTCCATTACTGCTTGATGTCCGAGGAGAGAAGAAATATAATGAGTGGCATATTTTTGACAGCGAAAATATCCCCGTCATGAAATTACTTGAGACTGATGAATTCCCTGACAGATTTAGAGATCGTGAGATCATAACTATTTGTGGGATGGGAAATGATTCACTGCAAGCAGCCAAACATTTACAGAATAAAGGATTTACTGCGTTTTCAATGCATGGTGGGCTTAATGAATGGAACACTGTTTATGATGTTATAGATATACCCATTAATAGCGAGGTTAGACTAACACAATTTCGTAGAATTGCAAAAGGCTGTCTATCATATATACTGTCAGCAAATGGACAAGCCATAGTTATCGATCCGTCTTTTAATGCGAAATCGTACTTATCTTTCATTGAGAAAAATGATTTACTAATTAAAAAGGTATTTGATACGCATCTGCATGTGGACCATGTCAGTGGTGCAAAAAGCCTAGCTGAAATAGTAGATGCTGATTTGTTTTTACCTGATAAGGATCCATTTAATACAAAATACTTTGATTACAATCCTATTAAACACAATGCTGAGTATAAACTAGATGGGACATATTTAAAAGCAATTCACACTCCTGGACATACGAAAGGGAGTACATCATTTCAAATTAAGGAATTTGGATTACTCACAGGAGACACTGTTTTTGTAGATGGAGTTGGTCGACCTGATTTGGCAGACAAAGCAGAGGAATTTGCAAAAGACTTATATGGCTCAATATCCAGTCGTATCTTAGTTTTACCCCAAAACATGTTCATTGCTCCTGCGCACCATGGGAAATTCGAGTTTAAGCATTTTTATCAACCAATAATGACAAGCATTAATGAAATCTCTAAAGATTCAGTAGCAATAAAAGAGGAAGCAGATTTCATACAATACGCCTTAGAAAAGGTGCAATCGCTACCACATCCCCCTTCTTATAAAACAATTCGTCAAATCAATGCTGGTGACTTGTCAATGACTCCAGCTAAAATTTCTGAGCTAGAAATCGGTCCAAACAGATGTGCAATTGGATAAATTCCGATTTTCTCGCTTTTTTTTTTAATAATTGCACAAAAATTCCTTAAAGAGTCTCTTAGGTTATTAGACAAGATTCAAGATATTTTAGTATGTACATCTTATCAAAGTATTTCCTAACCTAAATAATGGAAAAGAGGGAGAGTTAAAATATCTGTTACTTATTTGAAAAAAGCTTTTTAGACAGGAGAACCAGTCAAATGAAAATGAAATGCGAAGCGACATGTGCAACGTGTTATTTTCCAGGTGGAAGAAGGCAAGAATTTGGCGAAAATGATCTTTTATGGTTTTGTAATAGTTGTAGAAAGTTTTTTTTCTGCGATGTCGGACTCGGTAGATCTTCTCGTGGATACTCCTGTCCCTTTTGCACTGGATCTCTAGTAAAAGAAGAAGTTGATAAGGGTTTAATCGCTAAAGGTTTAACACCAATTGGGCAATCGTCATCAGAAACACATGAAATGTATCATAAAGTTATGGGGTCTTCTAAAACAAAAAAAGGTTTTTGGAGAAGAAATAAGAAAGAGAAAAAGAGTCTTACTGCTTATGAACACTCCCAAATCAGTGAACTCGGAGATATCGAAGGTCTTACGATACCATTAATACTCGAATTGGCCCGTACGTTTAAAATAGACAACTTGAAAAATTTCCAGAAGATACAATCCAAAAAAGACCTTTTATCACAACTCGCAGAGAAGCATGATAAAATTATTCCATTTTTATATTCCACATTGTTTCAATTTGAGTCAGGCCCAAATGAGATTCAGCTACGATTTGCAGTATTCTGTCCAAATATCATTTCTAATTTAAATAGAATAGTCCTTGCTGAATCTTCACAATCCAAACGAAAATATGATCTTAGTATAATAGACTCTAATGATAAAGAAACATGGGTTTATTGCCTAGATGAAGTTATTGACTTGAATAATTTGGAAACCCTTGTGAATAAAGCATTAACAATAGATTTTAAGAAATTTCCAAACGTATTAAGAGTATTTCTTGTAGCACGGACATTTTCGTTCTTGGCTAGAGGAATGATCAAGAAGTATCAAACCATCCTAACAGGGATTGAGGATGAAGATGATCTCGCCTCCTCTGAATTGTGGCGTTCAATTCCTATTTTCTTGTTTGAA
>JBHLKC010000333.1:0-3855 GCA_048887065.1 Candidatus Hodarchaeota archaeon
TCAGTAATAAAAAGTATTTTACTAATTGGTTCATATAATCCACAATGGCCTGGAGAATGGCCTGGTAAATGAATAATTTTAAGATCGATTTCACCCAAATTCAAAGTAGTGTCGGCTTTATAAGACTGAATATTTGTTAAAGCAAGATCATCCCAAACTGAAAGTCCTTCATAAGTAAGAAAAGCTTTGAATCGTGTTTTCCAATCGTTTAATACTTTTTGATCAACGTTAAATTGAAAACAAAACCTCAAAAAGGTCTCTTTGTCGTGTATCGCTTCTATTTCTGATTGATGGATAAGCTTCTGGCTTTCAGGAAATAGATGAGATCCAATAATATGATCTAAATGATAATGACTAAGAAAAAGGATATCTTTTGTGCCAATATTAAAAAATTCTTTGATTCCTCGGATTTGTTCAGTTCCATGTTGAAAACCAGCATCAACAATTAGTATAGTTTCATCATTAAACACTAAAGTGTTGGAGGTCAGAAGATTTGAACTTTTAGGTCTGAATAAGAAAATATTTGGAAATAATTCTGTTCCATTGAGCGTTGTTAGTGTTCTAGATGGTTGTAGACCCATATATTTCACCAAAATATGTGTTAAAGTGGCAAAAATATAAAAAGAGGTAGCCTAGATGAAAAATGAAGAAAAAGGAAAGAAATTTGAAAAATAACAGATAAATTACCTATATACTCCGTTTTCTTCCAGCTTGCTTCCAAACTGCATCACGAAGCTCACGATGCAGAACTTTCCCAATGGCGCTCTTAGGGAGCTCGTCGATGAACCTTACTTTTCGGGGGATCTTGAATCGAGCTATCCGTCCTTTACAGAACTCCATTATTTCCTCCTCTGAAGCAGTTTCATCATCCTTAAGAACAACAAAAGCCATTACCTCTTCTCCTCGTATTTGGTGTGGTGCGCCAATAACCGCGACTTCTTGAACAGCAGGATGTTCCATGATTTCTTCCTCGACTTCTCTGGGGTAAACTTTAAGACCACTGACATCAATCATGTCCTTACGACGTCCCGTTATCCAAAAATAGCCATCTTCATCAATATAACCAACATCACCAGTTAAGAAATATCCCGCTTTATTATAGGTGTTCTTTGTCTCTTCTGGTTTATTCCAATACCCCAGCATTACTTGCGGGCCTTTTATTCCAATTTCTCCTTCATTTCCCTCTCCAAGAGGTAATTCCTTATCAGTGTCAGTAAGATCAAAGATTCTGGCATCAGTGTCAGGAATGGGAAATCCAATACTCCCAGGACGCTTTCCACCAGGGGTGAAAGGATTCACATGCGTAACAGGACTTGTCTCAGTCAACCCATACCCCTCAACGACATTAGCACCAGTTAGTTCCTCAAAATCAAGCATGACTTGATCAGGTAAAGGAGCTGCCCCTGAAAGGCATGCAGTTATTGATGTTAAGTCATAATCTTTAATATCTTTATGAAAAAGGAGACCAACATAAAGTGCTGGTACAGCATGAAAGAAAGTTGGTTTGTATTTAGAAAGGGTTTCCAATAGATCTTGCAACATCGGTCTTCCAGCTAAAGGGTCCGTGATCAATATCATTTTCCCTGCATTGGCAATTGCTGTTATCATGCACACATTAAGAGCATATATATGAAATAAGGGAAGTGCCACAACCCAACATCCTTCACCATGAACGACTGGAGGGAAAAGAACGGCAGTACTGGCGTGAACATTGCTAACAATATTAAAATGACTAAGCATTGCTCCTTTGGAGACTCCTGTAGTTCCCCCAGTGTACTGAATAAGCGCAAGATCTTCTTTTGGATTGATTTGCACATCTGGTACATCATTAGGATCACCCTCCTCTACCATCTTCTTGAATGACAAGTCTCCCACTTGGGCATTTTTCTTCAAGGGTACTTTACCAGTAAGCATTCCTAGAACACGTTTTGACCTGCTCATTTCGTTGTGAAGAGAAGCAACAATGATATTATCGAGTTCTACAAGCTTTCGTTCACGGAGTCTACGTACACGTTTATAAGTGATGTCAATAGTGATAATTGTTCTTGCTCCAGAGTCATTCAGTTGATATTCTAATTCATGGTCAACATATTGAGTATTAAAAGGGACAATTGAAGCACCGAGACGATTGATAGCAAAAAATGCGATAACGAATTGAGGACAATTAGGAAGATATATCCCGATTCGATCCCCTTTCTTAATACCTATTTTCTGAAGTGAATTAGCGAAACGAAGCACTTTATTCCAAAGCTCTTGATATGTTATTTTACTATCGAAAAATATTGTAGCTACGCTATCTGGATTTGTTTCAGCTGCCTCTTCGAGAAATTTGTATATTGGAAAATCTTCAGGGTATTCTAAATGTTTTGGAACATTTTCTGGCCATAAACCTGCTTTAAACCATTGTCTGTCTTCTAAATCTAAAATTGGTTCCATTGATAAGCTTCACCTTATATTTAAATTCCGTTCTTGATACTCATGGGAGTTTTAGCGGTTTCAATCCAAAACGGATTATTTTGAGCTTGATTTTTAAACTAATTTTACGTAGGAAAAATCTAGCATAAGTATATTTTAGGTATAATAATTCCCAATAGCTTATGATTTAGTTTATAGGTATAACTAATTATTCTGTAAATACATTTTCATTATATTAGATTTCCATTTTGACAGAAACTTTATAATCAATATGCGCGCAATAATTATACTTGTCTATATAACTTCCTTATCTCTCTCAACTTTTATTTTATTTTGATGGTAGATAAGGATACATTAGATCAAAGTGATAAGAATGAAAAAAAACAAATCTGCTTTTCTTATTTTAGTCATTTTTTCCCTTTTTCTTGTATCTTCTATAGGTATTTCCAATGCTGACATTCAACAGGCTAGGCCAAAAATTAAAGTGGGTGCTGTTGGACCATTAGCAATAACACCTGGTAAAGATATGGAAAAAGGATTAGAATTGGCTCTGGATGAAATTAATGAAGATGGCGTCAATGTGGATGGCACTGTATATGACATTGATTTAATCATTGAAACTAGCTCGGGTGATCTCGGTATACCAGATCCAGCTGTAGGTGTTGCAGCTGGAAAGAAACTTATCGAAGATGATGACGTAGTAGCACTCATTGGAGGATTCCGTACAGAGGTCGTTCTTGGAATTATGAGTCCATTGATCTTAGATAGGCCTTTTCTTGGAGTCGGGGCCTCAGCACCTATTATCAGTCCCCATTTCTGGAGAATCGGTCCTAGTAACGTCAGTGGACTTGCTAATAATGTTATCGATTTCTATGCTTATGCAGCGATTCCAGATATAGGTATTCGAAATATAACCATTATTCGGGAAGAAGCAGCTTGGACCTATGCAATGGGTTTAGGTATCAAGTTAGCATGCACTACTTTAGCAGGTTATGGTCTTTATGGGGCAGGTGTAACAATTAACTTTACTAGCGATATCGTACTCCCTGTAGACTACACACTAGACGAAGTAAAAGCCGCTATGTCTGGATTACAAGCAGCAACTTATGGTGGATTGAAGGTCAATGCCCTATGTACAATCTTATCAGGTCCTGTTGGTGCATATGTCCCACAGGCTTGGGCTGCTCTTGATTTACCTCAGATGTTAGCTGGAATAAACGTAGAATCTCAACCTAGTACCTACTTTGATGAAACTCAAGGTGCTTGCTATGGTGAAATTGAGCTTGAAACCTGTCCTCCTGATGTGGAGCCAAATGCAAATACAAAGCCTTTCAGAGAAAAATATGTTGATGAATACGATGAAGAACCTACCTATACTGCATTCGCAAGTTATGATGCCCTCTATGTACTAAAAGAAGCTTTGGAAGATGCTGATTCCTT
>JBHLKC010000334.1:0-3853 GCA_048887065.1 Candidatus Hodarchaeota archaeon
ATTAATGAAACAACTAATAATAATTTAATCATATTCTATGAGGATATTATTTCGAGAAAGGCTGCAGAGCTAAAAACAGAATTAGTCGTTTTATCTTCTGCTATTAAACCACCTACAAGCAATAAGAGACTTGCAGAAATCCTAGGAGTGGAACTTGATGAGTATGGCTTCTTTAAGGAAAAAAATCCTGTACTTGCACCATTAGAAACTGCAGTCGATGGTATCTATCTTTGTGGTTGTAGTTCAGGTCCAAGAGACATTCCCGATTCAATTTCTCAGGCAAGTGGGGCTGCTTCGAAGGCTTTATCTATAATAAGCAGAAATGATTTTGAGATTGATAAAGAAGTAGTTGAAGAGACACCCATCAGATTGCAAGATATCTCTGATGAAGAAGCCCGAATTGGAGTTTTTATTTGTCATTGTGGTCGCAATATTGGTGGTTATCTTGATGTCAATAGTGTAACAGAGTATGCAAAAACTCTACCTCATGTAGAATTCGCTATAAATAACCTTTTCACTTGTTCAGATGCCACTCAGACTCTTATAAAGAATGCTATTCAGGAACATAATCTTAATAGGATTGTTGTTGCTTCCTGTTCTCCAAGAACGCATGAATCATTATTTCGAATGACCTGTAAAAGAGCTGGTTTGAATGAATCACTTTTTGAGATGGCAAACATTCGCGACCAATGTTCTTGGGTACATTCAAAGGATTGGGAAAATGCTACTGGAAAAGCTAAAGTCCTTACAGCTATGGCAGTGGCAAAAGCCCGATTACTCAAACCTACTGTAAGAAACCAAATTAAAGTGATTCCAGAAGCACTAGTTATTGGTGGAGGAATTGCAGGACTAACTGTTGCTGATAATCTCGCAGATATGGGGTTTCTTGTACATTTAGTGGAAAAAGAAAAGCAAATGGGGGGACTTTTGAATAATCTGACGACATTGTTTCCCACAGATCAACATGCTGAAGACATCCTCAAAGAGAAGATTAAATCCATATCCAATAATCCAAAAATTAATGTACACCTTAGTACGAAGATCCAAAATGTTGGAGGCTATGTTGGAAATTTTAAAATTGCTCTCTCAGGTGAAGATACCAAAACATTAGAGGTAGGAACCGTCATTATCGCGACTGGGGGTGAAGAATTCAAACCAATTGGATATTATGGCTATTCTCATAATAAAAACATTATGACATTACTTGAATTTGAACAAGCTATAAAAGAGAATAAGTTTCCTAAAAAGATTAGCAATGTATTTCTAATAAGCTGTGTTGGATCGAAAGAGAAAGAAAGTAATGAGCGCATGTATTGTTGTAGAATTGGATGTGCAGTTCTTCTCAAAACAGCGAAAAAATTAAGTCAAAGTTATCCTAACGCCTATATAAATATTTTACATCAAGATCTTCGATTGATTGATAAAATTGCAGAAGAATATTATCGAGAAGTACGGAAACTACCACAAGTACATTTCATTCGCTATGAAGAGGGTAGGAAACCCAATGTACACAGTACTGAAGCTGGAATCACTATATCGTTCCATAACATGTTTACTGGAGAGGATCAGTCTTATCCAGCTGATTTAATATTATTGGCTACTCCACTTATGAATTCTTCTAGTGCTAAGGAATTAAGCCAGCTCTTTAAAGTTCCATTGGGAATAGATGGATTTTTTCAAGAAGCGCACGTAAAACTACGCCCTCTAGATTTTGCTACTGAGGGGATTTTTGTTTGTGGGACTGCCCATTCACCAAAGAACGTTAGTGATTCAATCAGTCAAGCTTCTGGAGCTGCTGCTCGTGCTTCAATTCCCATGCGATTGGGTTATGTTATTGCAGAAACTACTATTGCGGTAGTTGATCCTACTCTTTGTGTAGGATGTGGTACCTGTGGTAGTGTATGTCCTTATGGCGCAATAAGCTTTCATCCAATAGATTTGGTATCTCATATAAATGAAGCTATTTGTAAAGGCTGCGGGGTTTGTGCTGTAATATGTCCTGCAAAAGCGATAACTATGCAGGGTTTCACTGATCTCCAGATTTTGAAGCAAATTTCCGAAGCTCTTCATGGTTCCTTTCCTGCTGATGAACCCAAAATTCTTGGTTTCTGTTGTAATTGGTGTTCTTATGCTGGAGCTGATCTTGCAGGGATTTCACGCTTTCAATATCCATCAAACATTCGCATAATCAGAGTGATGTGTAGCGGACGAATAGATCCTTTCTTCTTACTATGGGCATTTCTGGAAGGAGCTGATGGTGTTTTTGTAAGTGGTTGCCATCCTGGGGATTGTCATTACATCACAGGTAATTTATACGCAAAAGAACGCGTTGAGAAAATGAAGAAAGCTCTTTCTTCAATTGGAATTGACTCGCGACGATTGACGCTTGAATGGATATCAGCTAGTGAAGGAAAACGTTTTGCTCAACTAATAGCGGAATTTACAGAATTAATCAAATCTCTTGGCTCTCGTGAAGCATTATATGTAGAAACAAGACGTGTTGGAGGTAAAATTTATGTTAACTAAGCGTCTAGAATTGGAAAACGAAGTTTGGAATTTGGATCGATGTGCTGGTTGCGGTATGTGTGTTGCTGCTTGCTCCCGTGGACGATTAGAGTTAAAATCCGACATGCCACATCCTTTATTCATTCCCAAGGTTAAGACTGTTGGTTTATCTATTGTTGATGTTGATACCTGTTCCTTCTGCGAGGGAATGTGTGCAGAGAGCTGTCCTCGCCTTAAGGAGTGGGAAGAAAACGAAATTATTAATGCAATATCAGTAAAGACAACACGTAACGTCACAAATAACCACATAAATGAAATAATCACTGATCTTCTTTCAGCAGGTTTTGCAAACGGGTTTATTGATGCTGCTTTAATTACGGATGTAAATAGATGGGTTGGAACACCATTTACGCGGGTTGCTAGATCAATTGAAGAACTATACGAGGTTTCTGGGACCCAGAGATTGTGGAACCCAATCTTATCTAACCTTTATCATGAGGTTTTGAATAATGATTTCAATCAAATTGCTATTGTTGGGCCTCCGTGCATCGCTCAAGCCATCAGGAGACTTAATGATTCAAAAGTAGAAGGTTTATCGATTTTACAAAAGTCTATTGGCATTGTAATTGGGTTATTCTGTTCAGGATATTATGAAACTGCTCTTCTTGAAGATTTATCAAGTCATCTTAGTGTATCTCCTGCTGAAATTATTAGTATCACTGGTTCTGCCAATGGAGAATACCTAGAAATTAAGCTTAACACAGGGAAAATTGCAACTTTCGCATTAGAGGAACAACAGAAGTATATGAGAAAGGGTTGTGCGAGATGTACAGATTATGTTGCTGAGATGGCCGACATTTCTGTTGGTCAAACTGGTTCCCAAGTAGGGAACGCTACCCTAATTCCTTGGAATATGAAGGGACAAAACTTCCTTAATAACTGTTTTAATTCTGGATTACTTGAAACTGCGGAGGAAGTCGATCTGAAAATGATTTCAGTTGCCTGCTCGGAAAAACGACGTCGAGAACGTACTCAAGCCTTTGATTCGCTTTTAATCTATTCACTCGAATCGCTCACTGATGAGAATCGGCTTACAGAGGCAAAAAATCGATTTATGAATCTCTTCACCCAAAAAAAGAGTATAAAGTCATTAAAAATGCGAGGTGGATGTAATGGATGTAGTGGCTGTTAGTGCAACTACCGAAATCGGGTTTGAATTAAAAAATATTAGTCAAGAAATTAAGAGTATATTAATAGAGAATGGTATTGTCACTGTTACTAATTGTGATCATTTAGATGGTATTGCCTCGGGATTAAGGCAAGGAAAAATTATTATGAAAGGTTCTGT
>JBHLKC010000335.1:0-3850 GCA_048887065.1 Candidatus Hodarchaeota archaeon
GTTAGTAAAATAATTTGTTTAAATGTTCGAGATCGTTATCCATTTGCTGTCGCTGATGCATACAAAGATTGGTATGATTTAGATTTCAATGAAACAAATCATTATCTAAAAGAAATTAGGATGCTTCAACAAATTAGTTAAAAAATGTTCAAGCATTAAAAGATCACGTTTTTTCGATCAGAATACGCCACTTGTTCTCATCATTAACATCAAGAATTTCTAAAAGTTTCTGCTTAAGTGACTCAATAGCCAATAAGATTTCTTTCCTAGAAATCTCTTCTTCTGGAGTTCCTATGAATTCTATTATCTGACCTTTTTCTGCGTTGAGTACGGCTCTACGGGTCTTGATCAGAGGAATAGGACACTTTAGGCCAGTGATATCCACTGAAATATCAGCTACGATATCATTCAAATTTGCTACTACTCCTCAAGCTCAGACAACGAACGACCATTCTTTTCAAGATAATTTTTTATTGCTCGCTGTAATCCATCCACTGCTAAATTACTGCAGTGCATTTTTACTTTTGGAAGTCCACCTAATTCTTCTGCGACTTGTTTTTTAGTAATTTGATAGGCTTCTTTTATTGTTTTCCCCTTAGCCATTTCCGTTGTTTTAGAACTAGTAGCTATGGCTGCTACGCAACCAAAAGTTTTTACTTTGATGTCCTCAATGATATCTTTATCATTAACATCAATATAAATCCACATAACATCCCCACAAACTGGATTTCCCACTTTCCCAAGACCACTGGGGTCGTCGATTTCGCCCATATTTTTTGGATCCATAAATAATTTCATGACTTCTTCAGAATATTGTGCCATTGTTGTTACCTTCTATTCATTAGTGGTTATGATGATGATCCTCCTCTGATATTTCCCCACGTGCTTTCATTTCTTCCCATTCACGCATGAATTCAGCGTTCATTGGGCTCATTGCTCTCAATCGTTCAACAATATTACCCAAATGATTAATATATTGAGTAATTTGTTCTTTAGTATTGTATTTGCTCACTCCCATGCGAATACTTCCATGACTGATCTCTGTTGGCAATCCGATAGCAGTTAGTACATGACTAGCTTTCAATTGCTTCGATGAACAGGCTGATCCAGTGGCAATTTCAAAACCTAGTATATCTGAATGTAAAAGAATAGATTCCCCTTCAACATAGTTAATGACTGCAGAAAAGTGATTAGGTAATCGTTTATCCTTATTAATCGGACCAGTTATTTGATAATCGGTGATTCCTTGCTCAAACTGATCCCAAAGATGGTCTCTTAATTCTCTACATTTTTGTACGATTTCAGGAGTGTATAGAGAAACTGCTTTCGCGAAACCAATAATACCAGGAATATTTTCAGTACCCCCTCGCATTTTATTTTCCTGAAGTCCCCCATCTATCAATTTCTTAGTTTTAATTCCCGTTTTAATGTATAAGGCTCCGACTCCTTTTGGTCCATGGATTAAATGGCTAGCTACCGTTGCTAGATCTGCAGTTGACGCGTCAAATGGTATTTTACAGAAACTATAAGTAGCTTCCAGATGTAAAGGAACTCCATGCTTATGGCACAATTGAGCTAAATCTTCTATGTCTTCAATTGTACCAATTTCAACATTACCGTGAGGAACAGAGACTAATAATGGTTTCTTGCTAAGGATTTCCTGTAAGTGTGAACGATCAACAAATCCCTCTGAATCAACATTAAGTAATTCTACTTTGAATCCAAAAAGCTTCTTCAAAGCAGTCAAACTGTCAAGAACTGAAGAATGAGATACTTTGGAAGCTACAAGAAGTTTTCTCTCATTATGTAAATTTGCGAGTGCAATTCCTTTAATTGCTAGGTTATTGGATTCAGCTTGACCTGATGTAAATATGATTTCTTTAGGTTCAACATTTAGTTTCGTCGCGATTATCTCTCTAGCTGAATCAAGTGCCTGTTTTGTCTCGATCCCGAAACTATGGCCGTAATCAGAAGATGGGGGTGCCACAATCTCCGTAAAATAGGGTATCATTGCTTCAACGACTTCTTGGTCAACTCTGGTAGATGCATTGTTGTCTAGATAAATTTTCATATGTTAAACCTTCAAGAAAGGAGTATAAGTAACAATAGTTAAAAAGTACACTCTGTTGGCATAACAGACTAGATCTTTTTATTAACCTTTTTAGGAGAAAATCGGGGGTGCTCAACTAATCTCAAATAGATAGACAGATAGGAACATTTGTAGATTGATAGGACAGAAAGATCTAAATGGGGAGAGGAAAATAAAACGGATAAAAGCGAAGAAAAAAGGAAAAAAGCATCAGCCATGGAAATAACTAGACCCTAAATCTCTCTCATATGCTTATAGCTAAAATAATGGCTTTACTAACCTTTTAATATTAAAATACGGGGTAAAAAGCAATTTAGTCTTTGATTACTGGGGTTCATAGATTTATAAGAGAAGAAGCTCCTAATCAACCAGTTAATTCAAGTGATAATAGCTGTTACTAGTTTGGATGGTCTGGGTTGCTTCGAGTACGAGGGTATAAATACGAATTACGGATAAATAATAAAGAAAGGACCCAATTGACTAAATGTGCTGGGATAGCCAGATTTGCCTGGAACTGGGGACTGGCTGCACGGAAACAGCTATATCAGAACCATAAAGGGATGGCTTGTTACACTGACGCCATGAAACAGCATAAGGAACTAAATCGGTTGAAACAAACTGATTTTCCCTGGATGTATGAGGTTTCGAAATGTATTCCTCAAGAAGCCCTTCGCGACTTAGACCGTGCCTATCAGAATTTTTTCGTCAATTTACAGCAAAGAAAAAGTAAAAAAACCACCCGTAAGATAGGATTACCCAGGTTCAAGAAAAAAGGCAGATGTAAAGACAGTTTTCGGCTGACTGGAGTGATTCGTTTTTTTCCTGAGATAAAACAGGTTCAGTTACCTCGCTTGGGAAAATTGCGTTTAAAGGAAAAGCCGAATTTAGCTGCATCAGCTCAGATACTGAGTGCTACGGTGTCTCGTATAGCTGATCGCTGGTATGTCGTTCTTACCGTAAATGAGGAACAACCTAATCCAGAACAGAACGAAGGCCCACTCATAGCCTTGGATAAAGGACTCTCTGTTTTTACAACATTATCTTCTGGAATTACGATTCCCAGACCTAAATTCCTTCTCAGTCAAACACGGAAACTGTGTCGCTTATCGAAAGCACATTCTAGGAAAAAAAACGGGTCAAAGAATAAACGGAAGTCTGCCCTCCGCTTAGCCCGCTTTTATCGTCGCATTACCAACCAAAGATATAATTTCCTGCATCAAGCCTCTACCTATCTAGCCAAAAACCACAGCGTGATAGTTACCGAGGATTTATACGTCAAAGGATTAATGCAAAATAAAAACCAGAGTAAATTTTGGGCTGATCTGTCCCATGGTACCTTTCAGCGGTTTCTTACCTACAAAGCACCTTTATATGGTTCTCGTGTGATTGTGATTGATCGTTGGTTTCCTTCCTCAAAACTTTGCTCTAATTGCTTTTATTACCATCGTGAAATAACGCTAGCTAATCGGGTCTTTCATTGTCCGTTATGTGGCTTGGTATTGAACCGTGATTTGAATGCTGCATTGAATATTGCCAATTATTACTATATCTATCAATTTCAGATTAACTCGGTCGCCGAGAGTTCCGCGGAGACCTTAAACGCCTGTGAAGAGTCAGTAAGACCTACGCATCAGTTGGCGAGACTCGATGAAGCAGGAAGACAAGCACTGACGAAGACTGGTTATCAAAGGCCATAAATGTCCTCGTTAGATAGGTCTTTCAGAACGGTGTGGATAAATAGTTATAATCTCCCCTGAATTT
>JBHLKC010000336.1:0-3850 GCA_048887065.1 Candidatus Hodarchaeota archaeon
TTGGATTCGTTCTGGAAGGATCCTGATAAGCTATTTCAATCAGTATAAACGTCGTTTTACCTTTGATTTCTGTCTGCAATTCGCCCTTTATCTCAGATGAAAAGTAATCTATTATTGTTTCAGGGGACACATTTCTAATGATGATCAATTCTTCTGGTAATTTTGGAAAGGAATAATTGTTGATATTTTGTAATCCGATAATCACTTTATTTCTGACTGATTGGAGCAATTCGACCTTATCAGGTTGAAATATTGCTTCTGTGCCTTTTTTTTCATATTTTGATTGATAATAACTGGTTATGAAATATAATGCAATCAAGACGAAAATTATCATAACTGAAATAGTACCCAAAAATCCGAAAAGACCTGGTTGTTCTGTTATCGGTTTATCATGCTATATATTCATATTTATAGCCTGGATAAAGAGAATAACTACTATAATTACTAATAAACTGCTAATGATTTTGAAATTTACCTTTTTCTTGGTGAAGATGGACAAAGATAACCAGTGATTTGACATTATGAATCATCCATTAGTTTTTCACGTTAGGGTATGTTGCTGGTTTTTTTTCAAAAAAAAAACTCTAGTTGTAATATTTGTTGTCAATTGGATTATTTTTTCCTTTTCTTTTGTAAATAGATGATAACAAACCCTGAAATAAACATTAACTCAAAGCCAGGGGCTGATTTCTGTTTAGTGGTATAATTTATTTCACCATATTCAAACCTACAGATAAAAAGGTCAAACTCCCCTCCACCATAAGACTCCTGAAAGGGATTCACAAGGTCAAGATTTCTGGAATCCCCATGGCCCGCTATTAAAAAAGAGTCATTTATCTCTGGAATTAATACAATTGATGTAGAATAATCGGATCTTGATCCTCCAAAGTATGATAAGAATAATATATCCTTCCCGTCCTGACTACATGCTAACAGATATCCATCCCATCCACCATTATTTTCAGCTTGATAGGCGTTCTTAACTACAAGATCATATGAATTAGTGGCACCTGTTAGGAAAATATTGTCTTTAGAGTCAGTAGTCAGACCAATTGGGCCCTCACTACCAATTCCACCAATAAATGTCGAGAAAGCAATTTCTTGACCATCAGGACTTAATTTTGTGAGGAACGAATCTAGCTCTCCTCCTCCATAGTCTTCTTGAAATGCATTCACTAATGGAAATCCCTGTGAATTCGTTTCTCCAGCAGCTATAATATTGTTATCTGAATCGCACTTGATCACAGTTGGTCCCCAAGGTCGAGTCCCTCCG
Organism: Candidatus Hodarchaeota archaeon; assembly: GCA_048887065.1. Classification (GTDB taxonomy): domain Archaea; phylum Asgardarchaeota; class Heimdallarchaeia; order Hodarchaeales; family Hodarchaeaceae; genus Hodarchaeum. The sequence continues at coordinate 1,274 of JBHLKC010000336.1, forward strand.
TAAAATGTTGAAAAAATTAATTCTTGTCCATCTGAAGTAAATTTAGACAGGAAGACATCCCACGAAGAAGAACTTTTCTGTGTATTTAGAGCATTTTTAATAGGAAATTGTTCGTCGGAGGAGGTAACTCCAATGATAATTATATTATCATTCTTATCAATAGTAACTCTTTTTATTTGGTCATCACTAGTCCCTCCAAAATAAGTTGAAAAAATGACATTTTGTCCATCAGGAGTGATCTTAGTGATGAACGCATCTGTTGCACCTGATTTATTCTCTTGATAAGCATTCTTAACTAGAAAATCAGAAGCAACTGTCGATCCTGTAATAATAATGTTATCATTGGAATCTGTAGCAACACCTATAGAATAATAATCACTTGCTGAACCTAGATAGGTTGAGAAAATAACAGTTTGTCCATCAGATGAAAGCTTATACACAAATACGTCTCTTGCATAAGAGCTCCTGTTTTCTACTAGAGCATTATCCAGAGGAAAGTCCAATGAGGAAGTTGCCCCCACTAGTATCATATTTCCTTGGGAATCAATTGCTCCCTCACTAACAAAGTCATCTCCTGAACCTCCATAGTATGAAGAGTATAAGATATTTTCGCATTTCTTATCAAGTTTCAGGCAAATAGCGTCACGTTCACCCATATTCATTGTTTGAATGGCATTTTTCATCAGAAAGTTTGTACTATCAGTATTTGAAAATAGCACACAATTACCAGAATTATCAAAGTCAAGAAATCCCCATCCTTCTGTCCCATTCCCACCTAAGTATGTAGAATATTCAAGTGATAATGAATTATTATCATCATTCCCTTCGATCTGTAGTATCGGTATTAATCCAATGATAATGCCGATCAAAATGATATTTTTAAGAAAACACTTGGTTTTTAACAAGAAAATTACCTTTTACTGGATATTTTTTTTTAAGAGACATTTTTTCTCACTGAATTACTAATAAATAATGCTTATGTTTCTTGCAATACTTTTTCGACCAGGTGTTGAAAATCTAGTAACTCCTCAAGAATTTTGAAAAATCAGATTAATTATACTATTATAAAACTTTAATGTCAATATAAGCATTTTCACTCAATAAACGATCTTTTATTCGATTCAAATCGTTTCTAGCCCTCTTTCTTGGAAGATAAAGAAAGAGAATTGCATCACGAACTTGAATAAAAGTATTCAATGTGGATAACCAAAAGGGATCAAGAAAGGTTTCAGATCTGTAACCTTTCCAGAATATTGGAAAGAAATAATGTAAGAAGTCTTCTTGCTCATTTTTATTAGTATTCAACGGTGAAAGGTAAAGTGGATAATATAATGCAATAGCTATCTCTGAAATAAACCATTTATAACAAGTCCGATCAAAATCAAGAATTCCTGTTATCACATTGTCATCTGTTAGAAAATTCCCTGGGTGTAGATCCGAGTGGACTAACCCATAAGCATCTTTGGTCTTAGGTAGAGATTCTAGTGATTGAAATATATCAATTATCTTCTTCTTAATAGGTTTAGGTTCATTAGAGATCATTTCCTCAACTATAGAAGATGTTAGTTTGAAATCGTATCTTCGAACGTTTTTTGGAGTGTATTCTTTGGATAACGTGTGCATTTTCCCAAGGATTTTCCCCCATTGGTATATTATCTCTTCACTCCATGCCCAAGGTTTTAGGAAATTTATATGATTACCTGGTAATTTTTCTAATGCAATAACATTAAAATAACCAATTTCAGCTGGAACCTTTTCAACTAAAATACTATTCTTGGAGGATAGTGGTTTTGGAACGGGAATATTTTTTTCATAAAGATAGCAAACCCAATCCATCTCTGCTTGAACAAGATCATGGGTCATATGATTAGAATGCCCTACCCTTAAAATATAGTCATTCTTATTCTTTTTAAAGGAGTATACTTGGTTTTCAAGTCCTCCCAAAAATGATAGAGTGGATGGATTAATACTCCATCTTAAACAGAATTCATTGATGTGTTTTTGGTCTATTCTGGGGTTCACAAGATTGATCTTATTCAATCTACTTATACATATTAGTATGATGGCAAAAATGCTATCAGATAAAAAAAAATAAAGGAGAGAGAAATAGTTATCCTATTTCTTCTTTGGTTTGGCTTCAGTTTTTTTCTTTGCTGCTGCTTTCTTTTTCTTTGCCATTAAAATTCACCACAGATATGATTAAGTTTTAATTCCTCTGCAAAAAAGTATTTTTTCCAAGTTCTCTCCCTTTTCCGTGACCTGAAGATATTTTTAAGCTCATTGACTTACTAATTGTCTTCTTCATCAGAATAGTCTTCATCTTCATAATCGTCGTCGTCCCAGTCATCATCGTCATCTTCCCAGTCGTCGTTGTCATCCCAGTTTTCATCCTCGGTTTCTTCGTCGTCTTCAGGTCCAAATTGTCCTAGTTTTAGTTCAATCTGACTCATAATATATCAACATGTTTTTTTTTATTTGACGATTAATTCTAGCAAATTAAATAAAAAGTTGTCCATTTAAACCGCATGAACACACTAATATTTTAACCTTTCCAATTTTTAAGCCAGCTACTAATGT
>JBHLKC010000337.1:0-3813 GCA_048887065.1 Candidatus Hodarchaeota archaeon
AATGCTTTCTTTGAATTGTATCAAATAATTTCAGTCTTCAGATACATGAAACCAACGATCTGTATAGAATCTAACCCATAAAATTGCTAAAGTAGTTGGAATTATACCTTCTCCAAAGATTATGGCCTGCAGGACTTGGGTTGTAACGGTAGCTGCTGGTAAAACAACCCATAAACTAATCAAAGTATTGCTTAAATAATGGACCATTATGCAAGGAAGAAGACTTTTTGCCTTGATAAACGTGTACCCATAAAATAAGCCAAGAATAAATGCCCATACAACCTGCCCTGAATACCAAACAAGAGTTTCAGAAGAAACACTTGAACCGTAGTTGAGTAAGTTCAATATGTGATAGCTACCGAAAATTGCAGCAGATATAAGTATTGACTTCCTTTCCGAGTATTTTTTTAACAGTAAAGTTAGAATTAACCCCCTCATGAGAATTTCTTCAAAAATACCTGGACTTATATTTACGAAAAGACCCCATGAATTAGGTGGAAGTGCTTGAGAAATATCAAAAGAATATTGTCCGTATAAGAGTGACCCTAAGAGTTGACTCAACATGTAGATGAAGTAACAAGAGAGACCAAGAGCTAAGATATGAAATGTTGATTGAGAACTTCTCAATCGTATGTCCTTCAAATATTCTGGAATGTCTTTTTTCCCTTCGGGGAGATGTAGTAATTAAGGTACAAGTAGAAAGAAGTAGAGGGCGTAACATGCGAACAAAGAGATGGTCAATGTGATTGGAGACATTTGTTGCTGTGCGGGTGTTAAAATTAATGTTATAATAGCTGCTAGAATATTAAATGCTAAATATAAAAGCGTTAATACAAAAATTGAAATCCATACGTGTTCTGAGAACTGGAATTTTCTCTTAATTGAGTTAATTTTCTCGTTAGTCCTCATTTTTTATCACTTTTGTTGAAACTTTTAATAAAAAATTATTCTTGATACATTATTTTTCTATTTTTTCTTAGAAAAAAACTTGGGGGAAGTATTAAGTGTAAAAGAGAAAATTATAACTATAATTATACGTCATCATTACGGTAAAAACCAAATATAACAAGTCTTTTATGACATTTCAATACTTGAAAAAGAAGAGGATTATTAGATTCTGTAGAATTAAATTAACTTAATTCTTGAGCTAAACGAAGGGACAACCCCTTCAAAACTCACTAAACCTTTTTCTTTCATAGTTTTGAGTCGTAACCTTATTCCTTCAAATCTGTCAGCTAAAGCCTCATTCAAGGCCTTATAATCCATTTCTCCTCCATTCTCTTTTAAAACTTCAATAATTTCTTTATATTCAGATTCCGCATTAATCGGTTCCATAGTTGGATAGTTTTTCAATGATTAATAAGGTTAAGTGAACTATAAAAACTAAAAAATGAATCTCTCATGAAGGATTTGAGATTCTTTTTCTACTTAGAGGAATCTTACTAATATATCAAAGCTCATCTTTATATTCATTAAGAATCTTAAAATAATATCATTCAATCTTTTGATTTAGTTAAATATAAATTTAAAAAAATTTATTCCTTTTGGAGAAATCTCATGTTTGCTCTTGATCTACCTTTTCTCTTGGGTTGTGGTTTTGTTTTAGGATTTTTATCCAAAAACGACAAAATCACTCAAAAAACCAACTGGTTTCTAGCATTGGTTCTGCTTTTTATTTTCCAGACTGGAGGAATAATGTTATGGTTTGAAATCCTTCCTGGTAGCAAAGAGTTCATGATAATACCTTTTAACATCATTTTGACCACAAACGATTTTGAACCGCTATTAGCTGCCCTTCTGTTTGGATTGGAACCAATAATGATAGTAATGGGAGAGTACTTTGGGAGAAAATGGAAATAACACTGGGATCTATTTTTTTATGTAACCTTTTTCTTGATACCACTGAAGTGTAGATTTAATCCCTATTTGAAAATCTGGTACCGAATAACTGAAACCTAGCTCCTTCAGTTTATTATTATCATAAATGTGATCCGAAAAAATTAGCTGTAAAGCTGCTTTCTCAAACAAACTGCTCCTTCGTCTAAGTTTATTCCAAATTCGGTCAAAAAATGCGTAAAAAAACACCAATTGTTTTGGAAAGTGGAATTTGGGTGATCTAATGTTTAATGTTTCTGATACAATCTTAAAAGAATCCTCAATTGAAATTGGTACATTGTCAGCAATGTTGTATGATTCTCCAATCGTTTTTTGATTTTTGGAAATGAATATAGCAGCATTCACAACATCTTCCACATGGACGTGATGTTGTATTGTTTTCCCACTCCCAGGAATACCAAAAATTTTCTTATTCGCAAGTGCAAGAATTGCTTGGGAAGTACCATAAAGTGATCTGGGACCATATATCGCAGTTGGCCTCAAAGAACTGACAGGCAATCCATTTTCTTCAAAAAATGAATACCCCATCTGTTCTTGAATCCATTTGGATTCTGAATAAGGTTCCTCTGGATGGATGGGGTGTGTTTCGTCAGCAGGAGTATAGATTAATGATCCATATATCATCGCAGAACTCCAATTCACAATATGAGAAATATCCTCAGAAAGAGCTGCGTTGAAGAGATTTGTACTTCCCTCAACATTCACTTTATATAGCAATTTTCGAGAGGTATCAAACCGAAATATCCCTGCTGGATGAAAGATAGTTGAAACACCTGCAACAATAGTTTTTACTTCCTCAGGTTTGGTAAGGTCAGCAGGTACAAACTCTACTGTCTCAGAGGAAGGTAAATACTGACGATTAGCATTAAAAAGATCAGTAGCGCGAACAGATATACCTTGTGAGACGAGAGCATCAATTAAATATGATCCAACAAAGCCACAGGCACCTGTTACCAAACAAATTTGATCCATTGAAATTTCATCAGGAATAATTATGGTTATTAGGACATTGATTAGAAGATACTGACATTTAAGATAGTATATTTAATTTGTATTACTCATAAGCTCTAATTTCAACACCACTGTCAGAATAAATTTATAATTCTTCGTGAGCTTCAAACTACAATTATTTAATATTTCTTTTTAGAATCTTTGTGCATTTATCACAGAATTCGCTATTTTTCTGTTGAGCCTCCCAAACACTATTGGAAAATGTCATTACACAAGGGATTTTACAATGATCTAACCCAAATACATGTCCTAATTCATGAATAATTTCTTTCTGGAGAAAACTTGGATCATTACCCAGACGATATATAGAAACGACAGCACCTTGCCCTCTAGATGCTACCCCAAATACAAAATTCAGCCCTGGAACATAAGTATCTCTTGATGTTATCAAAAGCACGGTTTTACCTGGGCTAAGAGATCTAGCATATGATAACAGACAACTAGCATTAAATTGATTTCTAGATCTAATCCAACAAGAATTTGGAAGTTTAATTGATTTAGATATAACAATTTCACTGAATGAAAAAGTCTGAACTAAATTTTGATCTAATCTTTTCAGCCACGATTCAGGAATTCCTGTATCTGTTAAAATATTCAAATCCTGTATCATCTATAACCCTTGATCAATATACACTATTCTTACAAATCAATTATTAAAAAGAACTTAAAACAAATAAAAGTACTATTTTCCTTAAAAGAATGAATTGGTGGATATAAAGATGAATTTCAACCCATTGAAGTACTTATTAACTAAGAAATTTGGTACTGATGTCATTAAAATTCGACCAGCACAGATTTCAGATCGTGAATTGGTTTGGAATGGATATAGACAGGCACCAAAAGATTTTTTTTACCATATTCCTGAAATAACACGAGAAAACATTGATATGTGGTATCCAGAGGGGG
>JBHLKC010000338.1:0-3795 GCA_048887065.1 Candidatus Hodarchaeota archaeon
AAAACTATTTATTATGATTTTAAGAGAAATAGGGGAATTAAAATGGCTAAAAAGAAAGTAGCAAAAAAAGCAGCACCTAAACCAAAAGCAGCAAAAGCTGGTTTTGCTGGTGCCCGCGTGGATAAACTAATTAGGGATGCGGGTGCTTTTCGTGTCTCAGCAGATGCGATAGATAGTCTGAATTCCGTTATTACGGATAGAGGTATGGCAATAGCGAAATACGCAGTTGAAATTGCTGAACATTCAGGACGTAAAACCGTTAAAGAATCCGATATTAAACTCGCAGCAGATAAAGTAGGTTAGACTAGAAAAATAACTTTCTAAAGGGAAAAATAACAATAATCGGTTATTAGATCTTAATTATCAATTGGTAACTGTCGACAAACCTCAGCATCCCCCCTTTTCTTTTTTCCTATAAATAATCAGGTAAATTTCAACAAATTACACCATGAGACTCCCAAAAATCATGTCTCATGTCACTTCAATTTCTATATTACCTGCTTAAGTCTTAGCTTATTATTTGGACTTTTCTGCTAAAAGCATTTTTTGACATTCAGTGATAAATTGGTCAATTTTTGGATTATTCACAGAATTAATTTTTAATCCTTGAAGAGTAGACAATAGATCCTGATAGTGTTCCAATGGAGCATTTGTACGTTTTCCCCAATCAAGAACAGAACATAGATTTCTAGTAAGGTATTCACCAAGTTGTTTTTTAGCAACTTGATTTAACTCTGGAATACTGATCGTATCGGGATGTTGGATAGGCATATCCGTCCCATTGTCCTCCAAGCCCAGATAAGCTTCAGTGAATAGGCACCAAATTTCGGTACCTGGGAAAGACTTTTGTGCAGATTTTTCAAGTTGAACTAGACGTCTAGCTCCAATTAATGAGCCTGCAATTGAAATAACAATTATTTTTAGTGGAACTTGAACATGAGCTTGAATCATTCGAATAACTTTAGTAATTGTGACTCCTGTTGCAATGGTATCTCCGATAAAAACCATTTCAATTTTATCCGTGAGAGCTTCAAAATTCGTGTATGAAACCTCTGTATCCCAATTTCCATCTGGTTTTTGAAATCGACGAATTCCAATGAAATTACGAGCTAATGTATGTTGGTGAAGCTCATAAAACGCACTGAGAAGATCATAGGTTAGGGAACCTGATAAAGGAACGACTTCAGCCATTTGTGTAAATTTTAATTTCTGTTTTTGTAGGGAAAAGAAGACAGATAGACAATCCTTGACCGCAGCTCTACATTGCGAAACAAGTTGAGCGCCAACAAGAAAATGATTAGTTAAAATTCTTCTAGCTGAAAGAGATTCAATCAATAGGCATCTTTCACTCAATTGGGGATCTTTTAGCCGATAAGCTTTAACAGGAGATGTTTCTTCAAAAAGATCTTTGAGAGGAACAATCAAAAGAAGCCACAGCTCTTTTAGGTTTGAAATTTAAGGAATAATAAATTTTGTGTTCATGATCTTTATTTTTGGAAAAAACTTGACTTTAATCAATAATCATTTTAATTCGTTTAATTGATGATCTTTACACCGTTGTTAATGTGGCTTTTGCTCTGAATGTGGATGCAAATCCTATTACGTCGATCGTACACATCTCAAATTCTAATATGGCATCCTTATCAGGAATTCTATACTGAATCCTTGATGCCGAAGAAATAAGAATAACTTATTTTTCAAAAGATCTTATGAAAATCCAATTCAAATTAGCCACTAAAGAGGATTTTGATCTTTTAATGAAATTCTTTGAGCACTACCAGAATCTAGAAATACAAAAAAACCGCGTTGAATGTTATACTAGTCACAACAAGACATTATTGATGTTTATCGATAATAATTACGGAGGAAGAATACAGTGGTATGTAAAAGAGGATCCGAATTTTGGAGTAGTTGAACTAGAGGAATTTTATGTGAAAAAGGAATATCGTAGACAAGGATTCGGAAAGAAATTATTTCAAATGGCTCTAACAAAGATCCAAGAAATAGTGAACCCTCTATATTCAATATTCTTATTCACAAATAGCAATAATAACGTTATGCAACATATCTGTCTGGAATCTGGATTTAATAAAGCTGCAGAAATTATTAATCTATTTAAACAAGGGGAAACTGAATTACTTTTCTTAAAAACCTATGATTAAAGGTAGGAGAGCTGATTATGAACATAATAAAGGGATTTCCAGCCACCTCACAGAACACTTATCAATTAAATGTTACCAATATTCTCAAACATGGCTCGAGAAACTTTGGTAAACAAGAAATTGTTAGCAAAAAGCATAATGGAACATTATTTCGTTACACATACAACGATGCTTATGAACGAGCGAAGCAACTAGCTAACTCTCTTCTCTCTCTTGGAGTTGATATTGGAGATAGAGTTGGAGTTCTTGCATGGAATACACATGAAAATTATGAGATTTACTTTGGGTTGCCTGGAATGGGTGCAGTTATGCTTACACTTAATCTACGTCTTAATGTTGACGAATTACATTATATTACTAATCATGCTCAAGCAAGATATGTTTTTGTTGATGAAACTTTGTTACATATTGCTGAAGCGATCGCTCCTAAGTGTAAAAGTATAGAAGGGTACATAATAATAACTGATAAGAATCTAAACTATGTAGAAACAAGTCTTGACCCAATTTATGGTTATAATGAGCTCTTGTTAAAAACAAAATCCAAATTTGAGTGGCCCAACATTGAAGAAACTTCTGCTTACTCGGCATGTTACACAACTGGGACTACAGGAAAACCAAAAGGAATTTACAGTTCTCATCGTGATGTGTATCTTCAAGCAATGATCTATGCTGTTAATGCCAATTTTTCCATAAATGATAACATTTTCCAGATTGTACCAATGTTTCATGTTTTGGGTTGGGGTACTCCTCAAGCTGCTACGCTAATCGGTTCGAAACTAGTGTTTCCTGGAAGATACAGTTTGAAAGATATAGAAGAACTCATCCAAATTTTGGTCGAAGAAAAAGTGACAGTTTTTAATGCAGCAACCTCTTTTATCATGCCAATGCTCGAATATATTCGGAGGATGGATCCTAAACCTGATTTATCTAGGGTACGGTTATTATGTGGAGCCTCTGAACCACCAATTACAATGATGAAGGAGTATAAAGAAATGACTGGAGCTGAAATTATTCATACTTATGGTTCAACAGAAGCTATGGCGATAGTCACAATAAATAATTCTAAGCCTTGGTTAGAAGAAGAATTATCATTGGAGGAAAAGTGGGAGCTTAAACGAAAACAAGGATACGTCGTTTCAGGGCTTGATGTGAAAATAATCGATTCGGAAGGAAAAGAACTTCCTCATGATGGTAAATCAGTAGGAGAAATTCTAATTCGTGGACCATGGGTTACTAAACAATATTATCGCTCTCCTGATTCGGCGGACCAATTCACAGAGGATGGATACTGGAAAAGTGGAGATGCAGGAACTCTTGATTCAGAAGGATATTTAAAAATAACAGATAGGTTAAAGGATTTAATTAAAAGTGGTGGGGAGTGGATTTCATCAATAGACATGGAAAATTTCATTATTTCACATCCTGCAGTGGTTGAAGCAGCAGTAGTAGGGGCCGTACATCCGAAATGGGAAGAACGACCAATCGCTCTTGTAGTATTAAGAGAGGAATTTGTGAAGAAAGTGAAACCAGAGGATATCCATAGACTTTTAATCAAGAAATTTGCCAAATGGCAGTTTCCTGAAAAGATTATCTTTGTGAAGACTATTCCTAAGACTAGTGTTGGAAAAATTGA
>JBHLKC010000339.1:0-3786 GCA_048887065.1 Candidatus Hodarchaeota archaeon
TACGATTAGATTGTTTTAATAGCGTGAAAGAGTGATTTCAAATATCTTCTAACATTGCGTAAGAATATTTTCATCAATAATTTATAACCAAATCTATTAAGAGAGATAAACTGACATCTATATTCCTACAGAATGGATTAGATCAGATTATCTTTTAAACTGTTCTATTAATTTACTAATCTTTAGCATGCAATGAGAATTCTTAACATCAAACTTAAATGTAATGGTTGCTAAAATTTTAGTTAAAATGAATCCAAAAGGTTGTAAAGACACAATTAGATTATGGTTTCGTTAAATTAGAGTATGAAAGGAACATTTCGAGCATAATTTGAAGCTTGATAATAGTAACTTACTTTTTCAATTGCATCCAGGGATAGACTAGTTTCTTGGAATATTTCTTGAATAGACAAGCCTGCTTCTAATCGTATTAAAACACGATCAACTTCTTCAAAATTCAATCCAAAAAAGAAGCTATAGGCTGGAGGCTTTTTAAATTCTTTTGTAGTTAAATATTTTTTGAGTCCAAAATGCTCAGCTAGTTGAACAACTTGGGTTCGATAAAGACTAGCTAGAGGTAGAAAATCACAAGCATGATAAGTACCAAACTTTGTAAAGAATCCTAAAAGCCATTCAGTTTTATTTATAGAGCCAATAACTGACTTATTTTCCGTCTCTGCTAGTAAGAATGCTAATAAGTTTCCTAAACGTATTTGAGCTTTATGATAGGCTATAGTTTTCTGAATAAAGCTCTCACGTGGTGATATTGGTGCTTTCATTGGAGGTTCAAAGGTTTTCTCTTCAATTTCCGTTGCAGCCATACTTCTTAAAAGAAAATAACTCAAATTGTAATTGAGAAGAGGACTAGAGTCATAAAACATTGTCTCACCTTCGTAAAAGGCTTGTCTGATCTCTCTGAGGGCTTTTTCCTTGTTAATAAACACAATATTCTCCTCAGGAAGGTTAATATACCGATTTATTTCTGCTAAAGACATTCTTTCCTTAGGTGCTTTGTAAATAAATCGTCCTCTAGTCACAATAAGTTTAATATTCTCGTCTCCAACTATTTCTTTAGCGAGATGAACATTGATTAAGGATTCAACACAATCACTAAATGTTACGACAAGACCTTTGATATTTCTTTGCTCTAACTTAACACGAATAAAATCAACGATTTTTGTTTTAAAATCAGCAGAATCAATTAAAAGGCCATTATCAATTGTCATCCTTATTCTCCTTTATTAAGCAATATGAATTTTCCGACTTAAATTTATTTCAATCCTTTTCACATTTCAAAGAATATATACTTTCCTCATTCGATCATTATGATGATTAAGTAGAAGGTGACCATTTTTTCCTTTTGAATTTCAGTAACTCTCTATGATTACTATACTTAATAAAAAGATAACAATTGTCCAGAAGGATCTAATGGATTTACTAAGTTGTTTTGTCAATTATATTGACTCTGGGTACTAAAAATAAATCAAATTTCCATGTTCACTATCCCTGATGGGGACATTTGATTACTTTGGGGAAAAATAGTATAATTTTTATCTTAATTAAACAATAATCATATGAATCGAAAAGTCCCACGGTGTGTGATAAAAAAAAGTTTTTATTATCATTTTAAAATAATACTCGTCATACGTTGTTTAAATTTGGTACAATCCTGTCCTGGGTTAAGATAAACAACAGCTCCATTAAGACTAATATTTTGTACAATTTTCTTTACGTTAGTCTAAATTTAACATAAATTAGATGAACAGAGAAAAAGAAATGATGGTTAGATTTTTATAGGGGAAAGTTCCATAAATATACCTGGATCTAAGGGGAAATAAAGAACTCTAATTATTGGTTTTCTAAAATGGAACATTGAATGTTTCAGCCCTTAGATCCCTCCCTCCCCCCCAAATTGCTAACTGATTTTTCATCATTTTCTAATAGTACAAATCACTAGTAATTCTTGCTTGGAAATTATTTTTAACTTGATGGCAAAACCCTGTCTCGCTATCTGTCTTCAATTGCATAATCAAGTTATTAGATCTAATTAAATGATTTTTAATAAAGGTGTAACACTTCTTAGCTTCCTCTGCTACTTTTGATACAGAGTGTCTATTATTTCACTATCTCAATGCAAATTTAAGTATTTCTACGATCCATCAGAGAATTTTATATTGAAATAGATAAGGACTTGAAGCGAAAAATAATAAACTTGAAAAATTCTGGGAAATATTATGGAATCAGATCGAATTATTAGATGAATAAAGCACTCTACGTGTTAAAAAGGAATGATAATTAACAAAATCGTTCCCAGATTTACTCTCTCTGTTCAGAGTTTTCAAGTATTTTATTGGGACTAATATGGCATCTGTAGCAAATGATAAAATTACTAATGATTTAAGTAATCCTAGCTATAAAGAGGAAAAAATACAAAAACTAAATTTTGTTGGATGGAACCTAGCTAATTTTTGTGAAAATACAAGTCGAGGAGGGGTGGATCAATTCATGCCAATTTTCGCACGAATCATTGGTGCAAATCCAAGTCAAATTGGTCTTATGACAGGATTATTTGCATTAGTCAGCATATTTCAGTTATTTTGGATTAATATTTCCCTAAAAGTTCGAAAATCCAAATTCTTTGTTATTATGGGTTGGGTAGTTACATTCTGCCTCTTTATACCAATTTCACTAGTAAGGAAAGGGCGATTTTTGTACCTCCTAATCATAAGGACGATTCAAGGATTTTTTTATTCTGCTTCTGGACCTACTCAATCTTTGTTGATGGCTGAACATATCCCACAAGAAGATCGGGCAAAAAAAGTAGGAACTTTGACTTGGATTGGTCTTGGAGGAGCTTTTTGTGGTACTCTTTTCAGTGGTTTTATAGTTAGTACTCTATCTGATGTCCTATTAATTGACTTAAAGGTAACGTTTACTCTTCTATTCGTATGGACTTGTGCATTAGGGTTATTAGCATCCTTGATATTCTATCTGAGTGTGCCAGATTATAAGCAATTCTTTAAAAAGGACCCAGACTTAACACTACAACAGGAGATTATTTACCCAGAAGTTTCCTCTAAATTAACTACTCTACAAAAAATAAACCGATATTACAGGAAGTTTGGAAATTTCTGGCGGTTTTGCCTATTTTCTAGTATTTTTTATTTTGCGGTTAATTTAGCTGCTCCTTTTTTCATTATTTTGAAAATTGAAGTATATAGCATCTCCTTTTTCATAGCCTCGGTATTCACTAGTATTTCCACTATTTCACAAGTAATTTTAGGAATAATGTTAATACATTACGGTCTACTTGACAAAATCGGACGGAAACTCCCCCTCATTGTTGGGGCTTTTCTTGTCTCTTTAGGTACAATTGGAGTAACTTTCCCCTATTATTTGGGCATTTCAGTTTATGAATGGGGTATTCTTACATGGACTGTAATGGGTATAGGGTGGGGTATTTTTAATGCTTCTTTATCTGTTTTTTTGCTTGATATTGTTCATCCCCAATATCGGTTGCAATTAATTGCTTTATTTAATACATTAAATGCGCTTACAATGTTTCTTGGACCATTACTAGGTGGAATGATCATCGAAACTCTTAATAATGTCCCAATCGTTTTTCTCTTAAGAGGAGTTATCATTTTATTTTGTCTTTTTATCTTAGTCACAGTGAAAGAACCAGAAATTCCAGGTATCCTAGTCCATCCTATAAAATATTTCTTTATCAAGTATTTCCGCCTTGGTTATGATAGGGGATCAGGAATCACTATACCACTATTAAAAACA
>JBHLKC010000340.1:0-3761 GCA_048887065.1 Candidatus Hodarchaeota archaeon
AAACTTACTAACTATCTGTTTAAAGCAATTATAGTTTTGAAATGATAAGACTAGTGTGTTTCAAAATAATTTTATTCCAAAACAGCAGGTAGATAGTAAGAATCTGAAGTTGAATAATTTGAGGAAAGAAAAATGGTAGACGACTCTTTTTTTGGAGCTACAGTTAATCACATATTAGAAGCAAACTTCCTTGTTTACGGGATTCCTTTGGATTTTTCTTCTTCCTTTCGGTTTGGGAGCACAAAGGGACCAGAATCCATTCGTAATGCTACATCTAATAAACTCTACAATTCCTATACCGAAGCTTTAATTGATATAAAGGAAAAATGGAAGATTTTTGACGGAGGAAATATCGATATTAACACTTTAAATCCAATTGAAGCACGAAAAGAGGTTTTGAAAAGTCTGGAACAAGTCTTAGATGAAAAATTATTTTCTCGCTTTTTATTTCTTGGAGGGGATCACCTATTAACCTATTTTGTTATTCATTCTTTATCAAAATTAGGGATATTTAACAAAAAACGCGTTGGAATACTTTATCTTGATGCTCATCCCGATCTATACAAACATTATGAAGAGAATTATTATTCACACGCCTGTGTGGTTAGACGTATCTTAAAAGACACATCTATTGCCGCCCAAAACATTATTCAAGTTGGTATTCGCGCTCCAACTCCTCCACAACTGGAGTATGCTCAAAAAAGCAAAATTTCAATTGTTACTATTAAAGAATTCCAAGAATTGGGTCCAAATGAGACAGCTAAGCTTGTTAGGACTAAATTTGAAAATAAAGTTGACTTAATTTATTTATCCATTGATCTTGATGTTTTAGATCCAGCTTTTGCACCAGGATTAGGAAATCCAGAACCTGCAGGTCTGATTCCACGAGAGGTAATTGATTTCATTCAATCACTAGCTGGATTACCAATATATGCTTTTGATATAGTAGAACTTTGTCCAACTTATGATCAAAGTATGATTACTGCATTTGTAGCAGCGAAATTAATTAAAGAGGTCCTAGGAATCATTCCATCGATCTAATGTCTCAATTGAAGATGAAAACTTATTTTTTTTATAGGGAAATAAACCTGTTATATTTTCTAGAAATATAAGAGTTAATAGATTGACTCAATGATGTTTTAATGAGGCTGTCTAGAGAGGATGCATCTTTGATTCATTTTGAAAATCCTTTATTAAGTCAGGGATTAATGAAAAAAGTGATACAAAATTTTAAATAGGCTATTATGTCTCTATCTCTTGTTTTTCGAAAATTTGTAAGGAATGGAGAGTGATTATATGGATAAAAGGACTCATATATTGATTATAATCATATTCCTTTTTTTAATAATACCTTTGAGTTCTTCTAGTGCACTCTCCCTACACGAGCTTGAATGGAAAGTGAAGATAGGGGATTCTAAAACTTACACAGTGGATAAATATTTCGATGATACTGATTTTGATGGAGATGGGGACAAATATAAACAGACAGTGGAAGTTACAGATGAAGATGGAGAGAGAGTCGATGTTGTACTTGAGAAAGGAACTACGTTAAAAGTCACAATAACTGACTTAAATGATATTGCTACTGTTAAATTCACTTGTGATAGTAACGTTACCACAGGGGAAACATCAATTCTACTCCCTTCGTTATTTGCGCTTCCAGCTCAATCAATGGTAGCTAAAACTGTAGATAATAAAAAATACTGGGAAAATTTAGCCGAAAATAAGCATGGCATGTCAGTTGAAGGTGATTTTGTAGTTATTGAAGATATACTTACAGATTTGACATTAGACCCAGAGACAGAGATAACTGTAAAGAGAAGAAACTGGAAAACAGGATGGGTCACCTACGTACACAGGAAAATAACCAATTGGACTGATACAATAGCTGAAATAGAATTCTCTACTGAAGCTGCTGGATTACCAGGGTTCAAAATAACTCCAATTGTACTAGGGATAGTTGTTATTACATTATTGGCCTTTTCTCTTTATTTAAATCGGCGTGTGAGAGAGGGTAGAAATGAAAAAAAGTAGAATGTATAATTTTAAATAGCTATATGTTTTTTGATAGTCTGTTTTTCGAAATTCTCTAGAATTGGAGACTGGGAATAAATGAAAAATAGAACTCAGCTTTTGATTGTAACCTTAATACTTTTTTTGATGATATCTCTAAGTTGTTCTACTGCAATCCCTCAACAAGACCTTGAGTGGAAAGTGAAGGCAGGCGATTCGAAAACATATGTCATAGAAAAATGGTTCGATGAGAATGATCTTGATGGTGATGGGGATAAAAATACCGAAACTGCGTCAGTCACTGATGAAAATGATGAATCTGTCGAAGTTGTTTTCCGCGAAGGCCTAACGATTAAAGCCACCATAACTAAACTAAATGATCAACCAACAGTTAAATTTACCTATGATGGTAAGGTCACCACAAAGGAAGTAGTCCCTATCCTCCCCATGGTCTTTAAAACTGTTGATAATCAGACCTACTGGGAGGAGTTAGCTGCTGCGAATGAAAATATCACTATTGAAGGTGATCTCATAGTCAATGAAACAACGGTTCAAGTGGATACTGTTTTAATCTTTACAAATATCATCAAAACAAACTGGAAGACTGGGTGGGTCACCTACTTGGCCATGGATGCCGTTGATGGCACTCAGACAGTATCCGAAGTGATATACTCTGAAAAGGGAGATGGAGTACCAGGGTTTGAAATGGCCCATGTCCTACTGGGATTAGTCGTTATTACATTATTGGTCTATAAAAAGCGTAAGTGAATGTTTTATCGCTTTCTCTTCTTTCCTTTTTCTCTATCTGAAGTTGTGTTTCTGTTAGAGCTTATTATCGAATATGGATCATCTTATCAAACCTTCCCCAGATTGTAAGTATTACCTATCCAGCCATTCAAGAAGATCAATCGTTTGACTAGATTCTCCTTAAATCTAATTCTTGAAATGAAGAAATAATTAAATCAGCATTATTTAGGATTTCTTTAGGAAAGGTTGATGTAATACCTATTACAAGCATGCTTGCTCGTTTTGCAGCCATAATTCCTTTCGGAGTATCTTCAATAACAACGCATTCTTTAGGATCAGTTGTTAATTTAATTGCAGTTTCGAGAAAGATGTCTGGAAACGGTTTACCTCGCAAACCTTCTCTCATTCCAGTGATTGCATCGAATCTATTTTGAAAGCCCACTTGAGTTAGAGAATACTTAATTTTTGATGGTATTCCTGAAGAAGCTACACCAATCTTCCATCCTAGCTGTTTTGCCTGTTCAAAAATCCTTTCGACTCCGTTAATCGGTTTTAACTTGTCTTTAGCTAGTTCGAGATAGGTTTTTTCCTTTAAAGCACATAATTTTTCAATAATTTCGTCGGTAATCTCAAGATCATGCTTTTTCAGATAGTATCGTGCCGCGTCACGAGTGTTCCCCCCCAAGATAGCCTCATAATTTGTACCTATATCCAATTTATACTCTCTTTGAAAAAGCACATTCCAAGCTCCGCAGCTCAAAGGTTCAGAATCTACAATGACACCATCGCAATCTAATATAAGAGCCTTAAACTTCGTTGTAGAACCCATTCCTGAAGGCCTCTGAAAGAATCATGAGTAACCAAGCCTCTAGTTATAATGTATTTCAAATTTTATGCTTTATGAAAATAAAATCTTAAGCGTCGTCTTTTTGCTAAATGGTAAAATTAATCTTTGCCACAATGGAAGCGATTTCTTCATATCCTCTAAATAATCTTCTATT
>JBHLKC010000341.1:0-3755 GCA_048887065.1 Candidatus Hodarchaeota archaeon
AAATTGTTGAAAATTTACGGTTTTATTTCAATGAACTTCAGCTAAAGAAGTTTGGACAGAAATCACGCTTTGTTGTATTAAATAATATTTCCAATATTCACATGGTTGGCTCTAAAGGGCTAAATCTTGTTACTGCCAGCTTTAATTCCGAGTTAGGTAGCTTGATCTTGCGTATTGCAATCAAACGCTTTAATTCAATTGATGAAGCAATGCATAACAAGCTTTTAACAAACCGACTTGCAGAGAGACTCAGAGGTACTGGTGTATATACTCCTCGGGTCATATTTGAACATGGTACAACGTTGATTTACGAAGGAATTCAAGGAGAATCATTTTATGACTCAAAGATAGACCACGACTTTAAACTAAGATTATCTGGAAACGCTCTGAGTCGATATCATTCAGCAGATCTACGTCCTGTAGATCCGCAGAGATATATCTTCCTAATTAGAAATGTCTTAAAAGAATTACAACTTCCACAAGAACGATTAAAAAAATTTGTTGACAGAGCTGGAGCTTTGAGTGAACTATTTCTCACTTATAACAGCGGAACCGCGAGTTTTGGTGATTTTCATCCTGGTAACATTATATTTTCAGTGGAAGAGGCCGAAACAGGAGAAAAAAGAGTCCAGACTTGGCTTATAGATCCAGAATACGCAGAGGAAACAAAAACAGCAGATCGTATGGAAGACATTGGAACATTTTACTTACATTCAGCAATAGATACTTTCACAAAAGATGATAATTTAAAATCTTTAAGAAAGGACTTACAACCTTTTTTTGAGGGATATGATGGTTATTTAAGCCAATATGGGAGTTCACTATTTGATATATATAAAGGGAATCATGAGGGGGCTCTCTCATTCCACCTTGGTTTGAATGTGCTTTTAGAAGCGCTTTTTATACAAAAAAAAAGCAATCTCAAAAATGAGACAATTTTTAATAGATGGTCCAATTGCATTGCTTTGGGTAACTATCTGTGGAAGTATGGTTTACAATAAATTATGTAGATTATTCATTGGCCAGGAATTTTTCCTTTATAAACATATAAATCGTAACTTGGTTTCTTAATAGGTTGTAGTTTTTCTATAATATTCATGAACGTTACATGATCGCTTCCTGAGAATACAACCAAGGGTCCAGTATCAATCCATCCAGTTTCAACACATATTTTTGCAATTCTATTTATTAAAACACGCCAAGCTTCTTCATACCCAGGTCTGGTAGCTGCGAAGCGTAAAATGATATAGTCACCTTCAATTTCATTATGTTGCTTTAGAGGAGCACTTGCGCATACAATTTGAGCGTCCTGATCAAAGACTAGGACACATTTCCCATCAGGAAGCACTTTATCGGTAAAATATTTTCTCAACCAGTTCTTAGTAAAACCAGCGTTTCCCATATCTTCATCAAGTAGAGAAATTTCAATTAGTGAATCAAGATCTTCTTCTGTGGCTAATCGACTGGTAAAAATGGAATCAGGTAGGTTAATCCTACTTGTTTTGTCAATTTCAAATTCATACTTAATGCCTTTAATTTTCCGAACAAAATGTTTCCTTTTGAAAAAGTCAATTTGTTTCTCCCATTTATAATATAACCAATAGTTGATTTCCTTTGGTCTTCGTTTTATTAAGTAGGATAACATCTCATCAAATAATTTTTCCTGGACATTTTTTGGACATTCAGGCATGGCCCAAGGATAGCCTATTGCGACCTTATTTTCTTTAGAAAATCTTGATTGGATGTATGCTAGTGGTTTACCATCCTTTGTCAAGGCAAATCGGATTTGTTTTGAATCAGGATTTTCTCTCTCATAACGTTCTTTAATTTCTTCAGCTCTAGCGACTTGATCTGGTGTTTTTAAAGCCCTCATATTATAATTGAAGATTTTTACCTGTAATTCTTCTAATCCCTGATCTTTTTCATAGTAACAATACTGAACATCCATAGAAATAATCACCTTGTATTAATTCAAGTGAAAACTCGGCTACCTAGTTATTTTTGGTTTAAATCAATGAAAACTTTGACAGAGAGAAAATTTGGGTTTGATATTTGTTTAACAACCTCTATATTTTTATTTTTGAATCTTGTTATCTTGGCCGGTAGTTTAATTATTTTGAAGCCAACTTCTAATTAAGGTGTGTTATTGTCCTGAAATTCATATCTAATAGCTGAGAATAGCGAAATGAAGAAAATTATTGGCGGAAGTTAAGAATGTAAAACATTTTTTCGGAATTTAGTTATAATATATCTTTTGAATCGAAATGCATTTAACCTCAATGAACGAAAAAATATCAATTAGTATTTTTAGTTTTTAATAGGTAAGGGATAGCATGTATAGTGTGAAGGAGAATTGGTGTCTCTTCGTTGAAGGTACAGAGGTTAAATGGACTTTCGGTAATCCTACTCCAGAATTTCTTGAAATAGTTTCAAATTTTCTAATGGGAATTTCGTCACTCGGGAAAGAATTCTTTGGTGAAGGAATCGCAAGCATTACATTCGATCGTAAAAAACATACGGGGATAAAAGCCTCTGAAATCTTCATCGTGTCACTTGAAGACCAGTTCTTCTTAATAATCTCAGACCCAGCTGTGACTTTGTTATTAATCTCAGCTATGGGAGGAATCCCTGACGATATTAAAGTTATTATGAAAGCTGTTTTGGTTGGTCAAGCATCAATTCTTTATGCTAATGCAGTAACTGATGCTGATGATGAAAGAAAACGCCTTATTGACAAACATTTTCAAGATATACTTCTAGATCTAAATGAACGATTTGCTGATCAAGATTTAATTAATACAATCGTAGGGGAATATGGAAGTAATTTTTCCATATTAACCTTTGAAGAATGTTTACTCCTACATTATTATTTGAGAAAACATGCAGAAAAAAGGAGTTACTCCGCACCTGTTGGTCGTGCAATGATTGCTAACCTCGAAGGGTGGTCAATTCCATTGAGTTACGGAATGACCAGAGAAGGGGTCTGGTCAGGCTTTTTTGCTGCAATTATCGGATTTATTCATAGTTTATTTGAATCAAAACCTAAATACATCAGTTTTGGCACAACAGAAATCCACAAATTACGCTTTGTTTATGGAGAAAAAGCATACTTTATGGCTTTAGATACGAGCTTGGTATCTGATCTTCTCTTGAAGAAAAAATTTCAGAATTTGCTATTTGGAATTAGCTACGCGGTTTTAAAAGATATGTCAGTAGGAATAAAAGAATTAATGATTGAAGAGATTCAAGAGTATTCTGAAGAGAAATTAAATGAACTTTCAGTTGAAACTTTGTTGGATACTTATGTAGGAGAAGATGTAACACTCGATCTAAATATAGATGAACGAGTATTACGAGTTTGGGGAAAATTACTTTTAATTTTTCAGAAAGAGAAGTTAGAGACTGCCTAGGCTTTCAGAACTTTTTTGAGTTATCCCTTTAACAATAATCCCCAACTATTTTTTCGAAGGTTATAGCATTATGAATATAGAAAAAACTGTATCTGTCAAAGAATTATTTGATTTATCAGGAAAAAAAGCTCTGGTCACAGGAGGCGCTATTGGCATTGGATACACAATGGCAGAAGGTCTAGTGGAAGCAGGTGCTTCAGTTGCAATTTGTGGACGAGGTCGTCATGGATCGCTTGAAGAAGCCTCCTTAAGTTTATCAAAGATTGGCCCTGAAGTCATTGCTTTGAAATGTGATGTGAGCGTTGAGGAAGAGATCAAACAAATGGTATCATCTTTGGCTGAGAA
>JBHLKC010000342.1:0-3752 GCA_048887065.1 Candidatus Hodarchaeota archaeon
TCGAAAAAAATTCACTGAATTCGCTACTCACGAATTTCGTACTCCTTTAACCGTTATTAAGGGTTTTATTGAACTCTTAGAAACTCGTAATACAAATTTATCTGAAGAACAAATTCATAACTGCCATAAGATAATAAATACAAATTTTGAGCGTCTAAATCGTTTATTAAACGATATTTCAGATATTGCTAAATTGAATCGAGATGATCTTTCGTTGGAAATAGAAGTTATTGACATAGCACAATTTCTAGCAGAAAAAGCACAGACTTATGCCCAATTATTCAATAATCAGATTGAATTTCGTATTAGTGAAGCTCTATCATTTCCAATTCTAGCTGAAGTTGATAGATATCGTATTCATCAAGTTCTTGACAATTTAATTAATAATGCAATTAAACATACTCCCAAGACAAACCGAAGAATTACGATAGATTTAAATTCCCCTTCTAGAGAAATCGTTAAAATCTCTGTTGAAGATAATGGTGCTGGAATTAAAGCAGATAATTTAAAAAAAATTTTTGAACCTTATGTGTCTTTTGAGTCGAAGTACTCTACTAAGGGGTCAGGTATTGGTTTATTCCTTTCAAAAGCCATTATTGAAAAAATGAATGGTTTCTTGACAGTTACAAGCCAAGGAGAGGATCAAGGTTCAACTTTTTCGATAGAGCTCCCCAGGTACATTAAATCGTAAGATTGATTATTAATCTCAATATTTACTCTTTTTTTTTAATTCATTATATCTATCTCTACTGATTGCCTTTTTTTCTTTTATCTAATTAAACCTAAAAGCCTAGAATCCCGCGTAAGAAGATAATAAATACAAAAATTTGAGCAACAGTTATTGTAAAGCCTTCATATATATCCAAACGTTTATCATCAGTCATCGAGGACTTTATTAAGAGCAACATGAGCCATGCAAACCCAAATTGCACTAAAAGGAAGGGTATCGGTATTAATGCCTCTCCTTCTACCAAGTGAATTAATGGTATGCCTTTTAATGTATTTCCTGGGATTTTAATTAAAGCTCCAATAAAGGAAAAAAGCGAAACTAACCCAGTCATCAACAATAGGTTTTGCATACTTCCAGCAATTAAATTACCTAAACCCAGCTCAACCCCTCCTTCATGTCTTACCGCAAGGAGTGCAATAGCATGTTCTGGTATTGAAGCAGCAGCACCAATGAAAAACGCTAGCTGAAATTCATTAAACATTGGACTCTGATCAAGAAAGCTTTCAACTGATGAAGAAATCATTTCACCAGCGAAAAAAATGAATCCGAAGGCGATGACTAATACTATGATTATAAAACTTCTATTGGCTGGAGCGTGATGTGTCTGACTAACTTCCTCTTGATCTGATATTGTTTGAATTCTTTTTTGGAGATTATGCCTTAAAATGAAAAATAAGTAAAATAGATAGACAAGAACCATAATAACATTTGCTTCATAAGGTAGATAAGGAATTTGGGATTCCTCTTGCGCAGCAATTTCAAAAGCTTCGAGGGCAAACAATACAATGCCATAGACAAATATTGATCCAACAATAACAATCGCAACGCGGACAATTGGAACTTCAATTTCGATAACTTCATCAGGAAGGACAATTGGTTTATCTTTTCGTAAATTGCCAAGAATGACTAATAACCCTAACATCAAAATATTAAATCCAGTTGCTATGATGATAAAGGCAATTGCAAATTCAACTTCCCCAGCTAAAATTGCAAAAGCTCCAATCACTAATTCAGGTGTATTGCTTGCTAGACTGGATAGTACACCTGATACATATGGAGTTAAACCGAGTTTTTTTCCAAGTAAGTCCATCCCTTCTACTGCTTTTTCGCTTGACAGAATAGCCATCAATAATCCTAAACCTATGAAAAATACTAGCAAAATTGTATTCAACTCTTCTTTCAACAATTGAAAAAGCACAATAAAGATTGCGAAAATACTGAATATAACTTTATCAAAAGTTGTGAATTTCATCTGATCACCCAATTAACTAAATGGTGATTAAATCGACTCAGGTCATTGGTTCTGCAATTATCACATCTAAGGAACCTTGATCAACTTATATATTTAATAATTCAAAAGGAACCTATTAATAATATATTTATTTTGTGATGAAACCAAAAAATAGATAACATTTCATACTAATAAAATCTTATTTAGTTTTAATAAAGCTACAATTTTTGGAGATTTATGAAAAATTTTGTTAATTATTCCTTATCGAATTGTACAAAGTCGAAAGAATGCAGGATTCTTTCTCAAAATTGATTGAGAGTTAAATAAGCAAGATTTTCTACAAGATTACTAAGAAGTTTATAATCTCAAAATTATTCTCCTTTAGTTAATTAGAGAAGTTGCTACGGAAACAGAATAAGGTAATATTTTTGATAGATAACCAACTAATAGGTGTACTTTTAGCTATTTCAGCTGCTTTATGTTGGGGATCAGCTGGCGTCATATATAAAATTACTATAAAAGAAGAGCATTCGCTATTCCTTTCTATCCTTTATCGTGGAATGATTGCTGTTCCCTTTATCGCGTTATTAACATTCATTATTAACGGTTTCAAGACTGCAAATATTTTATTCCATCCAGATATTTTCCCTATCGTAATAATTTCTAGCATTTTTGTAACTTTAGGGGACCTTAGTTTTTTTGGTTCATTAAAATTGCTAGATGTTTCAAAAGCACAACCAGTTGCTTCAATTTATCCCTTATTTACATTAATTTTTTTGATTATCTTTAAAATTGAATCAATATCAATTTTCGTATTTATAGGCACAATAATCTTGATTGTTGGAATTGGATTAGTATCTCAAGAAGAAGATATTTCATCTTCAGAAATCTTAGAATTAAATAATAAGAATTTAAGGAAAGGACTAGCAACAGCAATTATTGCAGCATTTTTCTGGAGCTTAGCGATTCTAACGGTTCGTATTGTTTTAGATTATCCTGAAGTCGATGTTTTTTCCTTTGCAACTCTAAGATTTAGTATATTAACATTATTGATGGCAGTAATGTGGTTAATTTTTGATAAATATCAATTAAATTCTCGAGAAAAGACTTCTACTCATTATCCTATTTCTAGTAAAGAAATTGTGTTTTTTGGTCTTAGTGGAATACTCTCATGGGGATTAGGAGCAATAACTTTTTTCACATCAATTGAATTAATTGGTGCTGCTCATGCAACCCCTATCTCCTCAATAAATCCCCTTATTCCAGTCATTATGGGGGTATTTGTCCTCAAAGAAAAAATGACCCCAGTACAAGGTTTGGGTATTTTATTAGTGTGTTTTGGATCAATCTTTATTTCATTTCTCTAAAACCTTACTAGAAAGTTTAAAAATCCAGGGTTACTTCTTGAATAAATACTGCACTATAGAATTTTCAATAAGAGGATTTTAAAATGGAATTTAAGCAATTTTCAACTGATTTTCCAGTAATAGAACAAATTAATTACTTAAGTACTGCAAGTATTGGACTTGTTCCCTCCGTAGTAATTAAAAAATCTAATGATCTTTTTACAGAGTTAACACAGGGTGGAACATTAACTTTAGATGAAGAGAAAGAAGTAATGGTTTACGACTCTCTTAGGAGTGAAGGAGCAAAGCTTTTGAATTGTGATAATGAAGATATTGCTGTGTTCAATAGTGTTTCCGAAGCATTAAATGTTATTGCATGGAGCTTATTATTGGAGAAGGGAAAAATAATATCATCAAATATAGAGTTTCCTAGTGTGACCTATCC
>JBHLKC010000343.1:0-3752 GCA_048887065.1 Candidatus Hodarchaeota archaeon
ATCAAAATAAGAACCCGTCCTTCTGGTGTTTTAGTTTCCATAAGGCTTTTAGGCAAGATATTGATTAATAAGAAACTTACTAATCCTGCTATTACTGTTGGAAGCAATAGCAGGGGAGCCGCTCTCAGAAAATTTGGATTGTCAAATATTTTCTCCACTAATAATTTGAATTGATTTTGTTTTTTATTTTTCATGTTTTATTTCCTCCGAATTTTCGATGAATAATTCTTCATGATTCTACGATCTTTAATATAAAATAAGAATATAGTAAGAAAATTAGAAAAAACTAGTAAATTTCATCGAAATCAAGAAATGTATTCAGAAAAAAAAATCTAATTTTTCAACGAAATACGAAAAATAATATTGAAAAATGATTATTTTAATTTTATTTCTGATTCTTTGCTAGAGAATAAGTTAAATCCTTTTTGAGTCATTTCGATGCCTTTTCGTCTTCCCATTTCCATCTCTCTCAAATATCTTTTTGTAGTTAATTGATTTATGCGTTTTCTAATAGTTGGCCTGCTAATGCCTAAATCCTTTACAATATCAGTAATTGAGGGACGTTTTCCCAAATTATTACTTTGGTATACGTACCTTAAAATATCGAGTAATGCTTGAGAAATGTCAGCAAGAACGCGAGTCTCTATCTCTCTTGTTTCTTTCTCTAGCTGTCGAAGTTGATCAATAGCAACAACTTCTTCGTCAATAGAGATAATTATAGTAACATTTAAGAGAATGGCAATTTCTCTCAATTTAAATATCCATTGAAGGATTTTTTCAAACCCATATTTTGTAAATAAAAAATTCAATTGATCAATTAAAACCGCACTCTTTGGAGGTAATCTTTCGAGTTGTGCTTCAACCTTTTCAAGTATCGAAGAATATTTCTGTTCAAGAGCTGACTCCGCCATCCAAATGAATTGAAATTCTTCCTCTAGAATCTTATAATATTCTTTTTCGGGAGTTCTCGATATTACTAATCCGAAATAACCAATCTTAAGAAGATCCTTGAATACTTCTCGTGAAAGGAGCGATTCAGCTTCTTTAATGAGATACATCTGTCCATCTTCAATGTTAAATTTGAGCAATTCTTCTTTCATTTTGTATTCTTGCTGTTTTTGTGTGGTAATATTCCTCCAAATACCACCAAGCATGAATCCCTTGCGCGTTTTAATCGGAAAAAGGTAAAATTGAACAAATTTGTAGGAGCCATTCACAAATAACTCTGTGTCTATTGGTCGCGTGATCCACGAAGCTTTTCCTGCCTTTAAAACTTCTGAGATTCTTGAAATAATTAAATTAATAGCTCGTGAAGTCGTGAGATGACCTGGTAACAGGGGTTTATAAACATCCCAAAAAAATCTCCCAATAGCTTTTTCAGTCGGTATTTCTGTTAATTGAACTATTGCTGCATTCCATTCGATAACTCTCCCTTCTTCATCAAGAAGAATGATTCCATCACAAGATTGTTCAATGATACTACGAAACTTTTGTTCACTTTGTCTAATTGCTGCTTTTGCTTCTTCCAGTGTTGTAATATCGATTATAGAAACTAAAACCTTCGAAAATGTTTCCTGATAACCTGGGACTACTAGAATTTTTATTAAAACATGAATAGGCTCTCCCTTTGCATTTTTCCCTATTCCTCTGAACTCTTTGTCTATATAGCCTTCAGAAATACTCTCTAAAAGTTCTAAAAAGAATGGAAATCGCGTACCCCCAACTTCATAAAAAGACCATTGTGAAATATCCTCTATTCCAAATAATTTTAAAGCAGCTAAATTTGCCTGTTTTAAAATGACCAAATTTGCGAGAATTAATATGAATTGGGGGTGAGTATTCAGGTATTCTTCCAAATTAGTGATTTTTTTGACTTTTAATTGATTTAATTTACGTTTTAATTGAGAAAAGTCAAACTCCATTAAAGGAAAAGGGGCATCTTCAAACAATCGCCGAAATTTCTGTTTACTTTCTCTAATTCTATCTTCTGCTTCCTTAAGAGGAGTTACGTCAATAAAAATGACAATCAATTTATGAGGAGGAATAAAAGAAATTTTAGTAATAAGATAAATTCCTTCTCTCTTAGGTATTGTAAACAAATAAAGTTCGTTTTTCTCTGCCTCCAAATAAAATGATTGCTCGGTATCACAAAACAAGACCGTTTTCAATATATGTTTAAAATGAGGATGTCCTTTTTCAGGTAATCCTGCTTTTTCAAGTGACCACTCATCTTTAGTATTTATTTGAAAAAGTTCTAAACCTGCTTCGTTCATTCCAATTACTTTGAGTTTTCTTCCAAGTTTTACCATTTCATTGGGATTAGATTCTATAAATCTCTCAAAATCGTATAAATTTCGAATTTTTAATTGATCCAAGTAGCTAATAATATCAGAAAGATCAGATTCCAACTGTGCAATCGGTGATCCATTAAATAAACTTCGATATTTTGCCTCATCTTCTTGAAGCTTTTTAGACTTTTGTTTAAACTCTAAGAGACTATTATTAATTATATCTTTTGCATCTTTAGGGATGTCCTCCCTTTCTAAAAGGTCAATCAAATTAGGAATGTCTTGAAAGGCCATTTTTATCAGCTGTTTGTTAAACTACAAAAAGGAAGAAACTCCTATATAAAGATAATCTTAAGTATTCTAAGCCAAATATATATCTTGTAGAAAATGCGGATCAACCTCTTAATTTTTCAAGTTAGGTCAAAATAGTAAGTTAAACAAATTATTAAAAAATTTTGACTGATAAATTCACTAATAGTTGATCAAAACAGTCAATTCTATCTGGAAATTCGAACATTGATTCATAGAAGAGTTCGAGACCTTGAACTTTAGCAGCTTTTTTTCTTAACCTAACCAACGTTATAGTACATTATACGTATCAATATACGTATTTTTGGTAACATATCCAACGGTTTATGCCCAAATACCATGAAAAATACCCATGTGTTGTCATAAATCAATGGATTAATGAATTTGGAATCTTCTATCTCCCTTCTACTACCTCCATTGATATCAACTCTGAAATCAAAAATCCCTCTCATGGTTTCTTTTCATAACTAGCATATTGATTTTCACAAAAAGTCTTTTTCCCCGTTTTACATTTTTTCTAAGTATATATGAGATCTTACGGTTTTACGTCATTAGAGACGAGTACAGAAAAAATGGGACAAATAATCAAAAAAGCATTATAAGGACAAATAGTGATTCTATATATATTTGTTAAAACTCTATTAATCACTGTCGTAAAAGGCTGGATGAATGTATATTCTTATATAATTTCATATACTAAGGTATTTGTAGAATCTTTAGAAAGATAATTTCGTCAATGGCATACAAAGGAATCAAAAAATTTCAGAGCATTTGGGATTAGATCGATATCGAGATCGTAATAAGTGACAATATAAAGTCGAGACGATTCTTCACAATACCAAGCACCAATAACACCTGAAAATGATTGATCTTGTTGAAGCCACTCGAATTCTTGATATATCATTTCATGGTTACCTCTCGTTGCTGAAGACAACGGCCTTAATTTTGTGAAAGTATATCCAGCATTTCTCCGTTTAAAGCCTACCCAATAGTCTGCAAGCACACTAGTCAAATTAGGGGCAGTAGTAGCAGTATCCCATTGGATAGCATATTTCAGTTTTGGCCAATAGGGTATGTATATTTCGACCCTCCCAGAAACATTTGAAACTGGACCTACTATATCAGCTCTTTCATTTACATACATTCCAGTAGAAC
>JBHLKC010000344.1:0-3749 GCA_048887065.1 Candidatus Hodarchaeota archaeon
AAATTCTCAACTTCAAGTGCATGTGTTTCAATAAACTCACGACGAGGTTTCACTTCCTCTCCCATTAATGTGACAAACATACGCTCAGCTTCGATAATATTCTCCCTAGTGACTTGAAGAAGAGTTCGATTGGAGGGATTCATGACTGTTTCACGAAGTTGAATAGGATTCATTTCCCCCAAGCCTTTGAAACGACTGATTTCAAGATTACCCCCCCATTCTTCGACAACCTTATCACGTTCTTGGTCTGAAAGTACGTAAGTCTCTTTACTCCCCTTTTTAATACGATATAGAGGAGGTTGAGATACGTAAAGGTACCCTTCATCTATTAATTCTGGCATATAGCGGAAAAAGAACGTTAAAAGCAGACAAACGATATGATGGCCGTCTATATCTGCATCCATCAATAATATAACTTTATGGTACCGAACTTTCTCTATTTGAAAATTTTCCCGATATCCTGCTCCTATTGCTCTTATTATTTCAAGTATTTCTTTATTCTTCATAGCTTTTTCTAAACGAGCTTTTTCTACATTTATTACCTTCCCACGTAATGGAAGAATCGCTTGAAACTCACTAAATCTTCCCTCTATTGCAGTTCCTCCTGCTGAATTCCCTTCGACTAGAAAAAGTTCTTTTTTACTTGGGTCTGTTTCCGAACAACCAACAAGCTTCCCTGTCCCCTTAGTTTGGGTCTTTTTGACAGCCTCGCGAAGCTGACGGTATCGCATCCTTAATGTAGCCGCTGCTTCGCATTTCTCCATAACAACACTTGAGCTTTCCGGGTGTTCTTCTAGGAATTTCAAAATATTTTCATAACTACAACGTTCTACAATACCCTTAACCTCACTATTCCCCAATTTACTCTTTGTTTGACCCTCAAATTGAGGATTCATGACTTTTACTGAAACAACAGCAACTAAACCTTCCCTGACATCATTTCCTGTAAATATTGATCTTTTTTCTTTTAATTCTTTTTTTAAATGAGAATTCCTGATTAGCTGTTCATTTTTAAGAATATAAGCATTAATTGCTCTAGTTAGTCCAGATTTAAAACCTGATAAATGTGTTCCACCATGGCGAGTATTTATATTATTTGTGAAAGTATAGATAAGATCCCTTTCTGATCTGTCATAAGCTAAGGCAACTTCTACTTGTGTAGACTCTATGGTTTCATCAAAATAAGGGATATCCTCATGTATGCGATATCTTGCTAATTGTTCAACATATGCCTGAATTCCTCCATCATAACGATAAATCCAAGTATTTTCTCTCTCCTCACTAGGTTTCTCCTCCTCTTCTTCTTCTAACCTTTTTAAGCCTTCACCTTCTAGTTCAGTAGTTAAGCTTGTTGATTTTTTTGTGGATGTTTCGGGGGCTAATTTTCTGTTATCGATTAAAGTTATTGTAAGTCCTTTATTCAAAAAAGCAAGTTCTCGAAGTCTATTTCGTATAGTAACAAGATCAAAATGAACAGTTTCGAAAATCTCGTGATCAGGAATAAATGTGATATGAGTACCACTTTTTTCTTCCCATTTTTCTTGAAGTTTGATCAACCCATGTGATATAGTCTCACCACGAACATATTCTTGCATGAGAATACGGTTATTTCTTTTGACTTTGACTTGCATCCAGCTTGATAATGCATTAACTACAGCGATTCCAACCCCGTGTAATCCACCACTTACCTTATAAGAAGAATGGTCGAATTTTCCTCCTGAATGAAGACGGGTAGTCACTAACTCTAAGGAGGACATTTGATAATGAGGATGATTTTCAGTAGGAATTCCACGACCGTTATCTTGTACGGTCATTGATTCAAAACCATGTTCTGTCTGTCCAATAATTACTTTGATATGATCACAGACGTCAGCCATTGCCTCATCTATTGAGTTGTCCACAATTTCCCAAACGAGATGATGAAGCCCGTACTCATCAATACTTCCGATGTACATGGCCGGTCGGCGTCGAACAGCTTCCAATCCCTCAAGCACTTGGATAGAACTCGCATCATATTCTCCAGACAAAATTTAACACCATGTCAGACTTTCAGACCCTACACTGAATCTACAGAAGATATTGAGGTCAAGTTTATTTTTCCTCAACCAATTTTGAAAAATTCACTGAAAAATTTGTCTTACCTATATGATATTTTCGATAAACAGATTTTTAAATGTTTTCTTTGAAATTAATCCTTTTCGGAGCCGATTTACTTTGATGATTGATGTTTATTTCAAAATATAGCAGAAATTTGCTTGTAAAATGGATTTTCATTCAAAATATGGGAGTTGTTAAGATAGATCAAGCGTTATGTCCCTTTAAATAGTCTTTGACAAAGATATTCATTTAATTCTGCTTCAAAAAGGGTTTTGCATGTTTTATTGATATCATAATCTAAACGTACAATTTCTACGTCGATTGCTGATTCATCAATGTCTACGATCGCATAGCTTGCCTTGGGGTTTCGATCACGGGGTTGTCCCACACTCCCAGGATTTAACACCACTTTTTTTCGAAATTTATACACAAATGGTATATGTGTATGTCCTATAACTACTAGATCCCATTTTTTGAGCCATTTACGAAGCCTAACTTCTTGTTTAGAGGAAAAGTCTCCAATGAAGGGATCTTTTAAGAAATACTCCCATTTCTCCTCTGGTGTTCCATGTGCAAGTAAAACTTTTCTATTTTCAATTGAAAGGTCTTGTTGAGTTTTTAGAGCCTCAAGATAATGCAGCTGATTCGCTGCATCTGGTTTAGATAATCTATTTTTGGTCCAAATTAATGCTTCTGCAGCAATATAGTTAAACCATGTGACATGCTCATTAAAATTCTTGCTGGTTACAACTTCATCGTGATTTCCTAAAATCACCTGTTCACATCGTTTCTGAACTAATGCAATACATTCTAATGGATTGGGGTAATATCCAACAATATCTCCATTACAATAGATAAAATCAATATTGCTTCTGTTATTATTGATATCTTTAAAAACAGCTAAGAGTGCCTCTAAATTTCCGTGAATATCTGAGATAAAAGCCACTTTCAATAGTGTGACTCCAATAGTGTTGAGATAGAAGCTAGATGGATTTTTGTCTCAAAGCATCTGTTAATTCCTGTTTTTGTGATTCAAGAAGCCTGATACGTTCATCTTTCGAGTCTAGTTGATTATTAAGTTTTCTAATATCTTCTTTAGCAAGGTCGAGCTCACGTTGTATTGAGACAATCCTATTCTCAGTTGTTTCGAGTTTCTTGTCAAATTCATTTTTCTGATTTGCTAGTTTACTATTAATTTCGGCTAATTTCTCTTTAAGATCACTATTATTTCTTCTTAGTTCTTCGACACTATTTTTAAGACTCGTTCTTTCCTCCAACAGCTCACTAAGCTTTCCAGGAACATCTTTGGCTAAAGTTGCAGCCTTCGTGAGACTTTGTTGGATTTCAGACATTTGATTGTTAACTTCTTTGAAAGAATCTGGCATAACTAAACACCTTGTCAATGAAAAACTTCAATTCCATTTAAAGTATTTTTTCTTCTAAGGATTTTTTCAAGCCTAGAAAATTGATCTGTAGATATGAATAGCAGCCTAAAAACATTTTCAAACAAAATACTAGGATCAAAAAGCACGTAGAAACTTGATTTCAGTGTTTAAAAGTTTATATATAAAGCCTAAAGGAATTTAAACCTTCATTAAGCATAAGTCTAAACCTGAACTAGTTATCTATATGACAAACTTCAATTTCTCTTA
>JBHLKC010000345.1:0-3744 GCA_048887065.1 Candidatus Hodarchaeota archaeon
TGTTTTGGGCCGGTAGCTCAGCATGGAAGTTAGCGCCTGCTTGGCAATCTATTGTTCATCTGAAACATAAGATCAAACTGCAGGAGGTCGGGGGTTCAAATCCCCCCCGGTCCACCATTTTTTCTGCGTAGTCATTTTTAATCTTTAGTTGAAAAATTGTAACCAATCATTATATGGAGCCTTTACACATACTACACCTTAAAGAAGGGTTAATTTAGTAATTAAAATAAAAATCATTAGATAAAAGAATAAACAAGCATTCTTCTTAGTCTAAGATCTTAAAAGAAGCAAAAGAGAGAAGAGATTATACCGTAATGAAGTCTTTAAAAAAGATCTCTCCCCAAGATTCTCACAAACTAGAGAAGGATAGTGATATGTCAAGCACAACATATTGTTCAAATTGTGGGAAACAAATTAGTATTACAGCACGTTTTTGCCGTTTTTGCGGAACTCCAATTAAAAAATCACGGATACAAACTCCAAGTCAGGTAGTAACTCCCCCTCCTCCCACTAGACCTCCAGTAACTCCGAGAGGACCTGTTGCTCCTCCAACTGAAGTTATTGAGAAAATTCCTGATAGTATCATTGAGAACCTCTATGCACGAAAAAGAAAAGGGCAAATTAAACTAGAATTGAAAAGGTTATTAGATGAGACTGATGAATTATCGAAGAAAGTTGAAATTGGATTAATTGAAGAAAGTGAATCAAAAGAAAAAATAGATTCTATTCAGTCCAAAATTTTAACCTTACAAGAGGAACAGAAAACTCTCCAAACACAACCTTTAGATCTGGAAAATTTCGCTGAAAGTGAACGAAAATGGCAACAACGCCTTGAAAAGCTTGAAGAGAAAAATCGAGCACAAATTGTTTCAAAAGATGTTTACACATCTCTTCGTGATGAATATTCTTCAGAATTAGCATCAATCCAGCGAAAAGCTGCTAGCGAAGAACGAAAAGCTAAACGGTGGCTTGTAGATCTACAAAAAGATGTTCGAAATCTGGAAGCAAAAATTGAACAACTGCGTGTTCGCGGAGAGATTGAGCGATTAAACAGCGACGATATAAAACAAAAATCTGCGGACCTTTCTCAACAACGGGTGAAAAAAGCAACTGCTGCAGATGTCCTCACTGAGATTTTGGGAAATCTTTAGCTTATTAAAGCTATAATTTTCTCTTTTTCAGACTGTAATTCTTGAATAAGATTAGAAATTTCTCTCTTTATCGCAAGAATATCATTCTTTAACTCATTTTGGAGCTCTTCATTTCTATCGAATTCTTCAATAATTCTCTGAGCCTTAAAGTATTGGGGGTTTGTTAGAAGCTGTTTTTCTAACTCCTCCAGAGATTTTTCAATTTTTCGCAAACTAGCAAATTTCTCTAGGATGTCTTTTCTTAGAATGAACTCTTTCAGATCAATTGAATTCTCAAACTTAAACCAGCTTTTACTACTTAAAAGCTCAAAACCATGAGTTTCAATAATAAAAACGATCGTTCTCCATAATTCTTCGTTCAATCCTTGAAATCTAGTTGGTTCTAATATTAAGCTCAGTAGATCATCTCGTTGTTCCAATATTCGATTTTCACGTCTTTCAATCATTCGGATATAGCGATCTAGACTTGTAGTTAATATCTTAAGAAAAAGTGAAATATCCGAATCAGCCATTAATCGCTCCTTCTCAGATATTATATCTAGAATTCCAGCTTGTTCTCTTTGAAGTTTAATTTGGTTTTTTGTTTGGGGAATTTCTTTGATTAATTCTTCATTTCTAGCGTTTATTTCTTCATTCTTAATTTTTAATTGCTTAAGTTCTGTTTTTAATTGCTTTTTCTCATTATTTTTTCTAATATAGTTATCTAATAATCGAAAGAGTGAATCGAAATATTTTCTCCCTTCAGAATCATCGATAACAAAAAAATCCCGTCTTTTGATCACATCTTCAAGTACCATCTGATATTTTTCTTCATCTAATAGTTTCAAATGCAATTTTTTTGTATTCTTAATGTATTTTTCATCTTTTTGTGTCTTTACAGGGAGCTGTGGACTTTTTTTAAACGCTAGCTCTATTTTCTTTAGATCAAAATCTAAAATTTCAATTTCTTTCCTATAACCTCTCCTAGAACGTGATTT
Organism: Candidatus Hodarchaeota archaeon; assembly: GCA_048887065.1. GTDB lineage: Archaea > Asgardarchaeota > Heimdallarchaeia > Hodarchaeales > Hodarchaeaceae > Hodarchaeum. The sequence continues at coordinate 2,129 of JBHLKC010000345.1, forward strand.
AACTTGTGAAATCACTTGATAGCTACTTAAATTTTGAAAAATATTTTGGAATGTAGTCCCTGCACGGCAAATATTTGCTGTTGATACGGGAACTACTTCATCTAATTCTTGGGCATGTTCAACGATTGTCTTTGCACGATCGATTAATGTAACCATACTTTCTCCTAATTGGTAGCCTTTTCGTCCAGATTTAATTTTGATACATTCCTTTGGGAAAAATTTTGAGCCAATCATAAGAAGACGATTTTTTGAATATTCTTTTGGATCGAATTTTGTAGCCATCCTAAGTAGTTCCATATGTTGCTATCAAATTTCTATTGATTCCGTTACCTAAATTTTCATTCTAGGTATAATTGTTGAATAGAAAATCTACTATCGTAAAGCAGTTCAAGTGAAATTATTCATTATCTGTTGGAATCAAAATTTCCCAATCACTCATCTTGAGATTGAGGATCATATCCTCACCATCAGGGCATTCAATCCGTAGAACTAGCTGTTTTTTGCTTTGTAGCACAATCTCTGGATGTAAACATCCTTCACGAAGTTTCTCTAATAAGAATCGAACATATGAATCAGAAATTGCAGTCAAAGATCCATCCTGTAGATTTTCAGCAACGTCGCCTGGAAAAATCTGAACTGTTCTGCCACTTCGTTGAGTTTTTATTAACCCTACTTTTTCCAATCTGTTCAAATGGTATCGTACCGTATCATGATGTACTGATGGTTTGATCCCTTGTGCAATCTGGCTTTGAAAAGCCCCAGGGTTATTCAGAATATAAGTAAATATCTTCTTGGCAGTTTTTGGCCTTAAAACAGTAAAGATTCGCTCTGCTTCGGCCGATCTGAGACCAGCAGGATAGTATATCCGTTTTCCTGCAAATTTGAGTGATTTAATAAGATGATCTTCTTCTAACCGTTTTAAATGCCAATTCAAGGTACCTTGAGGTAGTTCTAGATACTTTGCTAAATCAAAGAAATAAGATCCGGGATTTTCTGCTAGGATAGAATATATTTTTCTTCGTAGAGGATGTAAGAGGAGACTAAGATTCTCTGGTTCTTCAGATGCAAAAGACATAGTATAATTCATCTTCCTTAGAGGGTTTTCTTATGTCAGAAAAAGGAAGAACATTTGTTAGAGCTCGTGATTTTTCTTAATTTTATTAATTTCTTGTTGTTTTTATCTTTTCTTTTCCTAATCCAATCATTCACAATTTGGGTGATCCAATTTTCATTAGTTATATAGAATTAGAATAGCACTAAAATCTCAATTAAATCCTAGAATAGGTTATTTTCTCTTAGAAATTTGCCCAGGTGTTGAAATTATTGGAAATGTGGAAAAAACAAATGTGGAGAGGGTTCTTCCTCTCACAATTCAAAAAAACCTGATAATTGCCAAAAAATAGGTAAATAAACCAAAAAAGATTTCAGGCAGTAAGGGTTGTTATATCAACTTTACTAACGCCTTTTATTTCGGCTAGTTCGTCTTTTAATTGATCCTGAGATATCGTTAGGTCGCTAGAATCGAGATAGCCTTCATAAGTACAACTATCTTGAGTGAAACACAACCCGGTACTATATAGGGTCTTTATTTTGCTACGCATAAAGACAACGCCTAG
>JBHLKC010000346.1:0-3714 GCA_048887065.1 Candidatus Hodarchaeota archaeon
GGCGTTCGCGCATTGCTGATTCCATTCATTGGAGCTGTTTTTTCATAAATCTCTTTCATTCCTTCATCGAATGGCCCCTTACTCCGATATGAGTTTCCTGAAAAAGGTATACTGTACCTACTATCTGAACCGAAGAAATAAGTGGCCCAGCTTGATAGAGTCGAACAACCACTGACCGCTCTAAATCGATCAGAATGCATGGCTACGAACGCACTGATGTAAGCTCCTTGACTTCCTCCACATGCACCAATCTTTGTTTCATCAACAAATCCTTGACGAACCAAGTGATCTATTGCTGCCTCCAAATCCCATAAATCTCCAATACCTACATTGTCAATAAGTAGTTCCTTAAAGGCTTGGCCTTTACCCAAAGAGCCACGGTAATTGGGTTTAAGAATAAGTATGTCTTTATGCATGAATTGAACTAGGGGATAATAAAACTTATCCATTGCCTCTAAAATAACATTAGCAGAAGAGTTATGAGGACCACCGTGAATATTTATGAGTAGAGGATATTTTCGAGCAGGATCAAAGTTTTTGGGTTTACGTAATATCCCCTCGATCTCGGTTCCATCTTTACTTGTCCATTTAATTGATTCAACCGTTCCCAGATCCCAATTGGCAACAAGATCATTAGAATGGGTCAGTGGAAGTGTTTTTCGACCAATTTCTTTCGGTAGATTCAGATATATGTCATTAATTTTTGTAGAAGAGAATCCAAGGAAGCTAACAATCCCTAAATCATTAACATGAAAAAATAAGTTAGGCATTAATCCATGCAAATCAATATCCTCAACTTCCCCGGCTTCTGATAATCGTGCTACTTTTACCTGACTCTCATCCCAGTAGGTGATGAAGATTCCTGCTTTGGTCCAGTAAATGCTATGAGTGAGAGGGTCTCGATCAAGGTTGGATGTGATACAGAAAAGACGTTCCTGAAGATTAGCCTCTTCTACTTCTGATGAATTCAGTATCCACAAATCTGCTTGAGTATAATCACGATTATCACGTTTTTTATATAAAATTAATAGTTTTACTCCATCAGGAGAAATTGCTACAATTTTAGCTCCTTTAGGAAGATCCATTCTCGTTACAAATATGTTTATTTTTTTAGCTTCATCAAAAATTTCCTCTGGGATGAATTGGATCCGATAGTGAGAAGTATCATGTCCAAATACTAGATCATCCTTACTTCGACAATTTAGAAAAATAGCTTCGTTATTTGGAGAGGGAATAACTGATTCAATCTTTACTGATTCTGGTAGGAACGTTCCCAAGTTAAAAACTGGTTTTACAATGTCTTTATGTTCATCTTCGAACGATTGTGCGATTATTCGGTTATACTCCAACATCTTTTCAATATCAACATAATATAATGAACAAATACTTTTTTCTTCTTCGATATGAATAAATTTTCCCAACCTAAGTTCCCTTTTTTTCTTCTCATCTTTTTCAGGATTATTAGCAATGAACACAAAACCACCAGCAAAGGGGGAAAAGTCATTTATCCCTCCTACATGATCAGTTACTTGAAATCCTTCTCCAATTAGACTTTCAAATATAAAAATTTGAAAGGGATCGGACTCAGTTCGTTTCATTAATGCTATGGTTTCATTATTAATCCAATGAAATTTTCCAGGATATCCTGTCTGTGTGAGGTTATAAGAGTTTTTTTTTTCAATGTTGTAAATACGACAATAGATATCATATTTATTTTCTTTTAAATTGACATAGCCTTGGTGATAAGCTACCTTCGTTCCATTAGGATTCGCTTGAATGTCTCCAAATAAGGGTAAGAGGAGGATATCCTTTATTGTTGGTTGATATAGATCTTGTGTGGAATTCAATACCATGATAATCCAATCTACAAATGTTGAGTGATCCTAGGGGATTTCCAGTTATCGTTACGCATTTTAAAATAAAAAAGTCTTTAAATTGGCATGTTAATCGATAGAACCCTACAGTTTAAAGAGAAAGCTGAAGAGCTAATTTATTTGGGGTTTGAATAATGATAGGTAGAATATCAATTTCCTTAGTGATAAGTAAATCACCTAGAAATAAGACCTAATACTAAAAACTAAATGATACTAAATGAAAAAATAAGTCATTAGATATATATGAGGAATTCGCCATTAACCATGAATAACTTCCACACTTTCAGTTAAGCCTTTAATGACTAGTTCTCCTTCAATTTTTGGAATTGAAGCCTGAGCTTTTGCATACAATTCAGCAAATAGTTCACCTGACATTTGAATGCCTCCAAGTAAACATTGAGTCAAAACTCTTGTTTTTTAATTTTAATGTATCCAATCCAGGGATCTGATTCTGGAGTAATCCCTAAAATATTGAAATAAACAGGTTGAAAAAAAAAACCTCTTTCTACAAGACCATTTAACTCCATAATTAATTATATTGCCTCAATACTCTAACTTTTATGTTGATAATCTATGAAAAATTACTATCAAAGAAAGAGTATATAATGATGTGTGATTCCTGAAACCAAATCAATCCTTATCACTGCCTACATTGAAAATAAAAACAGGTTTTCAGATAATTAGCAGTAGCGTGTTAATACTGGTGGTAGTAATTCTCTTTTTTCAAGGATTGACTTCAAATATTAAACCTGAATTACCATTAAACGAACAAAAAGGGCTATTTAGCTTTTTATCTACGTTTTTAATAATATTACTCTTTATAATCACATTCACGCTCATTATAGCAAGGTATTATCGCTCAAAATATAAAAATCAATACTATAGTGCAACTAATACCTTATTTCAGTCAAATGAAGTTGAATTTCTGAAATATGTTCGAAATAAAATTGTTATTGGATTAGAAAACATACAGAATAACACTGTTTTAGAATTTCAAGATACTAATCTTCTTACTAGTCCTTCTACACCGAATTCAACATTAGATTTTTTCCCATCGGAGATCAGACACGAATTACAAACAAAAATTAAAAATAACACAATATTTACTTTAATTGAAATCGCTTATCAGGATCCCACCGAAACTAACCCAACGAAACTCTCGAAAAGTCTCAATATCCCTCCTTCGACTCTTTCTAGAGAAATAAAAAAATTAGTTTCCCTAAATTACTTAGAAACATATTTCTCAGAAGTTGTTATGTTTGATACTCGTTTGAAGAACTTCAAAATTACAGGAAAGGGATTTATTTTCCTTATGAATTTGAAAAATGCACTTAATAGTGCAATAGCTCATCTGAAAGAAAGAAATAACCAATAAAGTATCTATATGACAATATTATAAGATATCAAGGTTTTATTTTTGTTTGTTTGGATAATGTAATTAATTTTCTTGTGATTTATCAGAATAAATTCATGAAATAATGATATGGAATTTTCTATGGGTATTCCTTTATTATCTAAGCAAACTAAGATCCTTCCATTTTTGGAAGGGTCTAAAACATTAAATTTGGTAAAAACGTCAAGACACCTATCAATCTTTCGAACCGATTGAAGGTGTTTCATTTGAATAAACTGTTCACTAATACTAAAATAAATAGAACTCTAAAAGTAATTTATCTTTTGGTTCTTGTAATTCTGATATTTCTGGATATTTTGGTTGTTTTCTTTTTACCACAAGTTGGTTTAGGGGGCCATGTAGCGTATAGTGTGTGTGTTGAAGGTAATCATGCTTTTGTTACAACTAACGACGGAACAGTGATTCTAGATATCAGTAATCCCGTAA
>JBHLKC010000347.1:0-3704 GCA_048887065.1 Candidatus Hodarchaeota archaeon
GAAAGATGTTCTGTGAGAACTGTGGTACAGTATTAGATGCAGAGAATCAATGTGTAAATTGTAATAAAAAAGAATCTGAAATAGAAGAAAGCCCTGGAACCCAAGTTCCAGTTAGCTCAAAGGTTATTGGACGTTGAGAAAATATGAAACATGATCCACGTCTTTGTCCTGTTTGTAACAAACTATTACTGAAACAGGATCGTTATAGATTCGTTTTAGTAACACGATGCGATCAATGTAATTCTTTAATTCATGATAGATGTTATTTAGACCATCATCTAGATGAACACAAGCTTATTGGGATTATAACCGAATTAGAAAGAGATAAGAAAGAAATACTTTATGAATTTGACTCAGAGATTCAATAATGAGATTTTGATAGTCATTAAAAGAATTTGTGACAACCTCGATATTTATACTTTCTAACATTCGAGGAATTTCTTTAGTTCAATTTATTAATTCTCTATCTTATTCCTGAGAGAGTTTCTTGGTTAAGAAGAAATGATCGGGTTTTGGGTATGGTAGTAGTTGAAGAGACAAATGTGGAACTTTTACAGTTAAATAACAAAATCTCTGGTGCGCTAGAGAATTGTAGTAATTCAATTCAAATATTAAAAGAAGACCAAGTGTATATCCTAATCAACGACGCTCTAAAAAAGATTTTTATATGGATTGGATCTCATGCAGGGGTTCGTCCTAGATTTATTGGTACAAATGCAGCTCAGCGAATTCAACGTATTCGTGGGTTGACTCATCGCGTAATAAGTGTTGATCAGGGAGAAGAATCAGTTGAATTTATCGAATCTATTTCTTCATTAATTCCAACTAGCCAGTTTAACAAATAAGCTTCAATATTTGTGTCGTTAAATCTATATTATCTTCTCTAAATGCTCTTTACCATTTAAATGTATAAGACGAAATGTTTGATCAGAGTTATATTCAATTTGAGTAATCGATCCTGGGTCTACTTTGAAATCCCAAAAATGAGACGGATCTAACTTAAAAAGATACAGTAACATGCAAATAATGACAACACGATGCGTAATCAATGCAATATGGCTTTCAATTTGATCACATAACCGTAAGAATAATCTATGTACTCTGTCTAAGACTTGGTAAAATGTTTCGCCATTAGGAATAAGATATGCATTAGGATTCGTGTACCATAGTTTTTTTTCTTCAGGAGTTTTAAAAACCTCTTTATGGAATTTACCTTGCCAATCACCGAAGTTTAATGTTAATAAAGAAGGTTCTTCTATAAACGTAGCATTCGGGTGAAACCTTATAATTATCTTTGCGGTCTCTTTTGCTCTAGAGAGCATACTGAAGTAAACAGTATCTAGTGGAATCGTTTTAAGAGCTGTTGCAATCCTTTCAGCTTGTTCAATACCAAGATTAGAAAGTGGGATATCTAACTGACCACGAAAACGAGATTCTCCAACGTTATAATCAGTAAGGCCATGTCTAATAATATAAAGCTGCACAATATTTAACATCCGTAGATTTATTAAACTGTCCCATAATAACCTAAGAAGTGTTTAATGTTTTAGCAATGCGTAGATCAAAAAACTTTTTTAGGAAAAATATTGGCATTCCTCCGCTATTGAGAATTGTATTGTGAAAGAATTCATCTGTGTAATTTGCACTCATTTTTTGTTTAACATAATCACGAAGCTCAAGAATCATGAGTTTTCCAAGAAGATAACTCAGTGGATATCCTGGAGACAATGTATACCATTTTAATTCTGCCGTTACCGCATTCTCGTCCATCCCCACCTCATTCATCATAAACTCTTTCGCTTCCTCAATTGTCATTTGACCCGTGTGTAATTTAATATCAACAATGATCCGAACTGCACGCCATAATTGATCGATAAGTTGCATAAACCTTTCATTCTTTCCTAAAAATCCCTCTTCCGCCATCAGCTGTTCACAATAGTGTGCCCACCCCTCAACGCTTTCTTCCCCAGTTACAATTGATCTAATCAGCTCTGGCTGCAAATTCGCGGAAGTAAGTTGTAAATGGTGACCTGGATAACCTTCATGAACAGCTACATTTTTACAGGATGCATAGGAATGTTCTTTTAGCATTTCATACCGACCTTCAAGTGGTGTAACAATATATTGTCCAATTTGTACTTTAGAAAATTTCTCTGGTTGGATATAAGCAGCAAATGGTATTACTGGTACCAGAAATGAGGGTGTGGGTAAAACCTGTAACTCCTCTCCTTCTGGAAGAATCATTAAATTTTTCTCTAGAATAAATTGCCGCGCATTCTGAGTCAATTCTCGGACATGCTCAAGAACCATTTCAAAAGTTGGGGGATGATCATTCTTAATAATTTCCCTAATTTCTTCTACAGTCTTATTACGATCTATTTCTCTTCCAAGTTTTTTTAATTCATTTTTAGTATCTTCTAATGCATTTTCTCCTATTTTCAGAATTTCAGCTGGACCTTTGCCTAATTTTCTCAAATCCATTAATCGTGCAAATTTCTGAGACCCAATTAACCATTCATGAGTCGTAGCGGGAAGGATCTCATTTTTAATCCATTCACCATAGTTATTGATTGATTTACTAGCGATTTCGATTGCTTCGAGTAATTCTTCATGCAAATTAGGATCTAGATTAGGCTTTAATGTATTTTGAATCAGTTGTAGAAAACCAATGGTTCTTGGTCCTTCTTCAAGAGCCATTTCAGTCCAAAGTTTGACAGGAAATTGCCAAGTTGATTTTGTTTCTTTCAGAAACTTTGGTACAGCCTCCAATCGGTTAATTATTGCCTTCACTCGCTTCTCTAAGGATGCATAGTTTCGAGTATAAAGAGGGAATATTGCAGTTCCAATGGTTCCAACAGGTCCAGCTCCCCCACCGCTAACCCCACTCCTCCAAGTGGCTAGTTCGTTCAAAGTAAATATCTGTGAATCAAAAAAGTAATTTAATAATTCGAAATCTAATTTTCTTTCCTCCGAAAGCGCTTCATAATCGATCGATTTTAGTTGCTCTTTAAAGCGAAAAAGTAAGACAATTGTCTCCTCATTTGCCTCACTTGACCCCTTAGGTAATAAATGATCGTATATTTCATGCTTATATCCAAAAAATGTTGCAGTAATTGGAAAACGTTCCATAAATGCTTCAAACTGTTCCTGAAATAAAGTTCTTAATTTATCGTCCTGATTCATAATTAATTGCTCCAAATATTCTCTGGGGAAAATTTGTTTTTTTGTATTGCTTACTTATTTATCCAAAGATAGTCTCCAATAGTTAAAAGATAATTTTATTTAAAAGAAAATAATACTTTTCCTATAGGAAATCCGCATTGATTATCTCCATTTTGGTTTATAGAAAAATGAAAAGTGACTAAATGATTGATAAATAGATGATAACATTCTAAAAGATTTTATTAGTATAATTGATGTTATGAACATCAACAACTTTTTACGTTTCGCTTGAAGAAAGAACGGATTTTTGTTTTAAGCACACCGGTTGCACAACCACATCCTAGAGGGTGAGTAATGATTGCATGTGCCGGACATTGTAATGTACAAGCCCCACATTCAATGCATTTTTCTTCCTTGATGATCGTTGCTTTCTTATTATCTTCTAAGAGGATAATTTGATGGGGGCAAACGCTTATACACCATCCACAACTATTACATTTTTCTTGAATGATTTGTGCTGCTATATTCATACTCTCCTTTCA
>JBHLKC010000348.1:0-3702 GCA_048887065.1 Candidatus Hodarchaeota archaeon
TCATTATTAAAACTTTAATTGATAAATATAGGGGAGAAATATCAATAGAGAGTCGTATTCAAGATGATTATACCAAGGGTTCACGCTTTAAAATTAGTCTAAAATGTAAGTCTGATTAAACAGTGATTGGTTTCCAGGCCAGACTTTGATGCTCATAATATTGTGTATATAGCTGTCCATATTTTCCTCCTTGAGCGAGTAAGGATTCATGAGTTCCTTCTTCTATAATTTGCCCCTTTTCCATCACAATGATTCGATCTGCATTCAAAATGGTTGTGAGTCTATGAGCAATTATAATGGAGGTTCGATTAGACAGTAGCACCTCAAGCGCCTCCTGAATTATCGCTTCAGTATATGCATCAACAGAAGAAGTTGCTTCATCGAGAATAAGAATTCGAGGATCTGTTAAAAGGGCTCGAGCAAAACTAATAAGCTGTTTTTGGCCCGCAGACAATCCTTTACCCCTTTCACCCACCCGTGTTTGTAATCCTTCAGGTAAATATTCAATCAGTTCTTCAGCATGGACTGCTCGAATCGCATTCATTAGATCTTCTTCAGAAGCATCCTGTCTTCCATAACAAATATTATCTTTAATCGTTCCTGAAAAAAGGAATACGTCTTGTTGAACAACCCCTAAATTTTTCCTGTAAGAATCTAAATTTAAACTACGAATATCAACTCCATCAATAAGTATCGATCCACCTTGAAATTCATAATATCTCGCAAGAAGTTTAATCAAACTTGATTTACCTGCTCCAGTATGCCCAACTATCGCAATTCTTTCTCCTTTTTTGATTTTTAGATTAAATCCCTTAAATACCCATTCACCTGGTCTATAATAGAAATCAAGATTTTTAAACTCGATTTTACCTTCTATTTCATTGACCTTTTGTGGATCTTGATTTTGTTTAACCTTTGGTTCTGAATCCAAGATATCAAGAATTCGTTCGTAGGCTGCCATCCCAGAACTAAGTTCAGGAAAAAAAGTCGAAAGGATCATTATTGGGCCAAAGAAACTTTGAATATAAAGAATGAACATCAGTACTAAGGCAGTATCAGCAGTACCCTGTGTAATGAATTGCCCACCCATGTATACAACAATTAACAGAATAAATGCAGTAATGGTCTCAAGTAATGATCTCCAAACGTGTGTTACAGCTGTCATACGAAATGCGGATTTGAAATATTCTTGGTTTGTTAAATTGAATTGCTCTGATACTTCAAATTCTTGCCCATAACTTTTACAAACTTGAATACCTTCAAAAGACTCCACCATGGCCGAATTAATAGCAGCTATTGATTCTCTGTATGCTCTACTTACAAGACGGGCTAATCTTCTTAGGGAAAACATCAATAGGAAAAGGAATGGAATCGCTCCAAGAGTAATAAGAGCTAAGATAGGATTTAACCATAAAAGAATACCGAAAGTTAGAATACTCACAAGGAAGTTCCCCATAGTGTCAGCGAGTAAAATGGTTGTTTGTCCAAAATCTAAGGTATCATTTACTACTCTTGAATTTAAATTTCCGCTCTGATATGTATCGAAAAAGCTCATATCTTGCTCTTGCAGCTTTTGAAACATATCTATACGGATTTTTTCTAAAAAGAATGGCACAAAATTACCAATTTCTCTTCTACGCAAACTAAACATGATCCATATTGTAATAGACAAAAAGAGATAAGCAATTCCAACATTTAAAATCAATGTAAATTCACGGTTCCCTTTTTCAAGTTCTACAACTGCAAATCCAAAAAATAGAGGAGCAAGTAAATCAGCTATTGTAGAAACCAAAATGAAGACCGATATTAGAGCAACACTTTTCTTAAAGGGGTAAATTCGTGTCAAATATCTACGGAAAAGTTCCCGATCTCTATATTCTCGTTTCTGTTCTTCTTTTAATACTGCTCGATAAAGTCCCATAAAAATCACTCAAATTTACTTTACCCTTAAGACTGGTAAAACTAATTGCTTTCCAAAAATACGTCTATAATCTTCTGATGTCTGCAGTAGTTTGTTATGATCACCTTCAGCTACAATTTCCCCTCTTTTTAATACGATTATCTTATCTGACGTTCGGATGGTATGTAATCTATGAGTAATAACTAGAGTTGTTCTATTCGTTACAATATTTTCCATGGCATTAGTAATTTTTGCTTCTGTTTCACTATCTACGGCTGATACAGAATCATCAAGAATAACAACTTCAGGGTCTGTTAAAAAAGCTCGTGCAATTGCTACTCGTTGTTTTTCTCCTCCTGAAAGTCTTGTTCCTCTCTCACCTACGATCGTATTGAATTCTTGAGGAAAATCTTTTACAAATTCATTCACTTGAGCAAGTTCCGCTACTCTTAAGATTTCTTCTTCAGATGCTTCTGGTTTTCCAAAAGTTATATTCTCGGTTATAGTTCTCGAAAATAGATAAATATCTTGCTCTATGTAGCCAATATGTTTTCTCAACAGCTCAAGAGGATAATCTCTAATATCTATACCATCAAGAAGTATCATTCCCTCTTCTGGATCATATAAGCGTAATAGTAATTTTGCTATGGTTGTTTTTCCACAACCTGTGGGTCCTACAATGGCTACTCTCTGATTTGGTTCAATTGTAAATGTCACATTTTTAAGAATAGATCGACGACGTTCCTTAGGTTTACTTCCATAGCTAAAAGTAACATTTCGAAATTCAATTCTGCCTCTGAATTTTTCAGGCCATTCAGTAAGTTTACCTGTTGTATGTTCGTTTTCTTCAGTAGAAAGTGTCTTAAATAAACGAGAACAAGCAGCAAAACCCGCCATCATGTCGTTTGTTGCCCAAAAGATCATATTCGTAGGATGTATGAGTGTTAATAGCAGTAAATTTGTAGCAGCTAAAACTCCAATCGACATGTTATTTTGGTAAATAAATATACAGCTCGCGAGGAAAGTAATCCCAAGAGCAAAATATAAGACAAGTAAGGGATAAAACTTCGCTTGGACTCTCGCTTCACCTATACGATTATCTCTATAATCATTTACAGCTTGATGGAATTTTTTCCGTTCTAGTTCCTCAGCAGTAAATGATCTAACAATTGCAGCACCACTTATCGTATCTTGTAAGACTATCGCAACATTTGAATGTGTTACCATTCGTTCCGCAGCATAAGGTGCGATTTTTTTCCGATAATCAAGAGTAAACAAAATGTATAAAACAATAAAAGGGGAGCAAATAATCGCTAATCTGACATCAAGAGCCAAAATTAAAAGAATCGCAGCCATGACTATTTGGAAGAAAGGGTAAATGTAAAAGGATCCATGAGAAATCATTGTATTAATTATACGTAAATCATTGGTTGCTAGAGCCTGTAAATCACCTGTTCGAGCCTTATCATGAAATGATAGAGGTTTATGCTGAACTGTATCAAAAAATTCCTGCCTCATGTTCTGTTCAACAGAAAATCCGAGGTAGTGACCAACCATCATTGTGATATAATCCATTCCATTTCGAATAAGATAAACAGCCAATGCTATGATAAGTAAAAAGGCAAAAGCAGTAAAATTTTGAGAAATAAGAACACTATCAATTATTACTCCAATTAGAATAGGAACAAGAACTCTAGATAAAGTTACTATTCCAATCCCAGTTAAATTACTAAGGACTAGTAGTTTTTGATTGGAGAGATGGTCCAAAAACCACCATTTATAATTCCGATAGGCCTTTATAT
>JBHLKC010000349.1:0-3692 GCA_048887065.1 Candidatus Hodarchaeota archaeon
CTTGGTCATGAGGATCCGTTTCACCACAGTACCGCGGATAGTGTTGACAAAGTTGATCCCATTGAGTGTCAAAATGTTATTGCAGCCACAGGTTCCGTAGCGTATGGTATAGCTGTTTCAGAAGTTGAATTTTTAAAAGAAATACTATTTTATGGATTTTTAGAGGGAATAGAGATCTGTCTAAAGCATGAATTGAGCTTACAGCATAAACAGGAATTTACAGAATTTCAAAAACTAAGACAAACAGAACTACTTGAAAAATTGACCATTCAGCGAATGGAGAGGATCCTAGAACTTGATTTAGAGGGTACTCTCAAGGATGAATTGGAATATTATTCTGAAATAGTCAAGACTCACTTTTCTCGTATGCTAAAACCCCTAAGATTGAATTTGAAAGGACAAATGCAAGAGGAAATTGGTAGACAAAAAGTTAGCAGGAACTATAGCGGTCCAACATCATATAAACGATTGAATAAAATCGAGCGTTCTGATCAAAAACAAAAAAAGTATTTAGAACTCACAAAAGACCATTGGGGAGGAATGGTGTTAGAACTCCTCAATCTAACAGATGGAAGGACGAGTATCGATGATATATTCCTCTTACTTCGGATGCAATATCCAACAATTACATTTGGAGATGTACTCTTCCTAATTAAATTGTTTTATGAAGAGGAAGTGCTTAATATTCCCGATTCTGCGAAGATTTTCTTTGAACAAGCTTTTAACTTCTAGACACTAATCTTCCATTAGCGAGGGGACCAAAAAGCTCATAATTTTTTGTTCAGCTTTCTGTAAATGGTCAGCATATGTTCGTCTACCAATATTCATTTTTTCTGCAAGAGTTGCAGTTAAAGCTTTTGGACGGTTTTTGCCATAATATCCATTCCTATAAGCTAAAGTGAGAGCTTTTTGCTGTTTTTCAGTTAAACATTCTTTCAAATCATCGAGGGGAAGATAGAAAGGATAAGGATTTTTAAAACTCTTTAAAGGGGCTAATTTCAAGACTTTTACATAAGCATTAAGGATTACTCTTCTAATATCTTCAAGTATTAATCCAGTGTCGTCTGGGGTGACTAAAAGGTTAATAATTTCTCGTCCAGCTAAGTATTTAATTGGTGGAAGTTCTAGACAATCATATTTTCCGAAAATTGAATCTAAAGGAAATTTACTACATTCACAAAGTTCCAAGACAAGTTGAACATGACCCTCCCAAGAATAAAGACTAGTAACTTCACCAAGATCCTTCTTCAAGTCACTAATAGCTTCATTAATTGCTTCTTTATCCCCCCTTAGCTCTAGGATGTCACTGTTCGCATCACACCAGAGAAGGATTTCTACTTCAGGATTATTCTGTGAAAATTTAGCAAAAGAGTTAGATTGCTCATTTTGATAGTGAATTTCAAGAAGAAAATTGTATAACATGGAACTACCCAATAAAAAAGTAGATAGTAAGAATATAAAGCATTGCCTATCGGAAATCCACTTCGAAATAAAGACTCCCAATGGAGGCCCTAGCCTCAAATATCGCTTTAACCTTACTTTAATCATGAAAAATCCAGACAATAATAATCTTGATTTCAATCATTCTCAACGAAATGCTCAAGGTGTTCTTCTCGTCTCGAATATAATCTGGGGGATCACCCCAATATTTTTAGAGATAGTTTTAAAGTATCTTACACCTCTTCAAACGACAACTTTACGTTTTGGTGTAGGAGTACTAGCCCTGACTTTCTTTTTGCTGTTATTCAAAAGAAGAAACGGATTTTCTATGTTATCAGTTAAAACAGTAATATTATTAGGTTGGTTGGACGCGTTTGGATATCTTACCGTCACTATTGGGTTAGATATGACAACTCCAGGGCTTTCGACTTTGCTCTCATCATTCTATATTTTTCTTGTTCCTTTTATTGCTTGGAAACTTGAAGAAAATAAGCTTAATTGGAGAATTGGTATAATAAGTCTACTTTCATTAACAGGTGTTTTTCTTATAAACTTCAATGGTGATTGGAGGAATTTTATCAATTCATCTAATTTTGGGATACTTTATTTGATGTTTTCATCAGTCTTGTGGGGTTTTTATACAGTCTTGACTGGAAAATTTTTGGATATCACGAAAAATGAGGAGAAAAAAGTCGACCTTATTAATTTTACATATGCAAGTCTATTTCACACTTTTCTTGCTCTTACTATGTTATCTATGATAACAGGTGAATTAACATTTTCTCTACCTCCTGAAATAATTCCATATATTGTATTCACGGGTCTTTTTCCAACTCTTATAGCATTAGGTTTATGGAATTGGGCAATTGCTCGATTAGGTTCAATTAGCACTTCATTTTTCCAATTACTTCAAGTTATCATCCCTTTCTTATTAGAAATCGTATTCTTTCACCAATTTTATTCTGGATGGATATATACAGGGATCATTCTTATCCTACTATCGACTTTTTGGATAAATGACAGCAATAAGACTGAAGAACCTGTCTACAGCACGCAAGTGTTCGTGACACCATCCACCGAGCCTTTAATTAGTAATACGAAAAATATTGCTAATGAACCTTCCATTCAATGTTGTTATTAGTCTAAATTCAATGGAATAGATTTTAATTTAAAAGAATCAACCAATGCAACAGGAATATATAGATTGGAGGGAGGAAAAGAATTTTTTACCTATTTGTACGTTCTTTGGCTTTAATGAATCTAAAACATGTTTGAAAAATAGCCTCTATTTTCAAACAAATAAGTTTTAAGATACTTTCAGCACCTTGCTATTATATTCAATAAAAGTCTAAAACTTACGATATTCGTAAGATGACTGGTCTAGCACGATACAATTATGTGAAGTGGATTATATATGGAACTTGATGTTTCTAAAGGTAGATTTAAACGATTTGTCCCAAAACACGAAGCTAGAAGTGCATTGTGGTGGGTTATTCAGCGATTATCAGGGTTTTTCTTATTCTTTCTTATTTTATTTCATATGCTAATAAACCACTACATTAGTGAACTCATCCCTTCAAACATTGCTGAAACTCATGGGATAGCATCATTCGAAGCAGTCCAGTGGAAAATGCAACAGCCGTTGTATCTGATAATTTCAATGTTATTCGTTCTCTTCTTAGCGTTTCACATGCTGAACGGACTTAGAACAGTAATTTTTGATTTAGCACCAGGAAAGAGGATTCGAACATTATTTGTGGTGTTATTACTGCTTATTGGTATAGGAATAGTCCTTTATGCATTAATCCTCAACCTAACAGTAGCTAATCTTCTTACAGGGTGATAATCATGTCAGAAAGTAAAGAAACAATACACGATTCCCGAATCACGACTGATAGTAAGGCAGCCAACTTCCTTTCTTGGTTTAAACCATTCTCACGGGGAATTGGTATGTATGCATGGCTTTTTCAACGCTTAACAGGAGTCTTTCTAATCCTCTATGTTACTATCCACCTTGGTGTTATTGGAACCATGCTATTAGATACATTTCTGGGCTTTGAGGAAGCTGGTTTACTGTATAATAGTATAACGCGAGCTATGGAAACCCCCTTTTTTGGCATTGAATTTTTCTCTATTGCTATCATTATCGACGCAGGATTACTTGCTGCTTTAGTCTATCATGGTTACAACGGAATTCGAGTTGTTCTATTTGATCTAGGAATTGGAATTCGAAGACAAAAGACTGTCTTCTG
>JBHLKC010000350.1:0-3689 GCA_048887065.1 Candidatus Hodarchaeota archaeon
CCTCGCACTTTACATCTTAAAGTTTTACGAGCTGGTATATCACATGCCAAAATAATGTCAATTGACACTTCTAAAGCTGAGTCTATGCCTGGAGTTTTAAAAGTAATTACTGGACAATCAACAGGGATTAATCAAGATTTATTATTTGGAACATGCATATTTGATCAGCCTCCCCTCGCAGTGGAGAAGGTAAGACACGCAGGAGAAGTTGTGGCAGCTGTTATTGCTGAAACTGAAAAAATTGCATTAACTGCTGTGAATGAGATCCAAGTCGAATATGAGGAATTGCCATTTGTTTTGGATCCTATTAAAGCAGCATCTAATAACAATCCATTAATCCATAAAAATAATGGAATGTATAAACATCTTTCGACATTTGTACCAGTTCCTCAAACAAACATCTTCTACAAATACCATTTGAAAAAAGGGAACTATGAAAATGCATTCCAAGAAGCTGATGTGACCGTTGAGGATGAATTTGAATATCCTTTAATGAACCATGCAGCACTTGAACCCCATGGAGCAGTGGTTTACTGGGATCAAGCAGGAGATCTTCACCTCTGGAGTAGCTCACAAGCTCCCTTTGTACTTCGAGAAGTACTGTCTGATATGTTTGATTTATCAATGCATAGAATTCATATTCATATTCCTTACCTGGGTGGTGGATTTGGAGGGAAATCAGATTATACTATTGAACCACTTTTAGCAGTATGTGCACGCTTCGTACCAGGTTATCATGTTAAGTTTCAACTGACCAGAAAAGAAGTATTTATCGGTACTGTCCTTGGACGTGGATTGAAGGGAAAAATGAAAATTGGTGCAAAGAAAGATGGTAGCTTTATCGGACTAGAAGCTGAGTTGTACTTCTCAGATGGAGCGTATGCCGACACTAGTTGTAATGTTGTTCTCGCTGCTGGACACAACTGTGCTGGTCCCTATTATTTTCCCAATTGCAGTCTGAAATCATTTGGTGTGTATACAAATTCTCCCCCCGTTGGTGCTATGAGGGGTTATGGTCACCCTGAAGGTCAATTTATGGTAGAGAGACTCCTAGAAAAACTCGCAAATCAGGTTGGCGTCGATTCTCGTACTCTTCGAAAAATGAATTTTCTCAAGCCTGGTGACACTAACTCTCTAAATCAGATAATAACAGAGCATAATGGGGATATTAGAGAATGTTTTGATAAAATGACTGAAGCTCTTGATAAGGAGCCGTTACCATTAGAAGACGATAAAAATTATTACGGCCGTGGAGTTGCTGCCTTAGTTAAATCACCTGTTCAAGCTGCAAATGCTGCTTCTTGCGTTTTTTTGAAAATAAATGAAGATATGACCGTAAATATTTCAATTGGAGGTGTTGAAATAGGACAGGGTTGTTTAACTGCGCTTGCTCAAATTGCAGCAGAAGTCCTATTAATCCCTGTAGAACGTGTTAGAATCAACTATGAAATTAACACTCAGATCACTCCTTATGAGTGGCAAACTGTAGCCAGTATGACAACTATGCGCGTTGGAAATGCTATTATCTCTGCTTGTGAAAAAGCTATTTCCCAGTTTAAGGTAAATGCGAGCTTAGTGTTTAATTGTGATACAACTGAATTGATGTATGACGGAAAATCTGTATCAAAAAGCAATGAGAGTATTCCATTAGAAAATTTAGTGAAGGGATATCAGTACGAAGATGGTCATACAGTGGGTGATCCTGTATTAACCACGGGATCTTCTGTTGTACGTAATGTAACAATTCCTGATCTTGAAACAGGTCAGTATCAACCTTATGAATGGACTTTTGGAACCCAAGGATGTGATATTGCAATAGAAAAAGAAACTGGGAGAATTAAGGTTTTACACCTTGTTACAGCTCTTGATGTTGGCAAGGTAATCAATCCTGAAACAGTAAGGGGCCAAATCTATGGTGGAGCTATGATGGGAATAGGAGCTGCATTGAAAGAGAAAATTAAATTTGATGAAAAAGGAATCATAAAAACGACAAATTTGAAACGATATAATGTTCCTACGATAGCAGACATGCCTGATAAGTATACGTGTATTCTAATTGAGAATCCTCAACCAGATGGGCCAATGGGAGCAAGACCAATGGCCGAACATCCAATCATTGGGGTACCTCCTGCAATTCTCAATGCTTTTCAACAAGTAACTGGAATATCATTAACAAAATTACCTGCAACCCCTGAAAGAGTACTAAAGATTTTAAATTCTAGGAGTTGAAGTTTGTGGAAATTTCATTTACAGTTAATGGAAGAAAATACAGCTTAATGGTTGGCTCAAAGGATTCGTTGTTAACTATTCTTCGTGAACAATTAAACTTAACAGGTACAAAGAATGGGTGTAATCAAGGGCATTGTGGAGCTTGTACTGTAGTTATGAATGGTAAAGCAGTTAGGTCCTGTCTTATCCGACCAAAGCAGCTTGAAGGTGCTGATGTAATTACAATAGAGGGTATATCACCAAACTCTCCAGATGAAAAATTACACCCTATACAGAGAGCCTTTGTAAAGGCGACTGCTGTACAATGTGGCTTTTGTACTCCTGGATATATTATGGAGCTTTATGCTTTACTGAATCAAAGGCAAGATCCTTCAGAAAAAACGATTCGTATTGCACTAGAAGGCCATTTATGCCGTTGTACAGGCTATAAACCTATTTTAGATGCAGCACTACTGAGTCGAGAATATCTTAAAATACAATAATCAAAATGAGCTCTCATGATGCTAATCTAAACTCATTTGAATTGAACATTAAACATCATTAATTCAATAATTTCTCAATCCATTACATAGAGCCTATAATTTGGTTTCAACTTTCTCCGATTTCTTTTAATTTGTAGTTTTATTGGATTAAAGCAAATAGAAATAATGTAAAAAGTTGGTTGTATTGATTATTTTTTCAGAAACAGATTAAAGCAGAAATATGATTATATTTAAGATTGAATTTGAAATTATTTTTAAGAACTCAATGTAAAACTTTAGTAATAACAATAAAGAGTACAATGAGAAGTCGAATCTACATTGCTTTGATTAACATTTCGCTTTCTTTGATGGTGATAGTATGCAGGAATTTGATATAATAAGAGTGTTGTTTTACGGTTGCTGTATGATGGTCAGCATTGCTACGATTGTAAAACAATTTAATCTTAAAGGAATAATTGGAAGTGCAACAAAGTCCATTAGCTTTGGCATCTTTCTTATAACAGGAAGTTTGCTTTTTGAAACTACATTATCATTTTATGAGAATATTGAACCCCTTTGGCTTACACTCTTATCTACCATAGGGATTGGATCGCTTGCACTTGGAGTAGGATTTGTGTTCTATGGTTTATGGAGAGTTTCGATTTATTTCGATGAATTGAAAGAAACTGCAAAAAAATATACAGTAACAGTGGATCTAGATGAGTCAAAATGAGTAGTAGTTCTTTAGAAAAAGGGAGGCCAGTTTATTTCCTTTTGAACATCTCAGGCCTCACAATTTTTGATATTCGGTTCAGTAAATTAGCTCCTCGAGCAGATGCGATTCTTCTAGGAGGATTAGTAAACGCAATTTCGACTTTTTCCGATACTGTGATTGATGGCGAAATTTCAAGCGAAAGTGGAACATTAAATGTTATTGAGCGTGAGGGGCATAAGATCATGTTTGAAAGAGGTCAACAGATTGAAGCAATCTTAATTGTT
>JBHLKC010000351.1:0-3682 GCA_048887065.1 Candidatus Hodarchaeota archaeon
AGCTCACTAAAGTCTGTAAATATTTAATCCTATATAAACTTTACTCTACTTTGTGTGTCTTAAACCTCTTGAATGATATGAAACTTCTTACAGACTCAACTACATTATGATACAACATAGCTCAATAGGCCATATTATGTTTGAGAAAAAGTACGATGGAACAAAATAAATGAATAAGTATTTTCGCTATCCAGATTTCAAGTCCTAGATCGGCTTTTGTTTAATTTATGGATGAAAAAAAGATCATCTAACAAAGAAATTAACTAAATAAAGGAATAATAATGATGTACTCTCTCTAGAAGATACAAAAGTATAGAAATTCATACAAAAGGTGAAAGGAGTATGTATAGAAAATGAGTCTGAAAAATACAAAAAGTCGGTTCATTCATTTGATCGTTGCGAATCCTATATCGTAGTTTTCGATATATATTCCATTAGAGTACTTGATTATTTCAATTCAAAATTCAAGCGTCAACAAGTTCTTTTCTCCCCAGAGAACCATTCTTATAAGAAGAATGAGAAAATTAATTCAAAAATCTTATTCTTTGAGTTCAATATAATAAGTGGAAAACCAAAATATTGAAGAGAATTAGGAAAATAAATTGAAACTATCTATTTCTTAGCTTTCGCTTGATTAGCAACGGCCTGTACTGCCATTTTAATTGCTTCAGGGTCTCCAAGATAATAGTGTTTAATTGGTTTTAATTCATCTCCAGCATCTTCTAACTCATAGATAAGCGGTATTCCTGTAGGAATGTTTAACTTGAGAATTTCATCACTAGAAACATTATCAAGATATTTTACTAAAGCACGAAGACTATTTCCATGAGCTGAAATTAAGATCTTTTTCCCAGTTTTAATACTGGGAACGATTACCTCATGCCAGTAAGGGAGAACTCTAGCAACTGTATCTTTTAGGCATTCGGTTGTTGGAATGTCTTTTTCATCTAAATGCTGATATTTTGGTTCTTTTCCAGGGTATCTTTCATCAGATTTTTCTAGTGCAGGTGGTCGGATGTCATAGCTTCGTCGCCAAATGAGAACTTGTTCATCACCATGTTTTGCAGCAGTCTCTGCTTTATTTAATCCTTGAAGTGCTCCATAATGTCTTTCGTTCAGTCTCCACGATCGATGAACTGGGATCCACATTAAATCCATTTCATCTAATGCCAACCATAATGTTCGGATTGCTCTTTTAAGAACGGAAGTATACGCTAAATCAAAAGTAAATCCCTCTTCTTTCAATACTTGGCCAGATTGTTTTGCTTCCTCAATTCCTTTAAGCGATAAATCTACATCAGTCCAACCAGTAAACAGACCCATTTTATTCCAAGTCGATTCACCATGCCTGAGAAAGACAATTTTATACAATATGATTCATCCTCAAATCCAGAAATAGTCTTCCTTCCCTTCTTTCCGTACTTTCTTAACCAACCCTTGCTGAACTAACTGATTAAGGTATAATTTTTCAGTTATTTTTTTTCTACGTGTTATTCTAGCAATATGACCCGCTGTTACAGGGTTATCAAAATGTTTTAAGGTGAAATATGTTCTCCTAAGCAATCTTGAGACTTTTGGTTCTTCTTTAAACCGACTCTTTAATTCCGAAATAACCTCTTTTGAAGCAGCAGCGTACTTTGGGCTTTTCTTAATCACTAAGATTAAATTGATAGCCCTTTTAACAGTGATTAGCTTTTCATCATCTTTCCAAGAATCATAAATCTCTTCAATTAATTCATCAACAGGTATTCGACTGCTATTAATAATTTCTAATGCTCCAGGTGTAACCTGAAAATCAATTGATTTCAGTTTGTTCACTAGCTCGTTTGCAGCCATTATTGCTATCACCATTTAAGCAAAAGCTTTACCCTTTGGGTTTCAAACTTTAAATATTATAATAGGGATAATAAAAGGATTTTTAAGAGGACTCGGAAGAACCTGAGTCTTTCGTAAATAATTTATTATTTAAATCTTTGTTAAAAAAACCAATAGCAAAATAAACCTAAAGATTGAACCAATGTAAGTCTCCTAGATAACTAGATGACGATAAAAGAAGGTACAAAATTTAAAGACAAAAAATACCAGAGCTAATGAGTGAGGAAAATTTTAACCATGTCTAAGGTTTCAATAACCCGAAATATGACCATAGGGGAAATGGATAATCTTTATGATGAATCTATAAAGCTTCTGATAATAACCATTATAAAATGAATCTCAACATATGAAAAATAAATATTAATTGATTTTATTAGATTTTTCAACTAATTTTTGAATATACTTTTAAACTAAATATTGGAAGCAAGCATAGAATGAAGAAATTCCAGAAATTTAGACAGAAGTGTATATATCGGGATGTTCATCGTTGTTCGTATTGGACAGAAAACACCCAATGTCACTTTTTAGCATGTCCACTTTTTTCTCCACGACTTTCTGATGAGAAAAAACAAGCAATCCAGAAAAAGATGACCGATTCAGTTATTTTTAATGTTGAAGACTTTGATCGAGTTAAAACTTCAATTCAGGATCTTATAAATGAGGTGAGGGGTACTAATCCCATCTATTCGTCCTATTCAAGTGAAAAAGCCCAAACTGCAATTAGTGTGGAAAGTCCCATTCACCGGATGCAATGTATTGCCTGTGGAGAAATTATTACTGATGATAAATTTATCACTATACGAGATCCGAGCGGAGTTTTGATTTACGTCCATTCAAAAGGGGAATGTGATCCCAGAAAAGCAACTATACCCGAGATAAGAGAGAAATGGTTGAAATCCCATACGTCTGATCAATAGAGAACCCCCCCAAAAATATATTAAAAAAAAGAGAAGATTGAATAGTCAGAAAAGAACTAATCAATCATACTTAGGATTTGTCCTTGATTTTATATTGTGCGACCAGTTTGGCCATTTCCTCACCAAGCTTGGTAAGGTCTTGAGCTGAAGAGGTCATCTGATGCATTGCTGCAGTCTGTTCTTCTGTTGCTGCTGCAACTTCTTCACTAGAGGCACTGAATTCTTCAGATTGAGCTGCAAAACCCTGTAATGTTTCTTGTAAGCTAGATACGCTACCACCAATGTTTGCTACAATCTTTTCAGTTACTTTACTTATTTCTGCGGAGTTGTTCCTCGTTTCCTCTGCTAAACGTCGGACATTATCAGCAACGACAGCAAAACCCCGACCATACTCACCAGCACGAGCAGCTTCAATAGCTGCATTTAATGCTAAGATGTTTGTTTGGCCTGCAATATCCTCGATGACTTGAAGTGTGCTTTCAATGTCCCCTAACGATTGATCAACAATCTCTGACATTTTATTGACATCTTCAATAGCTCTAGTGGATAACTCAGATTGGTTGGATGCTCCGCGGCTAATTTGTTGGATAGTAGCAGCAATCTCTTCACTGAGGGCATTCACTTCCTCGGAAGTAGAAGCCAATTCTTCTGCTGATGAAGCAACTTCCTCTGCAGAGGTTTGTGAGCTATAGATGAATGTGTTGAGGCTGTCCACCATGCTAGCAAATGAATTTCCTAACTTCCCTACTTCATCACTACGAATTTTAGCAAAGCTACCTATATCTGCAGTTAAGTCTCCTTTTGCTATCGTTTCTGTGACCTTTGACATATCATTAATTGGCTTTGCGATACTCGTAGCCATAAAAACAGCGCCAACTACTGCTAGAGCT
>JBHLKC010000352.1:0-3682 GCA_048887065.1 Candidatus Hodarchaeota archaeon
ATTCCTAGATGATGTGTATGCGTGATCATGGATATTTGATCAACCATCTGTTTCAAATAATCTAAATTTGAGTGATAAAGGAGTGCTACGGGACAGATTCTCATCGCAGCTCCATTCCCAAAGGATCCTTGGCCATTGAATGCTAGTTTGGCTGGTTTATCCCACGGTTCTCCATTTCTGATTTGCATTAAGATAGAAGCTGCCCCAATACCATAGCCTCGTGAATAATCAAAGTTATTAGCAAAAGTTTGAGCCATATGTGATCCATTAAACTCTCCTTTATTAGCTAATAAGGATTCAAGAACACCTTTCATCATTTCACTATCATCTGTATAGCGCCCAGAGGTAGAAGAAAAATCTTGAATTGTTTCCTGAATATATCTATAACTAAGCCCTTCATAATTTGCTCCCCACGCATCGCCAATGACACTCCCTAGAATTGAACCCAAAAACTTCTTTTTCAACTTGTCTAGGTGTCCCATTATTCAAACCTGTCAAGAATAATGCTTTTCTGGAAGTTCAGCTGTTTTTCTTTCTTTCCATCTTTTTGGTGAAATTGATCTAATATATACTCTAAGCTCTCCTTATCGAATCCATATAACTTGGTTACTAATATATCGACTTTTGCACTTTTTTGAATTCTATTAAGGTTGGTAAGCATTGATTTTTCCAAATTCAATTGATTTAATAATGAGTCAAATTCAGGAGATTCTGGAATGAGAGCAGCTACGTTTTTTATGATTTCTTGATATACCTTATGGCTCCTAGAAATCTTGGGCACTGGCATGTCATAAATGAAGAACATATTCAAATTCTGTGATATCTTAAGTCTTAATAAATAGTCAAACACAAAACTATTGAACACACCAGCAAGGTACAAAATATCAGAAACACGTAAGAGACGTGAGTTCTTTTCATCAAAAATTTTTGTGATTATTAGAGAATTACCGCAACAAACCATAGGGGGAATTATAGTAGCAATCATAGTTCGACGATTAGTACTTGCAGCGACAGCACGAAATCCTAATCGAAATTCTTTAAATTCTTGATAATTTTTTCCATATTTTAAGGTAATATTGGACGGTGTGATCCAATAGCGAGGTTCCTTAAAGAGATGAGTATATTGTTCGATCATTTTTCCTTCATAAACAGTCAATCCATCCTTGAGAGTATTAAACAAACTGCTATCTAGTGAAATATCTAGCTCTCTTCGGAACCGAACTGTCCATGAATCTTGAATTGAAGAACCCAGAGTTGGATGTTGATACATTTTTGAAACAAGTTCAATATCCTTCTTCGTTTTAAATTCAAGAATAGACCAAGATGATGGAGAGAAACGTTTAATAAGGTCCCATTTGATTGAAAGTGCTTTTTCACTAATTGTATGCAGAATCTCTGGATTTGACAGCATAAATGCCGCACGAAATGTTTCTGTTGTTCCTTTTTTCTTAAAGACAAGTAAGTCAAACTTGAAAGACTTGTGAATTGAGGGAAAAATTGCTTCCCTGTTTTCGAAACAATATAAGTCTTTTACTTCGCTTTCATCAAATAATAATCTTCGTAGTCCTTTTGTACCAGCGTCAATGTGAATTCCAGAGGGGATTATAAATCCACAATACCCTTCAGGTTTTGTTAGCTGATAAGATCTTTCAAGGAAGATTTTATATAAGTTTAAATCCCCACTTACAGTTTTTTGCGTTCCAGCAACCTTCATTTGATCCGATTGGTATCTATATTCACCATTACGGAAATAATCCGCTTGAGTACGAATAGATTTATTATACTCTTGCCATCTTTGACTGATATCATTATTCTTCAGAAGACCTTGAATAATTTGCTTAGCTTCCTGTTTATCAACATTATATTTGCTTAATCGTGGATCGTATTGAGAGAAGAATTCCTTCTCCAGGGGTTTCAATATGTTCCAAGGAGGGTTTCCAATAACTATATCGAATCCACTTTCGGACATAATTTCTGGAAATTCAAACCTCCAATGAAAATCTAATAGGGTCACGACTAATCTGCTCTTAATATCATTGAGAGTTCCAGTTAAAGCGTTCCCATGCCGAATATGTGTATTTAATTTTGAGGAAACCTGAGAAAAGTCAAAGTCGTTTTGTAATGAGCTTAGAATAGAGATTAATCTAGTTTTACACTTTTCTACTGCTTCTACAGATATATCAACACCAAATAAGTTGTTACAAATAATCCATTCATGAATTTCATAATCCTCCCTTTCACGAATATCCTCTTCAACTAAATAATGATATATTTTTTCAAGAGTCTTGACTACTTCTAATAGAAAATGGCCAGACCCAACAGCTGGATCGAGGATTTTTATATCCTTAACAACATGTTCTAGGAATTTAAGATATTCTTTCTGGATTTCCTGAAAAACAGAAAATGAATCCCTGTAATGATATTTTGTACCAAAGTGTTGGTTTAAGCGATCGAGAATATATGAATATATGGTCTTATTACAAAGAAAAGCGATGATAGGAGTATCTTCAGGTGTATATACAGCTCCTAAATCCTTAAATGAGCCTTTCACTTTGATAACTCCAACTCACAATTCCTTATAGAAATGACTCCGATAAATCAGAAAATTTCTTAAAACACCCTTAAAGATGAACATAGAAATTGTGTTAAAAATATTATTTATTAGTTCTTTGACATATTTTGTTATGAATAGAATAAAATAAGGTGAGAATGACTAAATGGCCCAAATGACTGGTGGAGAAATTATTGTTAAATGTCTAAAGCAAGAAGGTGTGAAATATGTCTTTGGTGTACCTGGAGACCAAATGTATCCAGTTTTAGACGCGATTTATCAAGATCAAACAATAGACTTTATCTCGTTTCGACATGAACAATCTGCTGCAAATGCAGCTGATGCCTGGGCACGAGTAACCAATCAGCCTGGGGTTTGTTTTGGAACAGTTGGACCTGGGGCTGCAAACTTGGTACCAGGAGTGTATTCAGCTTTTGCGGATAGTATCCCAATGATTGTCCTTTGCGCTCAAAATCAGACGTGGAATATATATCCAGGGCACGGTATGACTCAGGATCTAGATCAGCTAAACTTGTTTAAGCCAATTACCAAATGGCAAACCGTAATTTCGCATTGGAAGAGAATACCTGAGTTAATGCAATGGGCATTTCGAGCAGCAATATCAGGAAAACCAGGGCCAGTTCTAGTTGATCTTCCTTCTGATTTACTATTTGGTCGGTATGAATTATCTGATCTTCTAAAACCTGTGACTAAACCTGAAAACTATCGAAGTCTTACCAACCCAGTCGCACCCCGTGAATTATTAGAAAAAGCCGCAGATTTAATCTTACAAGCTGATCTCCCCTCAATCCATGTGGGAGGGGGAGCTTTACGAGCAAACGCAGGTTCCGAAGTACGTGAGCTAGCAGAGTATTTACAATGCCCAGTGACCACATCTCTCTTTGCTAGAGGCATATTGCCAGAAGATCATCCATTAGTATTATTAATACCTGGTTTTGGAGCAATTGCAGCACAATGTGATTCAGATTTAGTTCTTTTAATTGGTGGTCGCTTAGGTGCGTATGATAATTTTGGAAGACCACCTTTTTGGTCTGAAGATCAAAAATTGGTTCAAATCGATATAGATCCTGAAGTAATTGGCCTTAATAGACCAGTGGACCTAGGTTTAGT
>JBHLKC010000353.1:0-3675 GCA_048887065.1 Candidatus Hodarchaeota archaeon
CTAGAAGAGACAATGGAACAATTATTAGAAAAATATCCAACAGGTATTCCAAGTCTTAGGCGAAGCGATATTATTGGCATTGAACGCCGTGAAAGAAAGAAGAATGGTGTTTTAATTCTAGATGCCAGTGGATCCATGATGGGAGAACGAAATATCAATGCAGCATTATCTGCTGCTGTAATGGCTTATTCAATGCGTCAGGATAAATTTGGAGTTATCGCCTTTAATACTAAGGCATTTCTTATTAAAGGTCTCAAAGATGATCTTCCAATATCAAATATTATGGATAAAATTCTAGATTTAGAAGCTGTAGGTTATACAAATATTGAAGATGCTTTAAGAATTGGTGCGATTCAATTAAAAAATCTTAAAACTAGATTTAAATGGGCAATCCTTTTAACTGATGGTGCTTATAACAAGGGGGAAGATCCAAGATATCTTTGTAAACAATATGAGAAATTGCACGTTATCAATCTCCCTGGGGGCAAAAAATGGGGTGAACGTGTCTGTAAAGACCTAGCTCGTCTTGGGGGTGGACGATACGTCGTTGTTCGCAGCTACCATGAAGTTCCTAGAGCTCTTATGAAGATTCTTAGATCACCATGGTAAACAAATTATCTTGATGAAGAAAGATATTTTCCATATCTTTCTACATATTTCCCTAAGAATTCATGTATTTGGCCCCAATTTGCAGAGTTTAAGTCTTCCGTCACCCTAAGATCTTCAAGAATGTTATTAAGAACTATTAATTCCTTCTTTGTATCATCGTCAATAGGAATACCATAATTAATTAATTTATTCTTAGCAAATTGAACCTTATCCTTACATGAAGATCTTCTAGCTTGCATTAAAACTCCATAAATTTGTCCTAAGTTTTTTACTCCTTTAAATCCCTCATAGATCCCAATATTGATTATTCCTAATCCATTTAGAATAACATCATCTTTGATTTTCTGGTTTGGCATTAATATCTTACGTACATCTCTAGGATGAGTAACATCGACTAGAATATTCACAATACTGTCATTTGGTATATGCATTGTTTTTAAATAATCTCTGATGTGTTTATCCTGATCTTCCAACATTGTATTTTTAACCATTAGAGAGACTCTTACTGGTCTTCCATCTTGATCCTTACCTCGAATTATTCCATCTTCATAAATTGCACTAAACTCTCCTCCATTACGATGCTGACCTGTAAATAATAATTCTGAATTATTAGAATCAGGCAGCCTAACTTCTCTAAACTTTTTCCTAATAAATGTTAACACATCTGTATTCTTAAAAACAGCTAAAGCAAAGTTAGTAATTGCATCCTTTTTATCTTCTCTCATAAATTTTGCTTTTGATAACTTAAAATTAACAGATAAACCCGCTTCAAAGATATCATTAATTGTTATTATACAACTAGTAGATAAAGCTCCTTCTTTTCTTGGAACATTAAGTAAATCGTAAACTCGAGAGAGATTTCTGGTTGTATGATAATTATTCACTAAATTTTCTAAACTGGGTCTAAGTGAGCTCACTGTTACTAAAAACTTCAAATCTTTCATTGGTGGAAGAAAACCCCCTTCAAGAACGATCATTTTAGAAAAAAAGGTGTATAATTCAGGATTAGTCTTTTCAATATATTTTAACGAAGCTTGAGGGTATTTCACTCCTTTGTATTTGTATATATCATAGAAAGTAGTTGAGGCAAGAATTAGAACATCTAACTCGCTTTCTTTTAGTTCAAAAAGGTTTGCAGATATAGCCTGACTAGTTTTAAACTTTTTATTTGGAAAACAGCGAACAAACTGTTGTTTTAATGCAGTCAGAAAAAAGGATTTTGATAACCCTTTAAGATTTGTGGAAACCTTCTTAAGAAAAATGCTTTCAAATTGATAAAATATCAATTGTGGACAGGCATACTGTTGATTATTATAACCATTTCGTTTATCATAATTTAATGACCAAACATTTCTTAAAACTAGTTTTTTTTCAACTAATGATTCAGGAATACAGTTTCTAGGTTCGTTTGTGCGAGGTGTATAACGTACAGACTGTATGACTGGTGAGGAGACTAGATAGTGAGGCTTTCTTTCATTAATATCCTCACCCAGTAACTCAAGTAAAAGCCTTAAGATAAATAGTATTCTTAACGATCCTTTTCCAATTTTTTTAGGAATAATTGATAGTAGTTGTCTTTCCAATTCAGTGTTTATTTCTATAAGACGCCAACCTATTTTGGGAAATCGAATAAACCTAGTTTTTGATAATGTTCCGTCATGAAATAACTTTCGATAATGCTTTCTTAGAGCTTTATTCTCAAGTAAACCATTTTTCAGATTTTCATTGATTTTGGAAATTAACTCATTTTTCCCTAAGAATACTTCCTCTCCTCGGATTTGAGAAGGATTTTCTGCTACTACCATCCTAATACTATATTATATAAATATTAATAAAGACCCAGAAATTAAATAAATAGAATGTAAAGTCATAAATTACTCTTGTAACTTGATGTTGTAGTTAGGAGTTACCACGAGGTACCAAGAGCATTGATGAAAATTCTCAGGAGTCCTTGGTGAGAAACTCCTTTAAACGATCAGGATGGTTTGTTAGAATCCCGTCAACACCTAATTCTGCTGCCTTTCTCATAGTAGAATGATCATCAGCGTAAAAGAAGAAGACACGGATTTTTTTATCATGACATTTGGAAATAAAGTCCTGATCTAGCGCTGAAGGACGGATTTGTGCTGTTTTGCAATCCAATTCTAATAAAAGCTTTAAGTATTCAGATTTTGATCGTTCTTTCTGCAATAAAGCACAATCAATATTTGTTTCCAGTTCTTGTAGACGAATAATATTTTCAGGATATCTTGCTGTGATAACAGTTCTATTCGCAATTTTAAACTGTTTAATAGTCTTGATAATTTCGTTTTCAAACCAATCATTTTTAGGGTCGTAGTATTTTAGTTCAATGTTGTACAGAATATTCTCTGAAGACGAAATTCTAAGAACCTCAGACAAAGAAGGGATTCTCTCGTTTTTATAATTACGATGAAACCAACTACCTGCATCTAAAGAACTCAAGTAATCAAAAGTTAGATCTGGAACTTTTCCTTTTCCATTCGTAGTACGTTCAATACCTTGACGATCATGAAACACCATTAGATATTTGTCTCTAGACGGTTGAACATCCAACTCTAACATATCAGCAAATTTCATCCCTTTTCTGAAACAAGCAATCGTGTTTTCTGGAGCTAAACCAGCTCCTCCACGGTGTGCGATGTTTAAAACCATTAAAACCACTTTTAAGGAAATTTTAAAGGATTCAAATCTGTGATTAGTAATACAAATTTAACTCATATGGTAAGATGATTGTTTTTATATCATAATATGATACGAACCCTCGCCCACCTCTTCTTCTACTGGAGACTTTCTTTTAATAATAATTTTATGTCTTACCATATGATATTATATATTGTAATTACATGATATTAACTTGAACAAGATAAAAATTCAGCAAGAAAAAATTACTTGGATAAAGATAGATGAATAATAAAAGGATATTAACCCAGTAGTACGTTAGAATGAATTTTTGTCGTTATCATACTACCATTATCTTGAGAATTTTCTTTGCCCCATCTAGTCTCAGATGTTCCATAGGAAACCAACGGGTCAGGGATAAATGAT
>JBHLKC010000354.1:0-3662 GCA_048887065.1 Candidatus Hodarchaeota archaeon
GCAACATTACGTGGATCCATCCATCCCTCTAAAAATTTCTCAAATTCGTTCCAGCCTGTAGCTGTACTCTTGGAGTCTGGAAAATATGAAAAAAAATCTTCATCTTTTGCAAAGATACGTTCAAAGAGTGCACGATCTTTTGTCAAAGCCCAACCGAAAGCATCGTGGAGTATTTTGCTAATCTCTTGCTTAATTTTAGTTTCATTTAAAGAGGACAAATTTATTTCAACCAAATTTATTATGATTTGAAAATAAATTTTGTGCATTATATTATTTAGGGTATTGGTTTCATGAGGAAGAATCTTAAATCATCGAAAACATTCAATCTCAGAATAAAGATCAGTAATTCATTATTTATTAATATATGTTTAGAGAATTTATTTGTATGAATTGTAATTCTTGTTTAGTTAAGTATTAAGTCAAGGAAGAATTTTGGAATAATCTTTTGATAAATACAAAGGAGTTGTTACACTCAAATTTTCTGGTTGGTCTAAACTGGTCACGAAGAGTATAAGCAAAAACCAATAAAACCAAGCAGCCAAACGAAGCCCCAAAATACACAAATTCCATAGGGATAAATTCCAATGCCAAAAGTCCCCCTGTGAAAGAAGAAAATAGGAAAACTAACACCGCTAAACCTGTGTGAATTTCAAAGACAATTTAAGCAACAAATTTGAATTTCACAAGTCCAAACCCAACAAGAACAGCGGCCACTCCAAATACTATCCAAAAAACCATAGAAAATCGCGCTAATTCAACTGTTTGCTCATAAGCCTCTCCTCCTGTGGACATTATCCCCATGATAAACATGTTAATTAATCCCAGACCAATTGTTAGGATACCAACGACCATCCAAATAACGGTAATCATTCGGACATAGGGTCGTTTTTCGCCTTCTTCTGGTACATGCATGATTACTTTTAGCTCCAATTCTTTTCAATTATATTCAGTGGATTATTACATTCTGGTTAATGAGTTTTTACCATCAACTGATGGTGCTAGTAATGAAATCATTAATGTGTTTTTGAACTTCGAATTCTCGTTTTAATAATAAATGCCCCCTCCCCTAAATCGGAAGTAAGAATGGTTATACTGATCCCTACTCCCATGAAAAGTTTAAATAGAAATGCATAACTCCATTTAATACCTGGCTCGAGAACAGCTTGACCAGGGTTTACAGGATCATAATAAATAGGTGCTTTACTAGCTACTGGATACTCCTATGAAATTTCAATCAATGATTCATAAGGAGGAAATGGAGACAAATAGAACATATAGACGAACTTTGTCAAAAAAGAAGGGAGATAGGAGGTTTATTGAGACCTATTTTTAAGTATCCAAATAATCGAAATATTAATTAATGAATTAATTAGTGAATTAAATGAAAAGACAATGTCAGTTCTAGCAAAAATCATCTCACATTTAGAGCAAGTTCATGAAAGTACAATCTTAGAAATGACTCAAATAGCTACTGAATTAGACCGTAATCGACTATCAGGATTTTTAAGAGCTTGTGAAGAAGTCGGAATAATTGAAAGCGTTGGGAAAGCCTCTCACCGTAAATATAGATTAAAAAATGATTATATGTCAAGAATAGATAGCTTGTTATTAAAATCTGAAGTAATAAAAGCACCACCTGAAGGAAGGAAAAGATGGCATTATCCCTATAAGAAGCAGTTAAAAGAACGTAATATCTCTTGGAGTGATGAAATACCAGGTGGGACTTGATATGGTGAGATGCGATTTAAGAATTACAAATGAATATGTTTTCAAAGAAATCGAATCAGGAATAATGATTCCTGTATTGTCTCTTAAAATTCATAGAGAGGGGATGAATCGGTCGATAGTTACAGATGCTATAATAGACACTGGATATGAAAAGGGATTGCTTCTATCAAGAGACATACGAGATTTATTATTCGTTATAGGTGACCCTGACCGACAGGATTCACTGGGTTCTGGTAATATTGAGATTCCTTGTGATGTATTTCTTGTTCGTGTCAAAATTTTTGGCCGATGGTTACTTACTGAGGGCTTTGCTCCTAAAGATGAGGGATTTGAAACAATTATTGGAACAGAATTATTAAAATTAGCCAATGTTTGTATCAGAGGTCCAGAAAAAAAGACCTATATATCAGGTGTGCCATAACCAACGTATCTTCAGATTTATTCTTAAATTTTTAATGAAATAATTTCAAAACTTCAAAGAGAGTACACTCTTTCTAGAGTCTTAGAAATTAAAGGGGACAGGTGAAAAAAATTGTTTTTCCGTCCTCGATTGAGATTTAATCCTAGTTTTTTAAACCTTAGAATGAGGTATACATTACTTAATACTCAAACGAAGGCTCTAGAAATTATTCACGAAAAAAATCGGTCCTATTCAGTTAGTAAGAAATAAATATTATGTTTAATATCTATCAGGATTCTCAGATTAGGAATTTATTGCCTAAAAAGCCAATTATAAATACTTAATCCACGTATTCCCAATCAATGACTATCAAAGATATGGAGATGAAAAAATGTCTCAAGAGGAGGTTGTCATTAAAACAACAAATCTCACGAAAATGTATAACGATGTTGCTGCGTTAAAAAACTTAAGTCTTGAAGTGAAAAAGCATTCAATCTTTGGATTTCTGGGTCCAAACGGTGCTGGGAAGACTACGACGATTAAACTGTTAATTGGTTTAATTCAACCCACTTCTGGTAGTGGGGAAATTTTTGGACTTAATTTTAAAAGCGAAAGCATGAAAATTCGGTCTCGGATTGGCTATTTATCACAAGAACCCTCTTTTTATACTCATTTATCTGCGCGTGAAGTCTTAGAATTCACTGCTCGATTCTTTTTTTCTGGGCCTAAAAAAGGGATTATTCACCGGGCTTCTGAAATGCTCGATTTAGTTTCTCTTTCCGATAAAGCAGATCGTCCTATTAAGGGTTATTCTAGTGGTGAGAAGCAACGCTTAGGTATTGCTCAAGCTATGGTCAATTTTCCTGATTTGTTGATTTTGGATGAACCTGCAGCTTCTTTGGATCCCATTGGTCGTCAGGATGTCTTGAAAATTATGTCCAAACTCTCTGAATATACGACCATCTTTTATTCCACCCATATCTTGGATGATGTCCAAAAGGTCAGTGATACTGTAGCTATTCTGAATCAGGGCCAGTTGATCGCGCAAGATCCCATCGAAGATATTTTATCACACAAAGAGGGTACAGTATTCAGTGTTACTGTTCAAGGAGACATTTCTACTGTTCAAGAACGATTATCTTTCCAGAAGTGGATAATTAATGTCAATGTTACTCAATTAAGTGGAGATAATTCCTATCTATTGAAAATCGCTGTATCTGATGAGGCCCAAGCAAAAAAAGCCCTTATTCGGGAATTAATGAAAGATAATTCTCTGATTGTCAGTGATTTTCGTCGTCAAGAATACGAACTTGAAGATATTTTTTTGAAAATTGTCGAGGGTTAGGCCATGTTTAGGAGCGAGAATTTAGAGCAAAGAACTTCTACTAATTGGACTCGTGGATTCAATAACCTTTTTCGTGCTGAATTATCACGATGGTTCAAGAGAAGAGCTTTTTTCACTCATTTACTCCTGTGGTGTGGTTGTATAAATGGTATCATCCTATTACTTTGGCTCCAATCCCCTAATGTCGAC
>JBHLKC010000355.1:0-3642 GCA_048887065.1 Candidatus Hodarchaeota archaeon
AAAAAAACTAGAAGAGGATGAATCTATTGAAAGTTGAAGATCTAAATCTAGATCAAAAAAAGGTTATTTTAGCATTGGCTAATCCAATAGAATATTTTAAAGGCTATCATGCTGCTTCTGGAATGCGAGGTGTTCCTTATAAGAAAATCATTGAAAAAACAGGACTTACACTTGAAAAAACCTTACTCTCTATTGGATGGTTGGAAGCAAAAGGGGTAATCGAACATGATGTTGCTATGGTTAAGAAAACCTTAGATTATCTTGGACAAACAAATATAGAAATCGCTGGTCAATCAGTAGTACGTATGTTTTACTTAACAGAGAAGGGCACGAGACTCCTCAACGAATTACAACAGGAGGAACAATGAACTTTGGCAAAAGCGAAAGTTGGCGTAGTCGGATACGGAATCATTGGTAAGAGGGTTGCGGATGCTGTTACAGCTCAATCAGATATGGAACTAGTGGGTATAGCGGACATTATCTCAGACGTAAGATTGAGAATCGCGGTAGAGCGAAAATATCCCATATATTGCAGCCTTCCAGATTTCGATCCAAGTATGAAGGCAGCTGGATATGAAACAGTTGGTTATTTAGAGGATTTAATTAAGGAAATTGACGTTGTAATTGATTGTACTCCCTCAGGAGTGCCTTTCAAAAATTTTCCTTTATACAAAGCCGCTAATGTGAAAATTATTGTCCAGGGTGGAGAAAAGCATACCCTTACAAATCGTTCGTTTAGTACTTTCGGAAATTATGCTTCGCATTTTGGAGTTGACATGACAAGGTTGGTTTCATGTAATACTACAGCTCTTACAAGGATTATTGCAACATTAGACCAAGAATATGGTGTATCAGATGTCTTTGTGGCCTTAGCACGAAGGGCAGGGGATCCAACACGAACAAACCGAGGGCCAATTAATGCTATTACACCAGTGCTTGGAGTATCACATCATGGGCCTGATTTAGTAACTGTTATGCCTCATTTAGAAGATCGAATCCATTCCCTAGCTATTGCTGGTAGTTGGACTTTGAGTCACGTTCACATGTTGAAAGTAACATTAGGGAAAACACCTTCGGCTGAAGAGGTGATTGATCTATATAAAAGAACTCCTCGAATTTTAATTGAACCAGGAAAACAAGGTCTTTATGATTCAGCTCAATTGGTTGAATATTTCCGTGATTTAGGAAGGCCAAGATATGATAGACCAGAAGTTTTTATCTGGGAAGAAACTCTGAGCACTGACTCTCGAGGCAATCTCTATATGATTTATGATGTTCACATGGAGTCTATTCCTATCCCAGAGAACGTTGATTGTATCCGTGCAATGCTAAATATGGAAACTGATGTCATGAAATGTGTTGAGAAGACGGATAAAGCACTTAAAATTTATAAGAAAGGATCTTATCATGGAACATTACTTGGTGGGTCACCAATTAAAGAAGCAGTGAAATTAGAAGCTTAATTTTGATTTAAATTCGTTATATAATCCTTCTCAATTATCAAATAGAGGTAAACGTCTTTTTGGCGTTTAATGATTCGTTTGACTCCAGATTTGAGTACTCATCGTCTAGTTTCCAAATGTGACTAACATATTGATGGTTGTTTGAAACAAAAGGTCACCTTTTTAAATTCTAATTCAAGAAAATAGCTATTACTTCAGATTTTAGAGGTTTTTTGATGAAAGAAATCGAAAAAATTATTGATGATTTATTTACTGATCAAAACATCCAACAGTGCATTGTTTCCACAATCGACGGTTCGCCTATTTTTGGAAAAACTAGAGGAGCTAAAAGTACGGATGATGACTTACATATCATACCAGCTGCTATTACCAGCGCATTATCTATATCACACGGATTTTTAGAGGGAAACTTAAATGATGAGGTTCAAGAATACGTAGTATTTCAAGAGCAATCTATATTAATTGCTACAAAAGCTTCGGGAGGTACCGTCTTAATTACTACCATTCAAATTCCAAAATCCTCTTTTGAGAAACGACCACAAATTGACCAATGTGTAGAACAATTGAGAGAAGCAGCTGCAAAAATTGATGCGATTGTAAAGACCATGGAAGGTGTTGACGAACCATTAATTGAGAAACTACAGAGAGCAATACCAGAAGCTACCGCCATTCTTTTACTTTCGCCAATGGGCATCCCCTTAAGTGATCTTTTATCAAGCTTGGACATCGACCCTGCACAGTTAGCAGCGGTTTCATCCGCTCTTAGTTTACCCACTCGTATTTTGGGGGGTAAAGCACAAAGCATAGCAGTTACTGGAACGAATAATGCAATTTTACTTTATACTTTAGACGCTGATCGAATCTTACTGGTTACATTGAAACCAAAACTTAGTGTAGAAAGCTATTTAACTAAAATTTCTCGAATCGTATCACATCAAATATGACCATCTAACAAAACTTTTGAAGCTATTTTTGGTAGAAGATGATCATAGCACTAAGAAGAATATAAAAAACAATAGAGATTTTCCAGTTTATATTAAAGAATCATACCAAATTTCATTGTTCAATGTCATAGAAGGTTTTATTATGGATCTTAAACATGCGTTAAAGGAAGCAAAAACCCTTATTGTCGAAAAGAAGACAGAAAAAGCTTCAGAGCTCCTCAACGGTGCATTATCAATTATACAAACGCAGCCTCCGCCAGATCTAACTCAGGAAGAAAAACTTTTATTGGAAGCAGAGATCCAAGAGAGCATTGCTGATACGAAAATTCTTACTCAACATGATCAAGATGCATTAAGCCATCTTTTGATGGCTATGACACAATTAGAAACTTATGAATCATTATCACAGATTTCCGCCAATGAGATTCTTTTTAGAGTTTATAGAAAATTATCAGGCGCTTTTGACCGGTTGGGACAACAATTTGAAAGTGAAAAGTATTTACGAAAAGCTGGTGAAATAAAAGCCTCCATTCTTAAAGCTGATTTATTTAAACAACTAACTGAGGCGGGGTATACTGTATCTGAGAATATCCGTGGTATTGAAACAGAAGCAAGCCCCGTTGACATTATTGGAGAAAAAGGGAAGCTCAAAAAAACCAGAATCGCAATTTGGTTTGCTATGGATGAGAGTGAGGTTGATACAATTTCCTACCTAACTAGAGGATATGCAAAATATGCAAAACATCGTTATATTGTTCTGCTAATGGGAACTCCAACAATTCCTACAATAGAAGGAGCCCGAATAGTCGGTTCGATTGACCAAATCAAGCTATAAAATGCTTTTTCTATTTTTTCATACTGGAGTGTAGAGTGGAGAGATTTCTAAATTAGAACAATGGGAGAGGAAAAAAAAGAATCTATTTGGATTGGGCAGCTTCAACGTAATCTAAGTAAACGTTTCCAAGCATATCGAACGCTGCACTGACATTTAGTCCTGTTTTTGCAGAAGTTGGCATATATTTTACTGGAAACCCAGATTCCGAAGTTTTTCTTGTAAGATTATCTGCAAATTCTTCCGCTTGACCGTCTGTTACATGATTGGGGAATTGTTCGCGTAAGTCAACTTTATTACCAAGGAGAACGACTGGGATCATTCCTTTACCGTTATGTTTAAAAATTTCATCTAACCAGTTTTCCAAATTTGTGAAAGTATCAGGACGGGTGACATCGAAAAG
>JBHLKC010000356.1:0-3623 GCA_048887065.1 Candidatus Hodarchaeota archaeon
TATGATGAGGGACTATTTGAAATACAAATTGTCACAACCAATCTCATTGCAATTACTAGTGTAGAATGTTCCATCAACGATAGCTTAGATCAAATCTATTATGCTCGTCGAAGTCCAGAAAATGAGTCAATCTGGATTTTAGAGTACCAATTACCCCCTAATGAGTTTAGAAATATTTATCTCCATAAGATACTCTTTGTGAATATCATATCTAGTAGTTTGGTAGAATATAGCTTAAAGGAGTTTGAAATTTATAATATTATGCAGGTTAATTTCACTGTTGAGGATTTGGTTCCTCCTCGTGTTGTAGGTGAACCCCATTATGAACTCGATGATGAGCTGAATCCGACGAACATAACTTTTTACACGGATATCGTTGACTATGGTTCTGAAATAGCTAATGTGAGACTATTTTATCAATTTAAAGAAGTTAGTGATCAAGGGGGAAATGGGGCCTCGTTAGCTCAAGATTGGCGTATGGTAGAGATGCTTAATGTAGGTGAATCTGATGGTATTTATCAATATTCGATTGTAGTTCCATTCGATCACAATAAGACATCCCGAGATATAATCTATTACATTCAAACGACCGATGCGAATGGAAACACAGGAACGGTATATGATATCACCACCGATTCCGACCGCATCAAAGAAACACGATTTAATTTTAGTCCTCCTGGCATTGATCCAACATTTGTAATGATAATTATTGCGATTACAATAATTACAGCTATCTTTGGGTCGTTGGTGTACGTCAAATTTATCAGGAAACCAGAGATTGTTGGTTTAGATAAAGAATTAGTGTTGGAAACACTTTCGGAAATTACTGATACTCAAATGATGGACTTGCTTGATTCACATACTACTGGAACTGTTATTTCGTTCTTTGATCAGCGTCATGGCCCTATTCCAATCATTGTAATACCAGAAATCCTGAGAGACAATTTTGCAAAACTAGTGGAATTATCTGATCGGTCTTTCAGTGGGACTGGTTTTTGTGATGATTTTGGCGCTGAAATTACCTCAAGCTATGACTTTGTATTAAGCCAAGGGGTTCGTACCAAAGTTATGTCTTTCGGGTTTGCGTTAGAACGACCTGAGGCACGCGGCGGTCAAGAAAATCTCACAGCAAACATTATGATCCATCATGAGCTATTTCCATTAGTAAATCAATTTCTATATGATATTCAACAAAAAGTACACGCAATACACAAATTTATGGACAGCAATGGTTCAGAAAAAGAAACGATTCAGAGAATGGTTTTCAATCTAAGAAAATATATTACAAATATTATTTTAGCTTATGAAAAGATTTATGGTGATGCGGAATTATTTTCAGAAGAGAATGTTCAATAATAAACTAATTCATTAAATAAAATTCTTTCATTGGACACCTTCAGTTCAATATTCCTTTCCTAAATATCCTAATAGAATTAGTTAATTATATTTTCATTTTTGAAGAGCTAATCAAGTGCTTAAAAGAAAATATTTTGGTAAATCTAATTAAAACCTTTTTTATTGAATAATCGGATAGTTTATTCTGTTATGAAGGCCCCCATGGCAATACTTTCGTCTGAAGGGCTCTATATCAATCCGATTGCGAATCATCTGATGTCACTACTCATGGCTATCGCCTGTAAAGCGAACCCTAGAAATCCCTCTATTCACCCTCGGGTGAGTAGATAGGTACTCTTGCTATTTTCCTAAATTCGTTGAGAGAAACCTATTACGAAAGGAACAGTTGATCTATCTGGATTTAAAAATTTAATTCAAAGTTTTGCATTACTTGGTTTAGTTATTATCAATTCGTATTTGAATGGTTGATTCAATAATATGATATTCTTTACACAGGTAATTATTGATCTCTGAGATCAAGTTGTCTCGATTGATAGACAATCGATTTAACGTAACATGGGCAGTAAAAACCCGCATATCATTAGTAATAGCCCACAGATGGATATTATCAATCTCCTCGATAATTGGAAATTGTTTTTTCAAATCTTCCTTAAGAATGTCAATATTTAGGCCAGAAGGAGTCATTTCCAATAAAATTGACGTAGATTCTTTTAAAATTCCCCAGGCCCAATGAAGAATCACTAGGGAGATGAAAAGACTAACTAGAGGATCTAGAAAACTCCAATCCGTTAAGAATATGACTATAGCTGTTATAATAATTCCGATCGAAGATGAGGCGTCTGCAATCATATGATAAAACAGCCCCTGAATGTTCAAGTCATTCTTCTTACTACCATGAAGAATAAATATACTCGTAATATTGACCGCAAGACCGATGAAAGCAATAAGAAGCATCTCGACAGCTAATATTTCTAAAGGATATAACAGTCTTAGAATTGCCTCATAAATGATTATAACCACAATCAGTAGAAGAAAAAGGCCATTTACGAAAGCAGCCAATATCTCAGCACGATATAAACCATAAGTCCTATGATGACAAGGGGGATTACGTGCAATTAATACAGCAACTAGACTAATTGCAATAGCAAAGCTGTGAGTAAACATATGGCCAGCATCACTGATCAAAGCGATGCTATTAGTAAAAATACCTCCAAGAAACTCAATAATCATTACTACAAATGTAATCGTTAGGGACAGTATTAACTTGCTCTTTTCGACATTTCTATACTCTAATAAATGTTCAGAAAAAGGATTCACTATTTTTTGGTGTTCCATTGCTGAAATGGAAGAAAAATTCTAAACTTAATAAAGGGAATAGAACAAAAGTCGAATGAATAATGTACAAGATTCATGATAAAAGGGATCATTCATTTCTCATATAAAAAAATAAAAGAAGAAACAGCTGATATTGTTAAGGCCAATATTTTCCTTCGTCATAATTAAAATACCTTACACGAAAATAAGAATCTTTGAAAAAAGGAGAGCTATTGACTAAGAATCCCTGTTTGAGATAAGAATAAAACAGAAAGATCTCAGAAACACAGTCTTGGACAAGTTCGACACTTTGTCTCGGTTTTTTGTTTTTAACTTTTTCATTCAAATCACTGCAAATTGGACCATAATAATTGAGAAATTCCATAGCTTTTTGCAAGGATAAATCTTGAACTTGCATACTTATTTCCTCACTCATGATTGTTTACAAGATTTAAATATTCGACATAATATGAATTCAGGAGTATTCTTAAATATACAGAAGAGAGAGTTTTATCAAAATTATAAACAGGAGAATGGACTTTAGGAGGAAAATTATTATAGTTTCAACTTTTAATAACAAAATACAAGAATGAGTTTCCTGTGTTATCATTAATATTGGAATATTATCAGATTTACTGGTTAAGTAATCATAAAGAACAAAATAACTAACAATATTCATAAGAAAACGAGCTTTTGAAAGAAAAGGACCAATATTTTTATCTGAAAACGACTCTAAAAT
Organism: Candidatus Hodarchaeota archaeon; assembly: GCA_048887065.1. Taxonomy (GTDB): domain Archaea; phylum Asgardarchaeota; class Heimdallarchaeia; order Hodarchaeales; family Hodarchaeaceae; genus Hodarchaeum. The sequence goes on from JBHLKC010000356.1 coordinate 3,410, forward strand.
AAAAACAAAACAATGGATGTTGTGGCAGGAAATGGATACAAATTTTCATCATGTTGGAATTGTAGTTAAAAACTTAAAGGAAGCTATCTTAAAGTATTGTCAGGCTCTTGATGTAGATTCAAGTGGCGTAAAGATCCATCAACAAAGCTATATGACTGGGAAAGGAGAAGTGGAAGAATTTGATTATGCTTTCATCCCAATGGGTAACAATTCC
>JBHLKC010000357.1:0-3614 GCA_048887065.1 Candidatus Hodarchaeota archaeon
ATACTAAATGAACTTAAAGTGTCTCAGGAAAATTTCAATGAGGCACTTTTAGGTATACAACCGTCCGCACTTCGAGAAGTATTTGTTGAAGTCCCAAATGTAACTTGGGAGGATATTGGTGGGTTAAATAAAGAAAAAGCTGAAGTAAAGAATAGTATCGAATTACCATTAAAACATCCAAAATTCTTCTCACATATGGGAGCTCAACAGCCCAAGGGGATCTTATTATTTGGTCCTCCAGGTACAGGAAAAACATTATTGGCTAAAGCTGTAGCACATGAAACTCAAGCTAATTTTATTAGCGTTAAAGGTCCTGAATTACTCTCAAAGTGGGTTGGTGAATCAGAAAAAGGTATCAGGGAAGTCTTTAGAAAAGCAAGGCAAGCAGCACCTGCAATAATATTCTTCGACGAAATTGATTCAATTGCACCTATTCGAGGGAAATCATTCGATTCTGGGGTGACAGAGCGTATGATTAGTCAGTTTTTAACCGAATTAGATGGATTAGAAGAGTTAAAAGGTGTCGTAGTTATTGCAGCTACTAATCGCCCTGATATGATCGATCCTGCGCTAGTTAGACCTGGTAGATTTGATAAAATTATCAGAATTGGACTTCCAGATGACATTTCTCGATTAGAAATCCTGAAAATCCATACAAAAGGTGTTCCTTTAGAATCTGATGTCAATTTAGAGGAACTTTCGCAAAATACAAAAAATTTCTCTGGAGCAGAGCTTGCGTCTCTTTGTCATGAAGCTACTTTAATAGCAATACAAGAATATCTTCCTAGTTTATCAGGAGAGGATGAAGATTTTGGTCGCTATAAAGTTTCAAAGGAACATTTTGATTTAGCATATAAGCAGCTTCTAGGTACAAGGAAAGCAGGAAGAATAACACCTGGAGAGAAACTTGAAGCTATGCAAGAAGAAGTAGATCGTCTTTCATTTGTATAAAATTTTTTACCCTCTCTTGCATTTTTTTTTATCTTAATCTAACAGCCTCGAGTAATCTGTTGATACTTAATACTTAATTCTTTTTTATATGAAACAAGGGGAATTAAAAAGTAATTTCCAAGCTCTTTGGCTCTATTCACCCCCTAGCCTGAAATATTCCTCTCCTTAATGATCTAGCGATTTCTGAGTTCTAATTCTACTTTATAAGCTTTCTTAGAATTATCACAATTTTTTCTATAGTCATAGTAACATATATTCTTTTATTGTTAAAATGAAATGCTTATTATAGAATCTTTTCTAAATAAACAAAGAAATTTGATCGTGTTGATTTATATGGAACCAAACTATTTTGAAATTCGAGACGTTAGTGATCTCGATTTAACAGGCTTCACATTAATTGAATGTTTTCCTTCGATCAGTGCGCTTGCACTTATCACAGCTAACATCATCCTTGAATCGGGTAACAGCTCCATTGCGTTTGATCAGGTCGCTGTGGGTGATAGTAATCAACTCCCCGCTATTTGTGTGGTCTATTATAGTAAACCAAAATTTCCTATCCGCATTTATGCAAGTGATAAACTTAAAATTGCTCTCTTAGCATCAGAAATACCCCAATATCCACCAATCACGAGAGAAATTGGAAAGAAAATATTTCAGTGGACCAAAGATAAGGGGATTGAACGAATAGTCTCAGTTGAGGGTTTTAAAAGCGATTATACACAATCACCACGAAATCTTCCTATTCGTGTCTTTGGTGTTGGAACTACAGAATCATGCAGAGATTATTTAAATGAGAAACAGATTCCCCCCTTAAGTCAGGGTGTAATCAAAGGATTAAGTGCGGTATTACTGAATGAAGGATGGTATAATCGATCTGAAGTCATTGTACTATTGGGAGAAGTCAGGCAACATTATCCTGAGATTCGAACAGCTGCACGGGTAATAGAGGTGCTCAACCAGATTATCCCATCCTTGGATATAGGTATTGAACCAATTTTAGCTCAAGCAGAGAAAATTGAGCAGATGTCTCTATCGATGAGAAACGAAGCAAATGCAGCGATTGAAGCAGAGGGTATCTATCCAGTTAAAGACAAAACATACATATGATCTAGTTTTTTACTAGAAAAAATCAGCCTGGAAACTATTTCTCCATATCTTCGATCAATTTGTTAAGTTCTTCTTGAATTTCGTCGCTATTGTCGCCAATGTTAGATATTCGCTCCCAAGCCTCAGTTGTAAGGGCGTACTTTTGTAATCGGTCAGGTAATATCTGGTTCCATTGATAAGCACCCATTTGAAAACTAGGTGCATCATCCAGTACTTTCTGGAATTCTAGTGATAATTCTAAGTAAACTTTTTTTTCTGTTGGAGTTAAAAAGAGAGCTTTCGCGTTCATACTTAGATTCACCTACAATCATAGAATTAAGTCACTATTCAAAAATTAATCAGATACAAAATTAAGCAAGTTAATCTTTTTTTGAATCTGATTAGTTAATATGATTTTATAAGGGCATTGTTAATTAAAGATTTACTCCCTTTAAGAAAAAAAGAGAATTAAACGTAATCTACGAAGGAAAAATCTGTTTCAATCCTTTTAAATATGGTTGTAGTACTTTTGGGATTAATATTGATCCATCTTCTTGTTGGTAATTCTCTAGAATAGCACAAAGTGTTCTTTCAGTAGCAATAGCAGTTGAATTTAGGGTATGCACATAGCTCTTTTCCCCTCCCGATTTTCCATAAGTTATATTCAGTTTTCGTGCTTGAAAATCGGTGCAGTTTGAGCATGAGACTAGTTCACGATATTTCTCTTGAGCTGGAAACCAAGCTTCTAAATCGAACTTCTTTGCCGCATTTGCATTCAGCTCTCCTGAAGCAATATTTACGATTCGAAATGGAATCTTTAATCGTTTAAATAATTCTTCTGCGTTCTGAATCATTTCTTCTTGCATAAATTCTGACATTTCAGGATGACTAAAGACAAACTGCTCTACTTTATGAAAATGATGCACTCTAAAGATTCCTTTTGTATCTTTACCATGTGATCCTGCTTCACGTCTGTAACACTGTGAAATACCACAATATTTTCGTGGAAGACTGTCTACATCCAGAAGTTCATCCATATGGAATGCTGCTAGGGGTTGTTCTGAGGTTGCTATGTAGAATATATCTTCTTTTGGGTCATTATACAAGGTTTCTTCAAAATCATCTAATTCACTTGCGCCTCGCATTGCTTGTCGTCGCATAAATGGTGGAGTCCAAAATGGAATAAAACCACGTTCATTCACCAGAAAGTCTGTTGCATATTGGATAAGTGCTAAATTTAAGTACACCATTTGGTTGGTTAAATAAAAAGTTCTGGCTCCACTGACTTGAGCAGCTTTTTCAACATTTGCTAGTTTTAATGATTCAACTAGGTCGGTATGCCCTTTTATTGAATATGAAAACTCTTTAAGGTCTCCCCATTCGCGTAATGTTTCATCTCCCTCTTCAGTCTTGGCAATTGGTACTCCAGGTAATAAAATATTTCCAATCATGTAGCGTATTCGATCACGTTCTTCAAGTGCAGCATCTGCTTGTGATTCAATTTCTGTGATCCTATTTTTAATCTCATTTACCCGCTTCTTCAAGGGCTTAATGTCTTCACCTTTCTTCTTCATAGG
>JBHLKC010000358.1:0-3612 GCA_048887065.1 Candidatus Hodarchaeota archaeon
TGCTATTGCTTGAACAATATAATAGCCACCGTTATAACGTTTGCAGATATACCCTTGAGGGAAAAATCCTGGTGAATGCATTGCACCTTTACATAAAGGTTTTTTAGGCGAAACTATCAATTTTTCTGGCTGTGGTTTCCTAAGTGTCCCAACCCCATGACAAGTTGTGCATGCTGAGCTATAATTAGAAGTTGAAAAATATCGAGGGGAAGGTATTGATGTTCTAAGGTTACAAGTCTTACAGATCCAATGGTCTTGATTTCTCTCGCAAAGTTTGTTACATTTTGGACACATAAATTCCCCAAAACTTGACATAAGTATAGCTATATGATGTGAAAGTTCTGTACTCAATCCAACGGTCGAACGATAGTTATACCATCCACGACCTATACGGGTTGGATCGATACTAACCGCGACTCCTAATCCAGTAATTGATTCAACTGGAGCTTCTGGTCCTTCATTAATTCCCTGTCTTTCATATAACGATAACGTTTCAAGAAAACGCCGTTCGGCCTCTGATTTTAATATATAATTAACTAGGCTTGATTTTCCTGAACCTGAAACACCAGTTACAACAGTGAGCTTACCTTTGGCGAGTGTTGTTGATATATTTTTCAAATTATGTGCACTAGCATGTTTAATAGTGATTTTAGAAGAATTTTTACTTGTTCTAGCCTCAGATTCTTTCAATTTAGGTTGAACTGAAGCTTCAGATATTAAGCCCTGAGTTGTTAGAGAATTAGTGACATTCAAAAGATCAGTAGGGAAACCAGCAAAAATAAGCTGTCCTCCTTCTGGCCCAGCTCCAGGTCCGAGGTCTATAACCCAATCAGCCGCACGAATAAAGTCAGGATTATGTTCAACTACTATTACAGTAGCACCAGCTCGAACTAGTCTATCTAATACTTTTAATAGACCTGAAATATCATGGGCATGAAGACCTGTAGATGGTTCATCCAAAATTAAGATGTGGTTAGCTAAAGACTTCTTACCTAAGTATTTAGCCAGTTTAACTCGTTGTGCTTCGCCACCAGATAAACTAGGTGATGGTTGTCCGAGTGTTAAATATCCTAGCCCAATATCCCGCATTGCATGTAAAATTGGTTTTGATTTATTCCGATTTTTTGTAGAAATGCAGTTTTTATTAGATTCTATTAGATATCGATTAACTTCATCTACAGATAGCTCATAGAAATCTGCTATTGAATATGAATGGTCACCAAAGTTTATTTTTACTTCAAGCACTTGGTCTGAGAATCGTTTTCCTTCACAGGCCGAACAGGTAATCCAAGTGGATGGCAAATACCGCATTTTAACTTCAATTGCACCCATTCCCTGGCACTCTGGACAGGCTCCTTCTGGACGATTGAAAGAAAAATAGGACGAGGTTAGGCCTGATTCACTTAAATTGACGAATATTTCACGAATTATTGCAGCAAGATTTGTATATGTCGCTGGATTTGATCGAGGATTCTTTCCGATAGGTTTCTGATCCACTATTATAGTTTTCAATGATTTTAAAGGGCTTTCTACTGTTTCACATCCTACAACTTTATTTCCTGATAAAGAGGCATAAAGTACATCTTCGACAAGAGTACTTTTCCCACTTCCACTTGGACCAGTTACTACAGTCAACCTCTGGAGTGGAATTTGAATATCAATGTCTTTGAGATTCCTTAGATTAGCCCCTTTCACTTTAATAAATTCAATTGGCTTTGAACGAAGTGTAGGTATTGATACTCTTTCCCGCATGCTAAAATAGTGACTAGTAATGGTATCAGCTTTCCAAAGAGACGTTGGGTTCCCCTTGAATACTATTTTTCCACCCTCTTTCCCAGCACCGGGACCTAGATCTATTAAATGATCCGCTGCTGCAGCAGCCACTCTATCATGTTCTACAAAAATAACTGAACCAGGAAGTTGGCGGAAAGCTGGTAATAAATTGTTAACATCCGCAATACTCAAACCAATTGTTGGTTCATCTAGTACTACCAAAATATCCTCCAAATAACTAGTCAAAGTCATTGCTAACCGTACTCTTTGGCTCTCTCCTCTTGATAGAGTAGGAGAAGGGCGATTTAGAGAAAGATATCCTAAACCAACAGTAATAAGAGCTTTCAATCGATTAGTAATTTCTAAAACTAATCGTGCTGCTGTTTCTGGCAGATTATGATCTTTGAAGAGATCATAAACGTCATCAACAGATAATTTCAGCAGACTAGGTAGGTTATAACCTTTCCAAAAAACACCTGCTGCTTCTGGTAGTAATCCAGTGTTCTTACATTGCTTACAGCCTTCACCTTTACAATATTTACAGGAAGTATGAAAATATAATGGCCGTAATTCTCGTAACCATTTACCACAAAAAACACAGACATTCAACAATGGATAGTGGAATTGGGTTCCTTCTTGAGTAAGAATTTTTAGATTATTCGTCCCCAACGAAGTAACTAATTGACAAATTTCTCTTATTTCTTTAATATTGGTTGAATGATTAATTTCTGCGATTAGAATCTCTATAGTGTGTTCTTTCTGTGGATCCAAATTTTGGGATTTATATAGATGTCCATCAATAATTAGTGATTCTAAGCCAAATTCATGTTCTAATAATTCAATTAAAGTTGAGTGACTTCCTTTTACTTTAACTACTATTGGTGCGAGGATTTTAACGGATTCATCCTGACTCTGCTTTGACAATTTACTGATTATCTCATCTTCAGAGAATATCTGGATTCTTTTCCCACAATTAGGGCATGTTCTCTCCCCAAAATTTGTATATAATAATCTAAAAAAGGGATGAAGACCTGAAGCTGTAGCAAGGGTAGACACTGGGTTCCTATTCAGAATATTTTGCTCAATAGCTATCGTGGGTCCTAGTCCAGTTATTTCTTTAACCTTTGCCGGAGCTAATCTTGCACTTGCAGAACCACGAGCAAAAACATCTAGGAAACGCCTTCGAGATTCATGATAGAGAGTTGAAAAGACCAACGAGCTTTTTCCAGAACCCGAAATCCCTGTTACAACCGTAAGACCGTCTTTGAATTCAACATCAATATTGGCAAGATTGTTTTCTTGGGCCCCTTTGACTTTGAGTTGCAATGTTCCACCAACAGCGCCGAAACACATCTATGAATTGGATTTCTATGACTTGACTTTGTCTACTAAGTCATTCATTCAAGATTTATAATCATTACAAGGGCCTAAGTTAAATGATTGAAGTATAAATCTTATACTAATTTCATTCCAATTATTCATAAATTAATAGAAGCCAAAATTTCTCAAAGAGACCAATATAATAGAACAGTTTTCAAGTTTAAATGAAGAAAAAAGGTTATACTAAAGAATAATTGTAAAAAAAAAGAAATATTTGTTAATACGCCCGTCTGGTATATATAAATAAAAACTATTACATTCTAGTTGATTCCCTCTATATCTTTATTCAACATTCGCCTCACTTCTATTGCTTGGCCTAAATGAGTCAAAGCATGAGCCATATATTCTACTATAATTTTTATCACTGGAGTATTTTTAATGAACGGAAGAATCGAGTCATGATGAGGAATTGGCGAATTTAGCTGTTCAATTGATAAATTTTTAATGAATTCTTTCATT
>JBHLKC010000359.1:0-3607 GCA_048887065.1 Candidatus Hodarchaeota archaeon
AGGAGGAAGTGAGAAAACATCTACTAAGTGGCATTGATAGAAAATCTACTATTGAAAGTTCAGAGAAGGAACCACCTGCTCAAGAGCTTAAGGATGATTGGAAAAGCATTGACTGGGGAAGGCGAAGACGTTAATAATATTATAAATTTCATCTATTTCCAGATTTATATATTAAAAGACTTGAAACTAAAATATATGAAGGTGATCTTTAATGAATGAAAATCTAAGTGACATGAACGAATCAAATGAATCAGCAGGATTGGCTGCAGAAACACTTCCTGCTACTAAAACCCAGCGTTTAGGTAAATATATGCTTGAAACGCTTAAAGAAATGTATCAAAGTCTACGCTATCCAGAATTCAAATTTGCTATATCAGGAATTATTATGGCTGTTGTTCTAGTCTTAGTCTCAATTCTATTTTTCATTTTACCATATCTTGTGAACAACGGCGAACCGATTCAATTGCCAACTTTTGCAATTCCTCCAAATTTGATTGGTATTCCAATTAGCTTGGTCTTAGCCTCTTTAGTGATCTATTTTTGGTTTCTATTAGGTTTTAAAATTACACCCAAAGCAGCACACTATTTAGTAGATAATAAATTTCTAAAATTGGTCTTTACAGGTGGACATGTTCATTATTTGGAGTATGTTCCGCTAGAGAAAAGAAAGATAGCTTTTCCACATATTTTAAATAAATTCATCGTTTTATTAATTGCTTGGGTATCAGTTTCAGCATTCTTGTTAAATTTAGTTGCAGGAATTATTGCAGAGGGAAATCCAACTAGAATTCTCAATCCTGGTAATGATATTATTGCTTTTCTAGTAAGAGAAATCATACTTTTCATTTTCGTACCATTAGTTTTCACATTGATCTATCCACTTGGTTGGATGTTAATGGATGCAAAATTGAAAGCCTATAATTCAGCAACAAAACTTAATTGGCTTGTAGGAAAAAAAGTAGCTAATTTAACTGGTGGTTTTATTACCATTGCCTCACTATTTGCATTAGGGGCTGATGCAGTTTTAAGTGCTGAGGCAGCAGGCGATATTTTAGCGAGGATCCAAATTATTATTGATCTTGTTCTCTTTTGTATTATTAATGTTTCATTGATCATCATTCTTGTTACAATCTTTTACAATATATTTTTCCATGGTAAATTCTATCAAATGATAATTGACTCAATAGAAGTTGGATTTGGAATTACTTCAGTAACTCTGACCGATGAGTTTGGTAAGGTTCTTCCAGAACCTGAATCTGAGCCTGCGGCTGGCCCTGAACCCAAACTTGAGATTGAACCTGAACCAGAGCCAGAACCCGAACCAAAACCTGAATTTGAACCTGAGCAGACTTTCGAGTCAGAAGAGGAATAAAATCCTCTATTCTTCCTTTTTTATTCCAATGTGGCATGAAAAAGCCTCGGAGGAAAAATGTTGCTAAAAATAACCCAAAAAAAGGGGATTTATTGTTTAGGACATATAACATTGGATATTTTTATTCATCGTTCAGACCTAAATAAGTTAAAAATAGGAGGTCAGATAGAATCTCAAGAATTAGGAGTATATGGAGGTGGGTGTGATGCGAATGTATCATTCTGGCTTGGTATTTTGAAGAATCAAGTCTCATTAACTGGTGTAATAGCCAATGATCCAGCTGGTAACTTCCTAAGAACTGAATTAGAACATGCTAATGTTAAATGCCGCTTAAAATATTCGGAAAAATATCCAACAGCTACTATTCTCATAGTTGTTGAACCAGATGGTGAGCGTTCGTTTATAAGAAATGGAGAGTGTCTAGATGATCTTGAGTGGGAAGACCTTCAATTAGAATACATTCTCAATAGTAATCTGTTTTATACCTCTGCTTATACACTAGAAAGTCTCCCAATAAAAGAAACGGTCAAACATCTTTTTCAAACTATTAGAAAGAATGAACCATCAGAACCATTGACAATGCTTAATCTAGCTGCATATACAACCGTTGAAAGACGTCGTTCAGAGATAGAGGCCGCTATCTTACCATATACAAGTATTCTAGTTGGAAATAGAGACGAATTTGATGTGTTAGTTAATAATAACTCTGATAAAGCAATGAAGAGTAATTTTCAAATTGCTAAAAAGATCTGTGATAATTTTCCAAATCTGAAAACCATATTAATTACCCTAGGAGCTAATGGGTGTTTTTATTATTCAGAAAATAACCACGGTCATATTCCCACAAGTCAAATTTCAGTTGTCGATACCACTGGGGCAGGAGATGGTTTTTGTGCGGGTTTCATTGACGGATATCTTGCTGGTAAAAATATAGAACAAGCAGTAAAACAAGGAGTGAATTTAGGTACGCAAATTTGTCAGGGATTTGGAGCACGTTTCAACGCATCGAAATTCTCCTTTTGAAACAAAACTGGACTTAATTAAATACTGCAAAATCCTGTGGATCTGGGTTTTATCTACATTAAGATTGAGCTATAAAGTAAATGGAATATCTAACAAAAGGAAAATGTGAAGAAATTTAATAATAAGAATAGAATACCTGTTTGATAATAATTCTAAGGATGAGTATTTATGGATCTAACAACAATATTGAATAATTATTGCCGTAAGATTGGTATCTGGTTTCTGGGTCTTCTCCCCATCTTTTTAACAGTGCTACTGTTTTTTCAAGCTTTGCTACCTACTGATCCCACAAGTTTGGCTCAATTATTCCAGAAAATTCCTTTAATAGAGTCTGATCCAGAAGGATTCATTGAATTAATCCGTTTGTTAACCATAATGATATATATTATTCTCATTATTGTAGCTTTACCCTTTGCTATGAATGGCTTCTTTATGGAAAAAGCATTTAATGAAGAAATTACACGGATAATGAATACAGGCTTACTTATACAAGGTGTCGAGGGATTTGATGAGATTCAAGGAAAGATTAAGTTACTTTATCGTGGTTCTTATTCTGTAAGTGTTACAGTAATCATTTCATTTCTTGTATTTCTTTCAGCAATAAATTTACGTCAATTGACACCTTTTGCTCGTATATTTATATTTACTGCTAGCATTGGTCTCTTAGCAATATCCAGTGGTGCTTCTCTGTTATTACGTCTTCCTGATAAATCAGCTTTGCATCCAGGCGGATTAATGAAATTTTATTCTCCAAAAAGCATGTCATTAAGGCTTGATAATCTACTTTCTGACTCTATTATGACTCATCTTGATCCAATTACACGAATTCGCATGGATGAGTGGTCACGATCAATATTAGAACATTTTAATCCAAAATTTCTGGACGAAGAGGAAGATCTTGACGATCACACAAGATTAGAACGAGCAAGGGAGAAAATCTTCCTAATGGTTTACTTAAGAAAATACATACCAACCTTAATGACTGAAGAAATTTTGCACAGAGAATTAAATGAAATCATCGCTCCAGAATATATGACTAGCTTTATTGAAGGTTGGGATTCAGGTATTTCATTAAAAACATTGACAACGATTATTTATGATATAGAAGATGAGATTCCACATATTTTTGAGCTTGTCCAAAGAATCTTTGTCCTAGTAACTGATAATTTGCGAGAACTTAGAACAAAGGAAGAATATGTGACAATCTGTTAT
>JBHLKC010000360.1:0-3605 GCA_048887065.1 Candidatus Hodarchaeota archaeon
CAATAACAAAAATATAAAACCTATTATGGGATTAAAACTCTCTGCAATGAAAAAACCAATAATAAATGTAAAGAGGATAAAAATTAGAAAATGAATATTTATTCCTGACCATCGTCTATTATAGTAAGACAGTACGAACTGTCCGAATAACATTACAGCAATAAACGCATTTAATATCCCTAATGGTAAAACGAATAAATCTAGTATCTTTACAAAAAATATCCATGTTAATACAGTAGTAATGAACATTAATATAGCTATAATGGAATTAAATTTTACTTTAAAAGCAGTTATAAAAGTACTTGCTGGAATAATCATAATATTGATCAATACTCGTAAAAAAAACATGAGAATGATAGGCCAGTAGTAGTATGCAAGATATCTATCAAAAGTTAAAACATCAAACACAAAAGAGAAGTAGAACATAAAAAAAATGAGAATTAATGAAAGAGGAATTATCAATTCAGAAAATCCTTTGTTCAAACTGACTACAAAATTCATTGCATCATCTTTACTTGATTTTGATAAATTTGACACTCTTGCTAATAGTAACGAACCTAGTGCGATAGCAATAATTTCAAATGGAAGGGTTATATAATTCCAAAAGCTGAATATACCTAATGTAACAAGGTCACTAATTTGATTGGCAATAATAATTTGTAGGTTTGAAAGACCAATGGACACAATACTACCAGAACCAACAAAAAAAGCAAATTTTAGTAGTTTATAACTCCATATTCTTGAAATTGTTTTATAGTTAAAAATTGATAGGCCAAGATTTTTTAATGCCAGAAAAACAAAGGATACATGATTCAGAAGAACAGGAATTAAAAGGAAAACTGATATATCAAAAAAAAGGTTTGATAAGTACATTAAATAAAGGATACTAAAACAACTTATAGTAATTCCGAGTGAAATCCCTTCAAATACTGCAACTGTTTGAAAGAGTTCTTTTCCTTGAAGCATCATACGAAATAGTACATGAAATGATGATATAGCTGTATTGGAGATAATTAAACTAAGATTTATTGATGAAAGTCTGTGAAATTGGTGAAATGTTAAAGGAAAAATGAATGTAAACAGAATAATCCATGAAACTGCAAGATAAACAGAAGAACTTTGGACAATATCCCTCTCAACCTTATTTTTCGATGCTATGTGCTGTAAAGAAGCTGGTGCAATTCCATTTGAGACTGGAATACTTAATATTTGTGTCCAAGATAGAATTAAGGCTAAAATAGCAATATATTCTAATGAAAAGAGAAATCCAATCGCTATAGGGTAGAAGACATTCAAAATTCCAATAAAAACTGTTGTCATAAAACTTGCAGCGAAGTTTTTCTTAATTGATATTGATTCCAGTGAACCCACCTATTGAATAAAAGCTGTAGAATGTTGTAAAATATCATTATCAATATTAAATGTCAAATTAATTGAAAATACAGATTTTCCAATATATTTTTTGATTCTTGGAGTTATTTGTCCATCCAATTATGGATATTAGCTCAATATTTTAAGCTTTTTTTGGAAAAAAGAAAAATTCTCATCCTACGAAAATAAGGATAAAAGGGGATCAGTAATTAAGGAAAGAAATTTCTTATTACTCTATAATAGTTTTATAATTCAATATTCATCTTCATTATTCAATATAATATTTGTGAGCTATTTTGAATATATCTATCCTACTTCAAAAATAATGAATAAACCTTCATAGTGACTTAATAAGAAATTCATCAAACAAGGATAAATAGTGATATTCTCTTGATCGAAGATAAACAAAAGCGTTTTATGAGAGACGAATATTCAAAATTCTGGATAAAGGCACGGGAAAAAAAATATGGCTTTCTCGAATATGATAAAGCCCTATGTGAGATTATGACGAGCGTATTCCCTAAGGAAGGGAAAATTCTGGAGGTAGGTATTGGTACTGGATTTCCATTTGGTCAGTTCCTTATCAAAGCTGGATATAGCATCTATGGCGTTGATATCTCTCCTAGGCTCATAGAAAAATGTTATCTTAATTTTCCAGAAATTATAAGCGTAGTAGGAGATGCAGAAAATTTAGAATTCCGTGAAAACAATTTTGATGCTGTTTATTGTTTTCATTCAACATTTTTTTTTCCAAATTTCCCTAAAGCCCTCCAAGAGATGGTGAGGGTAACACGAAAGAATGGCTATATCCTTTTTGATATTCAGAATTCACGGAATTCTGAAATATCAGCTCTTTTTCAAAAACAAATCAAAATAAATCAAGGAATTGGAAAATTAAAACAAATTCTTAAGAATATCAAAGGGATGATCCTTAACGATGTAATAAATTGGGATTTCATTATTTATGAAACTCCAACTGATCCGAAATTGATTCTCAACTATTTTAATAATCCGAAACAAATAAGGATTTTTGCACCTGATCCTTATCCTTCTGGGGACTTCATAAAACTTAAACCTAGTGGGCATTATAGAAAATATCCCAGGTTGGTATTTCTTATACAAAAACTCTGATTATGGGCATTCTTTTCTTATCTAATTCTATTGTTTTCATTTTTATAGAAACATACTTTCTCTCTATTTTTAACCGATTTCCTTTTAATTTTCTTATTTACTAATGAGGAATGCATCAGATCTTAATAACGATTTTATATCAGATTTTGGGAAGCAATATCTCGACCAAATATGAAAATTCCCGCAGCGAAAATCTATTTTTCGGATGAAGATAAAGAAAAAATCATTGAAAATGTCCGAGGTGTTCTCTCATCTGGTTGGTTAACACTAGGTGACTATACCAAAGCATTTGAGAACACTTTTGCCGAAATGCATGGAGTTCAGTATTCAATTGCTACCAACAGTGGGACAAGCTCACTTGAGATTTGTCTAAGAATACTCAATCCTGACAATGGCGAAGTAATCTGCCCAACGAACACTTTTTTTGCTACTCCTGCAGCTGTTCTTCATGCTGGTGGACAAGTAAAGTTCATTGATATTGAGGAGGAGTTTTTTTCTTTAGATCCTAATCTTCTTCAAGAAGCAATCTCATCAAAAACTAAAGTAGTAATAATTGTCCATATCGGTGGGATTATTTCACCAAAAATTTCTGAAATAAAGAAAATCTGTCGTGATAATAATATAATCCTTCTTGAAGATGCAGCTCATGCTCATGGTTGCCATTTAAATGGGGAACATGCAGGTTCTTTTGGAACAGCTGCTTCTTTCTCTTTTTATCCTACAAAAGTGATAACATCAGGTGAAGGAGGGATGATTACAACTAATGATGAAAGAATTAATGAAAAGGCAAGAATTTACCGTGATCAAGGAAAAGCGGGATTTCATGGGAATTATCATGTTGATCTAGGATATAATTGGCGATTACCAGAGATAAATGCTATTCTTGGATTGAGTCAATTAGGTAGATTGAAAGAATTCATAGAACGTCGCCAAATGATTGCCAAAATCTATGATAGAGAGTTAAAATCGATACCAAAGGTATATTTAGTATCTCTACCCAACACCTTAAGTTGCAATTATTACAAATATATTGTTTTGTTGGATAAAGATGTTGATCGCCAAAACTTAAAGAAAAAACTTCGAGAAAATCATCAAGTTAGTCT
>JBHLKC010000361.1:0-3601 GCA_048887065.1 Candidatus Hodarchaeota archaeon
ATGGGATCAGCAGACTGTCAGACTTGGCAAGTCTTTGACAGCCATCAATGCTAGGCCAGACTACACCATCGGGGCTTATTCATCAAATTCTGTTTGGAAATATGGGTATTATATAAATACTTGTGACAGTATCAGTTTTAATTGATCTCGTGAGTTAATTCCCCCTTCTTTCTCAATTTTAAAAAATTGTCCACACTTCTAGATCTTCTTATATCCAGTGAAAGAATATTTGATTCCAGCATAAATTTTTAATCTTAAAGCCCATGCAAACGATACTGTAGGTTCACTCCCTATATCGGGCGAAAAACCTCAACCCGAACTGCTGGGGTGGCTTAAACGGTAATAGTAGTATTATCGTGGTGATGCCTGGTATAGCGCGGGACTCATAATCTGAGAATAATCCTCACATTTTAAGGGCAACATACGCGCTTTCAGACGGGATATCCCGAAGTCGGGGGTTCAAATTAGGGTAAGTTGTGATTTACCCTTTGAAAAGCCCCCCCCCAGCATCTAAAAAGATCTCTAAGCGTTTTGCTCCGATAGTGTAGACATTGCTCTAAAATATAGCAATGGTATAACTCGGTCAATCATTCAGGGCTCTCAATAGGAGTCCCTGATGAGGGCTCATAGGAGTCCCCCTGGGACCCGGGTTCAAAAGGCATAAACGAGGCGTTTATAGTCTGAAACTCCCGGTCGGAGCATTCTTTTTGGTTATAGAACTCCCTATTGATATTCGAAGAGGGAAGAATGAACTGATTAATGGATTATTAATTTGTCTTTATTATAATTAATATAGACAGGCCTAAATCCATATAGACAGGCCTATAGTTAATTATCTTTAATTGTTTATAAATTTAGAGAATAAATGAATGTAAACAAGCCTATATCCAATTTAATTATAGAAGATAGTATAAAATATTAAAAAAAATGGATTTAAATCATATAGACATGTCTATGATTAAAATTTTAAAATTTCCCAGTACTTTGGTGAAATTTCATTGACATCTTCTATATCTTCAGCCAAATAAGCCTTCCATACCTGGAGGTAGACCTTGCTGGGCTCCACGGCGTCCTCTCATTTTTCGCATTGTCTTTAATTGCTTATTCATTACATTGAACTGATTAAGTAGTAATTTTACATCTTGAGGAGTTGTACCTGAACCCCGAGCTATACGTTGGATTCGTTGTCCTTTTATAATCCTAGCATTATCCAGTTCCTCATCGGTCATAGAAGAACATATTGCCACAAATCTTTTCATATTTCTTTGAGCTTCTGCATCCAATCCTGCTTGTTGGCCAGCTAATGCTCCAATCCCTGGGATTTTTGAAATCATTTTTCCAATAGAAGATTGTTTACTTGCATTTTCCATTTGTATCTTAAAATGACGAAGAGTTAGCTTTCCTTTTTTGAAAGCTTGGCTAAGTTCTGCTGTATCCTCCGCATCAAACGCTTGATTAACACTATTTATCAAACCTTCGATATCTCCCATACCTAAAAGAGATCCTACAAATCTAGTTGGATTGAATTCCACCAAATCTTGGATTTTCTCTCCTTCACCATAGAATCGGATTGAAGCTCCAGTTACTGCAACAGCAGAAACTGCACCTCCACCTTTTGCTGAACCATCGAGTTTAGACAAAATAATTGATCCGAAAGGTGTGGCACGGTTAAAAGCGTCGGCTTGTGATTGAGCCTGTTGCCCAATCGTAGCATCGATCACTAGGATAATCTCTGTAGGTGTGGCAATCCGACTAATGTCCTTCATTTCTTTTAATAAGGCCTCTTCTTCTTTATGACGTCCTGCTGTGTCGATTAAAATGAGATTGATACTCTTTTTTTCTTTGAAATACTTCAAACCATTTTTAATTACTTTAGAGGCCTTTTTTTCTTTCTCGTCTCCATAGACTTCTACATTAATTGTTTTTAGGTATTGTTGGAGTTGTGCAAGAGCTCCTGGCCTAAATGTGTCTCCACAGATAACTCCAACTTTAAATCCTCTTTTCTGGAAATAGTTCGCAGTTTTCCCTATAGATGTTGTTTTCCCAGACCCTTGAATTCCAATAAACATTAAAACTGAAGTTTCATTGGGATTGAGTCGGAGGGGATCATGACGTTTGCCCAATAACTTTGTTAACTCATCATAAAGGACTTTTAGGGTGTACTCCCGACGACTGACAGCCCCAGGTATCTGATCCTTGAGAGCTCTTTCTCTAACCTCGTCGCTAATATTCATTACTAACTCAAGATTTACATCCCCAGCTAACAAGGCGTTTTCCAAATCTTTGATAAGTTCTTCTATCACTTTTTCATCAACAATTGGTGCACCACGAATTTTCATGATTGCAGTTCGTAAAGAAGAGCTCAATGAATCAAGCATATTCAAACTACTCCAAGTATTTGCATTTGGATTGGTATTAATATTTGATATTACATACCAGTATTCTAGACTCTATTAAATCTTTAATTTTTTCTTTTTTCTAATAATAAGATTATTTCTTTAATGGAAGCCTCAACCTTTTAATCAAATCTCAAGATTATCTAGAAGATAATTAAGAATTGTGATCGTTTGGGAACTTAAGTAGGCATTTGGACCTAAAGATAGTTTACTAAATTTTTTAAGCAAATTTCGATCTTCCTCTTGGAAACCCAACTGATCACCGATTACAAAGATATTATTATGGTTCTCAAGCTGTTGGACTGAAGTTTCTCCGCTAGAATCTAGAACAAGAGGTGTTAAGTTAATAAGGAGACCCTCTAACTCCATGCTGTGAAATGTTATACCATTGTACTCTTTTCCAGAAAAAACTCGTCTCAGTACGCCTGCTATTGCTCGTTCATCTGGATTAAGTCCTTTAACCTGAGATCCATATATTTCTAAAATTTTCTCATTCTTTTTAAAATATAAAGATATGATCACGTCTTTTCGGAACGTGTCAGAGAGAAAAAATGCTGCTGTTATACATCTGCATAACACATCCAGGCGACCATACGCTGTTAATGAATTAAGTGACAAGGGTTTCGTAGTATCAACTGTATTTGAAATTATCATAAATCGTCTCACAAAATCATCCCAATTTACATCTGATTAATTATTAAGACCCAATAATCATTGTTTTAAATGAATAATTTATTTGTTAATCCCTCAATCTTGATATAAATGCCCCTATGAAGGAAAACAAAGCAAAAATGAAGAAAGTTGCTCCTAAGCTTGAATAATAGCTTGTTAGAAATATGGGACCCGATGTTACATTAGTAGGATTATTTGAGGAAAAAAATAAGCCAAAAAGAGCTGAAGATAATGTTGTCCCTAAAGCGAAACCGATATTTCTTGAGAGTCCTATTAAACCTGAGACAATGCTGATATTGGCTTTAGGAGAAGCATTCATGACTGAAGTTCCATTAGAACTGGTAAAAATCGCTAAAAATCCTGCTGAAAGAGCGATAAGGGGTAGAATGATGATTAAAGACTGATCAATTGAAAAGCTAAGGACCATAATTGAAAATCCTAGTAATAAAGCCCCAATAGTAGTCAATTTTCTCAGATTAATCTTTTCAGAAAGCAGGCCACCAATAGGACCAAATGTGCCCATAAAAAGAGGG